>NZ_JAGQBG010000030.1 GCF_024345515.1 Cyanobium sp. N5-Cardenillas
GTCGGCGCTGACGTCCATCAGCCCGCGGAACAGCTTCTCGGGATCCTGCTCCGTTTCGACGGGATGGCGGCGGTCGACCGCACGGCTGCCCGGGGCCGCCTCGCCGGCCGTCGGGGTGGGTGGGGGCGGAGCGGGAAGCTTGCTGGGCAGCTGGCGGCCGAGGGCCTCCAGCCGCTCGCGGCTGCGGGCATCGAAGCTCATCGGGGCGGGCTCAGCTGCAGTTCAGTGTGTCGCGGGTAAGGCGACCGCTGACGGGATTGGTGCCGCTGGCGGCGGCGCAGAGGCTGGTGAGGGCATCGCCGCGCAGGGGCACGTTGGTGAAGTCGGCGCCGTCGATGCGCACCCCGCGGAACTTGGTGTTGAAGGCGAAGGCGTCATCGAGGCGGGCGTTGCGCAGGTCGGTGCCCTCGAACACGGCCGAATCCAGGGTGGCGTCCCGCAGGTCGCTGCCGCTGAGGTCGGCGTCCTGGAGCTTGGCGCCGAACAGGCTGGCGCCGCGCAGATCGGCCCCCGAGAGATCGGCGTCGCGCAGGTTGGTGAGGTTGAAGGTGACGCCGCGCAGGTCGGCGCCGTGGAAATCGGCCCCGATCAGCACCTGTTTGGCGTAGTCCATCGCCGCCGCCACCGGGAGGGGGCCGGCCAGCCACAGCAGACCGCCCAGAAGCAGGGGCAGCAGCAGGGCCAGGAATCGGGGCGGGGTCAGGGGACTCGCCATCGGGGATGGAGCGAAGGAGTTCAGCCTAGGCAAGGGCTCCGCATCCCTCCGCGGCCCCCACAGCGGTGCCGATGGGGACAGGGCGACTAGCGTGGTGCGGGTCTGGAACTCTGGCCCGTTCGCTCTCCGAATCCGTGGATGGCCCAGGACCTCCAACCCAAGGACTTGCAACCCAGGGACTCCCAACCCAGGGGTTCGCAGCGATCAGGGACCGAAGCGTTCGAGGGCCTGCTGGAGAGAATCGAGCGGCCGGCGGCCTTGGCGGATGACCAGGGGGTGATCGTGGCGGCGAACGGGGCGTTCTGCCGGCGTTCGGGTCTGGATCTGGAGGCGTTGCGCCAGCGGGGCCTGCAGGGGCTCTGCGCCGCTGAGGTGGCGCCGCTGCTGCAGGGGGCCGTGGCCAGCCTGGGCAGCGAACTGGCCGGCTCCCCGGTGGCGGATGGGGCGATTCCCCTGTCCCTCACCCGCCTGCCGCCCAGTGGCGGGACGGAAGGGGTCTGGTGTCTGCTGGAGCTGCTCGACCAGCGGGTGACCCTGGCTGACCTGGATGATCTGGTGTCCGCCCGCTACGCGGACGGGGCCGTGCTGCTGCATCTCCAGGTGCTGCAGCTCGACCTGGTGCGTGGTCGGCTGGGCATCGCCGCCTGCGAGGCCCTGATCGAGGAGATCGCCCACCGGCTGGAGGCGGCCCTTCCGGGAGGGGGCTTCTTCTCCCGCCAGGGGGGCGACCGTCTGCTGGCCCTGGTGCCGGGCGCGATGGGCATTGACGCGGTGCGGGACATGGCCGGCGCGCTGCTCGCCAGCCTGGAGGCGCCCACCACGGTGCTGGAGCACGTCATTGAGCCCTCGCTGAACGTGGGCATCAGCCGCGCCCCGGACGACGGCAACGAATTCGGCGTGCTGCTGGAGGCCGCCACCCGGGCGCTGGAGGAGACCCATCGCCAGCCGTTCCCCAGTTGCTGCATCGCCTCGCCGGTGGAGCGGTCCGTCCAGTTGCAGGAGTTGCTGGCCCGTCCCCTGGCCCTGGCGATCGAGCAGGAGCAGCTGGAACTGGCCTACCAGCCGATCATTGAGCTGGAATCCGGCCGGGTGATCGCCGCCGAGGTGCTCTGCCGTTGGGATGATCCGGTGCTGGGCCGCCAGTCCCCCGCCGATTTCATCGACGTGGCCGAGGCCACGGCCCAGATCTCGTCCCTGGGGCGCTGGGTGATGGAGCGGGCGTTCGAGACCCTGCACCGCTGGGATGGGGCCGGCCTGCAGCTGGCCAAGATCTGCGTCAACGTCTCGCCGCTGCAGGTGCAGGACCCCACCTGGAGCAGTGACCTGCTGATGGCCCTGGAACGCCACCAGCTGACCCCCGGACGCATCGTGCTGGAGCTCACCGAAGGCAGCATCCTGGAGATGTCGAACCACGTCGCCAACCAGCTGCGGGACCTCCGGCGCCAGGGCTTCGAACTGGCCATGGATGATTTCGGCACTGGCTATTCGGGGTTGCAGCGGCTCACCGAGCTGCCCTTCAGTGAAGTCAAGATCGACCGGAGCCTGATCTCCGCGATCGACTACGACCAGCTGCAGCAGGCGATGCTCAGCGCCGTGATCCGGCTCAGCGACGCCACCGGAATCATGGTGGTGGTGGAGGGGGTGGAACGCTCCCGGCAGCGCCAGATGCTGCTCACCCTCGGTTGTCGCCACGGCCAGGGCTACCAGCTGTCGGCTCCCCTTTCCGATCTGGAACTGGAGGCCCTGCTCCAGAGCCAGATCACCCCAGAGGCCTGAGCGGTCCCGTCAGGATGCACTGGATAACACCCCTGCTTCTGTCCGTGGATGTGGGGGATGGACGCTCCGTGGCCGGTCTCTCCAAGGCGATCCAGCTGTCGGTGGCGCCGGTGTTCCTGTTCACCGGCGTCACCGGGCTGCTGAGCCTGTTCAGTTCCCGGCTGGCCCGGATCATCGACCGCACCCGGGTCATTGAGGAGGCCCTCGCGAAGATCCAGGCCAAGCCGGATCACGACCCCGAGGACGGCGAGCGGCTGGAGCAGGTGCTGGCGGTGCAGCGGCGCCGCACCTTCCTGATCAACCGGGCGATCCTGGCGGTCACCGTCACCGCCCTGCTGGTGGCCGCCGTGGTGGCGGTGCTGTTCATCAGCGCGGTGGCGGCCCTCGATGTCACCGCCATCGTGGTGCCCCTGTTCGTGGCGGCCATGGGAGCCATGATCGTGGGACTGCTGCTGTTCCTGCTGGAGGTGCAGCTGGCCATCAGCCAGAACCCCCGCCGGTACTACTGAGCCCCACCGGCCCCCTGGCGCGCCGCTCGCCGGCTTGACCGCCGCCGGGAACCCTGCAGCAGCCGCTGCTTGCCGCCATGCCCCCCAGCCCCGCCCAGCGACAGGGAGCCTGGGCGGAGCAGCGGGTGCTGCGGCTGCTGCGGCTCCAGGGCTGGCAGCTGCTGGCACGCAACTGGCGCTGCCGGTGGGGGGAGCTGGATCTGGTGCTCCACAAGCCGGGACGGCTGCTGCTGGTGGAGGTGAAGGGGCGCCGCAGCGGCCGCTTGGACGGGGGGGGGATGGCCGCCCTGCGGCGTCCCAAGCGCCAGCGGCTGGAGCGGGCCTGGAACTGCTGGCTGGCGGCCCACCCCCGCTGGGAGCGGACGCCGGTGGAGCAGGTGGCGGCCCTGGTGCCGCTGCCGCCCTCGCCGGGTCCGGTGCGCTGGATCCGGCTGGGCGATTGAGTGGATCCGGGCTGGGGAGCCCGGCTCAGGGCTGGCTGGTGGCCGGAGCGGCCGGGGCCGTTGTGGCTGGAGCTGGGCTGGCCGGCGCTGTTGTGTAGAAGACCGTGCAGCGGTAGCGGGTGTTGTCCATGCCCACCTCCAGATCCTCACAGACCGTGCGGGTGATCGTGGCGCCCTTGGGCACCTGGCTCTTGGCCTGCTGGCGGGTGGCCTGACGGTCGAAGATCGATTCGGCGGTGACGCTGCCGGCCCTGGCGGGGACCGCCAGCAGGGCGAGGCAACCGGCCAGCAGGGCAACGGTCAGGCGGAAACCGCTGCGTTGGAAACCGGGGGCCATGGCGGAAGGGGGAACGCTGCTCCACCTCTAGCCAGGCCTGACGGCCCTGCAATCTGGGGAGACCTGTCGGCGCCTCCATGACCTTCAGCGGCCACCGCGCCCGCAAGCGCTTCGGGCAGCACTGGCTCACCGATCCCCAGATCCTTGATCGCATCGTGGCCGCCGCCGACCTGCGCGCTGCCGACCATGTCCTGGAGGTGGGCCCGGGGCGGGGCGCCCTGACCGAACGGTTGCTGGCCTCGCCGGCGGCATCCCTGCTGGCGGTGGAGCTCGACCGGGACCTGGTGGTGGGCCTGCGGCAGCGGTTCGGCGGCGATGGACGCTTCAGCCTGATTGAGGGGGACGTGCTCGAACTGGCCCTGCCCTGCCCCGAACGGCCCATCCCCACCAAGGTGGTCGCCAACATCCCGTACAACATCACCGGCCCGTTGCTGGAGCTGCTGGTGGGCCGCCTGGGCCGGCCGGCCCCCTGTCGCTTCGAGCGGCTGGTGCTGCTGGTGCAGCAGGAGGTGGGTCAGCGCATCCGGGCCCGGCCAGGCTCCAGTGCCTTTTCGGCCCTCAGCGTGCGCCTGCAGCTGCTGGCCCGCTGCAGCAGCGTCTGCACGGTGCCGCCCCGCTGCTTCTCGCCACCGCCGAAGGTCACCTCGGAGGTGATCGTGATCGAGCCCGTTCCACCGGAGTCCCTGCCGCCGCAGGCCCAGGCCCTGGCGGTGGACGGTCTGCTGCGGCGCTGCTTCGCCGGACGGCGCAAGATGCTGCGCACCAGCCTGGCGGGCCTGCTGCCGGCGCCGGCCCTGCTGGAGCTGGCGGCCGCCGCCGGGGTGGACCTGCAGCAGCGGCCCCAGGAGCTGGCACCCTCCCAGTGGCTCGCGCTCGCCACCGGCTTGAATCGCTCCACCAGCGCCGAATCCGGCGGAGCGTGACCCCGATGGCAGATGTGACGGTGCGGGCCCCCGCCAAGATCAACCTGCACCTCGAGGTGCTGGGCCTGCGGCCCGATGGCTACCACGAGCTGGCAATGGTGATGCAGAGCATCGACCTGGCCGACACCCTGGTGCTGCGCGCCAGCGCCGACGCCACGATCCGGCTGCGCTGCGACAACGCGGACCTGCCCACCGACGGCACCAACCTGATCGTCAAGGCGGCGGAGCTGCTGCGCTCCCGGGTCGGCCTGCCGGAACTCGGGGTGGTGATCACGCTGCACAAGCGCATCCCCATCGGCGCCGGCCTGGCGGGCGGCTCGAGCGATGGGGCCGCCACCCTGGTGGGTCTGGAGGCCCTCTGGGGTCTGGGCCTGGGCACCGAGAGGCTCCACGCCCTGGCGGCCGAGCTGGGTTCCGACATGCCGTTCTGCCTGGAGGGAGGCACCCAGCTCTGCTTCGGCCGTGGGGAGAGGCTGGAGCCCGTGCCGCAACAGCAGGTGGCAGAGCGGGCGGTGCTGCTGCTCAAGCACCCGCAGGCCAGCGTGTCCACGCCCTGGGCCTACGGCCGCTGCCGGGAGCTGCGTGGCGACTTCTACCTGGAGAGCGAGGCGGACTTCGAGCAGCGGCGCCAGGCCCTGCGCCACGGCCCCCTGCTGGCCGCCCTGGCGGACCCCGGCCCCTTGCCACCCCTGCGCAACGATCTCCAGTCGGTGGTGGCGCCGGAGGTGGAGAGCGTCCGCTCGGGCCTCGATCTGCTGCGTCGCGGCCCCCAGTCCCTGGCCGTGGCCATGAGCGGTTCCGGGCCGAGCCTCTACGCCCTCTACCCCGACCTGGCCGCAGCCGAGGCGGCCCGGAGCGCCCTGGCGGGGGAGCTTGACGCCTGCGGTTTCGCCTCCTGGTGCTGCCGTTGCGGCGGGCCCGGTGTCAGCCTGGTGACGGATGGATCCCCACCATGACGGACGAACAACCCACACCGCCGCCGCGCAAGGGACCGCTGAGCTTCCTGTCCGGCTCCCTCACCAGTGGCCTGCTGGCCTGGCTGAGCCTGGGCGTCAGCCAGCGGGTGGTGGGCTGGTATGTGACCCATCCGCCCCACTTCGATTCGGCCTTTGCCCAGAGCATCGCCACGGCGATGAAGACCCTGATGGTGGGGATGTGCTTCCTGGCCACCTTCACCTTTGCCTTCATCGGCCTGGGGTTGTTCCTGGTGTTCATCCGCAGCCTGTTGCCGGCTGAAGCGGACTCGCCTTCCTAAGCTGCCACTGCCGCCGTCCTTCCCCCCCATGACTCCCCACGACCTGGGTCTGCTGGTGGTTCTGTTGCTGCCCGGCATGCTCCTGTCGGTCCTGCTGCTCAGCACCTTCGCCGCCGGCGGCTGAGATAGGTTGGCCGCGCAAAGGCCCCCGCTCCGTGGCTGAAACTCTCCTGTTCAACGCCCTGCGCGAAGCCATCGACGAGGAGATGGCGCGCGACCCCCATGTCTGTGTGATGGGGGAGGACGTGGGCCATTACGGCGGCTCGTACAAGGTCACCAAGGACCTCTGCGAGAAGTACGGCGAACTCCGGGTGCTGGACACCCCCATCGCCGAGAACAGCTTCACCGGCATGGCCGTCGGTGCCGCCATGACCGGCCTGCGGCCGATCGTGGAGGGGATGAACATGGGCTTTCTGCTGCTGGCCTTCAACCAGATCTCCAACAACATGGGGATGCTGCGTTACACCAGCGGCGGCAACTACACCATCCCCGCCGTGGTGCGCGGTCCCGGCGGCGTCGGCCGGCAGCTCGGTGCCGAGCACAGCCAGCGCCTCGAGGCCTACTTCCATGCCGTGCCCGGCATCAAGATCGTGGCGGTGAGCACCCCCACCAATGCCAAGGGCCTGATGAAGGCCGCCATCCGCGATAACAATCCCGTGCTCTTCTTCGAGCACGTCCTGCTCTACAACCTCAGCGAAGACATCCCCGAAGGCGACTACATCTGCGCCCTCGACCAGGCCGAGGTCGTTCGTGAAGGAAAGGACGTCACGATCCTCACCTACTCGCGCATGCGCCACCACTGCCTCAAGGCGGTGGAACAGCTGGAGGCCGAGGGTGTGGATGTGGAGTTGATCGACCTGATCAGCCTCAAGCCCTTTGACATGGAGACCATCGCCCGCTCGATCCGCAAGACCCACAAGGTGGTGGTGGTGGAGGAGTGCATGAAAACGGGCGGCATCGGTGCCGAACTGATCGCCCTGATCACCGAGCACTGCTTCGACGATCTCGATGCCCGGCCCCTGCGGCTGTCGTCCCAGGACATCCCCACGCCCTACAACGGCAATCTGGAGAACCTCACCATCATCCAGCCGCACCAGATCGTCGCCGCGGCGCTCGATCTGAAGGCGGGCCGACGCTGAGATGGGACGCCAACAGGGCTGGTTCGCCCTCATCCTCGCCCTCACCATCGCCTCCGGCGCCCTGCTCGCCAATTACGGCCTGCAGCTGGGTCTCGACCTGCGCGGCGGCAGCCAGCTCACCCTCCAGGTGATGCCGGCCGGTGCCATCACCCGTGTGGACACCGAGCAGCTCGAGGCCGTCAAGGACGTGCTGGAACGGCGCATCAACGGACTCGGAGTGGCCGAATCCACCCTCCAGGCAGTGGGCAACGACCAGCTGGTGCTGCAGCTTCCCGGCGAGCAGGATCCCAGCCAGGCGGCCCGGGTCCTCGGCAGCACGGCCCTGCTGGAGTTCCGCGCCCAGAAGCCTGGCACCGAGGAGGAGATGCGGGGCCTGCTGGCCCTCAAGCGCCAGGCCGAGTCGGTGCTGCGGGCCAAGCGCCCCCCTTCATCCAGTGATGACCCCTCGGCACCCCCCCCGCCGGAAGCACCGCCCCTTTCCCCCGAGGATCTCACCAAGGCCCTCACCTCGCTCGGCATCCAGGTTCCAGCCGGGAGCAGTGAGGTCGACCAGATCGAGCTGTTGCTGCGGGAGACCAACCGCCGCATCCTCGGCCTCTACGGGCCGCCGCTGATCACCGGCAAGGACCTCACCAGCGCCGGTCGCCAGCAGCAGGCCACCGGAACGGGCTGGGAGGTGACCCTTGGCTTCAATCGTGAAGGGGGCGAGAAGTTCGCCTCCCTGACCCAGTCGATCGCCGGCACCGGCCGGGTTCTCGGTATCGTCCTCGATGGCCGCTCGATCAGCGAGGCCAGTGTCGGCGAGCAATTCAAGGTGGCCGGCATCACCGGTGGTTCCGCTTCGATCACGGGCAACTTCAGCGCCGAAGAGGCCCGCGACCTGGAGGTCCAGTTGCGGGGGGGCTCCCTGCCCTTGCCTGTGAAGATCGTCGAGGTGCGCACGGTCGGCCCATCGCTTGGGGCCGAGAACATCCGCTCCAGCCTGGTGGCGGGCCTGTCGGGCCTGGTCCTGGTGGCCGTGTTCATGGCGGTTGTGTACCGCCTTCCCGGGATTGTGGCGGTGGTGGCCCTGAGCCTCTATGCCCTGTTCAACCTGGCCATCTACGCCCTCATCCCCGTCACCCTCACCCTGCCGGGCATCGCCGGCTTCATCCTCTCGGTGGGGATCGCGGTGGATGCCAACGTGCTGATCTTCGAGCGCATCAAGGAGGAACTGCGCGGCGGCAACACCCTGATCCGTTCGATCGACACGGGCTTCTCCCTGGCCTTTTCCTCGATTTTCGACGGCCACGCCACAGGCCTGATCAGCTGCGCGGCCCTGTTTTTCCTCGGTACCGGCCTGGTCAAGGGCTTCGCCGTCACCCTGGCGATCGGTCTGCTGCTGAGCCTGTTCACCGCCCTCACCTGCACCCGAACCCTGCTGCGCCTGTTGATGAGCTATCCCGCCCTGCGGCGCCCCACCTATTTCCTTCCGGCCCGCCAGCTCCCCCCCGCCAAGCCAGCTGCGGCCCAGGCGGGTCTGGCCTGAATGACTGCCATGACCTCAGCCCCTTCCCCCCGCTTCCGCATCAGCCGCCACCGGCGCCTGGCCTGGCTGGGATCGGCCCTGGCCTGCGGGCTGAGCCTGCTGGGCCTGGCGCTCTGCTGGCTGAATCCGTCGATCCATGCGCCCCTGCGCCCCGGCCTCGATTTCACCGGCGGCACCCAGGTGCAGGTGGAGCGGGACTGTGCCCCCTGCACGGCGATCACCGCCGCCGAGATCCGCCAGGGTCTGGGCAGCCTCAACCTGCCCTCCGCCGAAGGCGATCGCGCCCCCAATCTGGGCAGTGCCTCTGTTCAGGTCCTGGATGGTGGCCGTTCCCTGCTGCTGCGCCTGCCGGCCCTCGAGGCCGAACAGAGCACGGCGCTGGTCGATGACCTGGCCAGCAAGTTCGGACCGCTGCTCAAGAGCGGCACGTCGGTGAACACGATCGGCCCCACCCTCGGCTCGCGCCTGCTGCGGGGCAGCCTCATCTCCCTGCTGGTCAGCTTCGTGGGGATCTCGGTGTACATCTCCTTCAGCTACAGCGGCATCTTCGCGGCCCTGGCCCTGCTCTGTCTGGCCCATGACGTGCTGATCACCTGTGGCCTGTTCGCCTGGCTGGGCCTTCTCCAGGGCATCGAAGTGGATTCCCTGTTTGCCGTTTCCCTGATCACGATCGCCGGCTATTCGGTCAACGACACGGTGGTGGTCTACGACCGGATCCGCGAGCAGCGCCGCACCCTGGGCGAACTTTCCCTCGTGGATCAGGTGGACGTGGCCGTGGATGCCACGCTCACCCGCTCGCTCTACACCTCGTTCACCACGCTGCTGCCCCTGGTGGCCCTGATCTTCTTCGGCGGCAGCACCCTGTTCTGGTTCGCCGTGGCTCTCACCGTGGGCATCGCCGTCGGCAGCTGGTCAAGCATCGGAGTGGCTCCCACCCTGCTGCCTGTGCTCTCCAAACGATGAGAGGTCCCGACCGTGTCGAGGGGCCCCGGGGTGGCTGGCCCATGCTCCCCGTGGTCCTGCTCGTGCTGGCCCTGATCGACCTGCGGGTTGAGTTGATGCTGCTCTGGGACCATCTCACCCTGACGTCCCTCACGGCCGCCGTGCGCTCCCATCTGCTGGCCGTGGCGGTGCTGCTCAGCCAGCCGTCCCTCTGGTATCACTACCGCCGCTATCGCGGCTGAGGGGATCGGGCTGATCGAACGCCGCGATCAGGTCAGATCCCAGCGGTCCATCACGTCCCGCACGAGCACCTCTTCGCAGGCCACCTGCAGCACCACCACCAGGGGCAGGGCCAGAAGCAGCCCGGGCAATCCCAGCAAGGCTCCAAGACTCAGCTGGGCCATCAGGGCGACGGTGGGCAGCAGGTTGACGGTGCGGCTCAGCAGCAGGGGGGTGAGCAGGAACGCCTCGCCGTTCTGCAGCAGCAGGCGCAGCACCAGCACCTGGACCACCTTCGCCGGTGAGATCAGCAGGGCGACGGCCAACGGCAGCAGGGTGGCGGCCGTGGGTCCGATGGTGGGCACAAAGGTGAGCAGACCGCAGACCAGGCCGCTCAGCAGGGCCAGCGGCACCCGCAGCAGCGCCAGGCCCGCCCAGGTGGTGACGAACACCACCGTGCCCGAGATGGTCATGCCCGCCAGCCAGCCACCGAGGGCCTCGCGGCATTCCCCCAGCAACTGTTCCATGCGCCGCCGGTAGAAGCGGGGTGTGGCGGCGATCACAAGGCGCTGATGGCTGACCGGATCGAGCGCCATCAGGATCGCCAGCAGCAGCATCAGAAGCAACTGGATGGTGCTGTTGGCGGCGCCACCGGCCACGCCGAGCAGCTGGCTACCCAGGGGCTGGAGGCGATCCCAGAGAGTGCCATCGTCCAGCTGCCGTTCCAGGTCGCGCAGCAGGGGGGTCTTGGGCACCACGTCGCCGAGGCGCTGGACCAGCTCGGGGACCAGCTGGCTGAACTGGCGGATCTGGTCGATCAGCTCCGGCAGCAGCAGATTGCCCAGGAGCCAGCCGATCACGACCAGCACCAGCAGCACCAGCGACAGGGCCGCCCCCCGGTTCAGACGGGTGAGCCGCCGCAGCAGGGAGGTGGGCACATCGAGGGCCACCGCCAGCACCACGGCGCCGAAGAGGATCAGCAGCACCCAGCGCAGCTCCCAGAGCAGCAGGAACAGCGCCACCAGGGCCAGGGCCCCGAGCAGGGTGCGTGCCTTCATGTCCGCTGGCGTTCCCGCTTCCAGGGATCGAGGATGTCATGGATCAGCAGATCCCGCAGCAGCACCTGCAGACACACCGCCAGGGGCAGGGCGAGCAGCAGGCCGAGGGGGCCGAACAGCAGGGTGAACAGAAGCTGGGCGGTGAGGGTGAGGCCGGGCAGCAGCTGGAGCTGGTGGTGCATCACCGAGGGGGTGATGACGTAGCTCTCCAAGTTCTGGATGACCACGTAAACCACCAGGACGGCCACGGCTTTCCAGGGGGCGTCCAGCAGGGCCACTGACATCGGGAAGATGGTGCTGAGCGTCGGCCCCACGTTGGGAATGATGTTGAGCAGGCCGGCCAGCAGGGCATTGGCCGCCACCAGCTTCACCCCCAGCACGGACAGGCCGATGGCCGCCAGCAGGCCCACACAGACCGAGCTGATCAGCACCCCCACCATCCAGCTGCTGAGGGCTGTGCCGCAGGCCACCAGCACCTGACGCAGGCGGCGCCGGTAGAAGGAGGGCGCCAGCAGCAGCAGGACCTCCCGGTAGCCGGTGGGTTGGGCGGCGACCATCAGGGACACCGCCACCACGAACAGGGTCTGGAGCAGACCGGCGCCGAGATTGCCGGCCACGCCCACCAGGCCGAGCGCCCCACCGCCGAGCCGGCCCAGCAGATCGGGGGGCAGGGTGGCGGGGATCGAGAGGGTGGATTTGAGCCAGTCCAGGTTGCCGTCCCTGCGGCCGTACACCATCTGTGACGCCCCCTCAAGGGCGTGGCGCACCAGCTTCAGCAGCTCGGCCCAGGCCCGCGGCACCTGCTGCACCAGCTCGCGGAACTCGGCGATGAAGGGGGGGATCACGACCGTGGCCACCAGCAGCACCACCAGCGTCACCGCCAGCAGGGCCAGCAGCAGGGCGATGGGCCTGGCCACGCCGAGGCGCTCCCGGATGGCGCCCACCAGAGTGCACAGGGCCATGGCGAGCACCACGGCGGCGAACAGAAGGATCAGGGCGTCACGCAAGCTCCACAGCAGCAGCAGTGCCGCCAGCAGGGCGATCAGGCCCAGCCACTGGCCGAACTTCAAGCCTCCTCCTGGCCCTCCTCGGCCGGCTCGTCACCCTGGCCGGCAAACCCCAGGCCATGGCCGTCGGCGTAGCGCTGGGCGAAGCGCATGAAGCGCTCGAAGTCGGCGGTGCTCTTCCAGGTGTAGGTGGCTTCCAGGGCGCTGGCCTTGCCGTTGACGAAGCGGGCCTTCACCTCCCGGGTGACCATCTCGCCCTCCTCATCGAGCATGAACATGCCGGTGATGTCGCCCACGGCCTGGGGGGCCAGGGCCTCGGGCTCCTCGAACACGAAGGTGGCCTGGCCGGTGCGGCCATCCCGTGACCTTGTCAGACGGATGTCGGGCACGACCGTCTCGTCCACCCCGCGGAAGAACTGAATGGCGGCGGCCATGGCACTCGCAGAAAAGGGGACTTTAGGCAGACCCTGTCCCGGATCCCCCTGCGGCCGTGCCCAGCGGCCCTGACATAGTGGATTCCACCATGCTGCCTCTTCGGCTGGTCGTCTGCCCATGCTCTCCGGTCCACCGGTTTCCAGCACCGTCGATGCCGAACAGCTGCTGGAGCGCTTCCTGGCAGGCTCGGTCCGTCAGCGCCGCAGCCTCCTGGGCCCCCTCGTGCAGGCCGGCTCCGACCTGCTGGATCGGATCCCGGACCGGCTCGACCGGCTCGATGCCACCGGCGACGACTGGGCCGCCGGGCATCTGATCCAGCTGCTGCTGGCGTCGGGGGACACGGCCCTGCAGCAGGGGTGGCTGGCGCGCCACCCCGACGGCTGGCTTGCCGTCGCCAGCGTCGCCGGCCTCGACTACGCGCCGCTGCAACGGCATCTGATGCGGCAGGCCTTCGAAGCGGCCGATCGCCTCACCAGCGAGCACCTGCGCCAGCTGGCCGGGGAGGCGGCCGTACTGCGCGGCTACGTCTATTACAGCGAGGTGGCGGCGATGCCAGCCACCGACCTGACCAGCCTCGACCGTCTCTGGTGCAGCTACTCCCAGGGGCGTTTCGGCTTCTCGGTCCAGGCCCGCCTGCTGCAGGTGTGTCAGGGGCAGTGGGATCGGCTCTGGCCCCGGCTCGGCTGGAAGAGCGACGGCACCTGGACCCGCTACCCGGGCTCCTTCCAGTGGTCGCTGGAGGCGCCGGAGGGCCACATGCCCCTGATCAACCAGCTGCGGGGCGTGCGGTTCATGGACGCGGTTCTGCAACATCCCGCCATACAGGCCCGCCTGGGGGAGGCGCCGGTCGGGCGCGCGCGTTAGGTTCCGGTGAGGCGAACTGGAATTCCTGCTGCATGCAGCTCCGCTGGGCCGACTACATCACCCCCTCCACCCTGCAGCTGGCCCCGCTGGTGGAGTTGCTGCTCGAACCCATTGGCTGCGCGCTTCGCCAGGCGGAGCTGCAGCTCGGTCTGCAGGAGGCTCTGGTCAATGCCGTGCGTCACGGCAATGGCTGTGATCCCGACAAATGCCTGAGGGTCCGCCGCATCGTCACCCCCCGCTGGGTGGTCTGGCAGGTGCAGGACGAGGGCCCCGGGCTGCCGCCCCATGCCCGCCGCAGTGCCCTTCCCTGCCAGCAGGACGCCCCCTCCGGCCGGGGCCTGTTTCTGATTCATCACTGCTTCGATGACGTGCGCTGGAGCGGCCGGGGCAACCGGCTGCAGCTGGCGGCACGGCGGGCGGTGGTCAGCGACCGTGGGCCGGACAGCCCGGATCGCTGATCTTGGCCCGCAGCCAGGCCTGGGCGTTCTCCAGCAAAGCGATGGCGCTGCGCCGACCTTCGCTGGCCGCACCGGCGGCCGGTTGATCGGCGGCCAGAAGCTGCACCAGGGCGGCCGCCACCTGTTCGGCCGCCCGGCGGGAGCGCTGGTGCTTGAGGGCATGCCAGTCGCGATCGCCGATGCTGAGCTGGCGATGCAGGCGTTCGGCCAGGGGCAGGGCCTCCGGCGGCCACGTCCGGTGCGACGGGATCGAAGCCTCGGACGGAGACGCCGTTTCGGCTGGAACGCTGGTGGCTGCCACTGGACGATCGAAGCGCAGTGGTCCCATCCTGTCGTTCCAGGTCCCGCCCTGTCGAACGCGTCAGCATGAGTCTCCCCCAGCGCCCCCGTCGCTCCCCGCCACCCGGACTGCTGCACCACCTGGCGGCGGTGCTGAGCCTTGCCGGCCGTCCGGGGGCGGTGGCCCCCACGGGCGTCACCCTGCGGCGTCGGCGGCAGAAGCTCGAGCTGGCCCAGCGGCTGCTGGATCCCCTCCCCGACGCCCTGCTGCCCAGCAGCCGGCACGGCGAACGGTTCTGGACAGCCCTGCGCTGGGGGGGACTGGGGCTGCTGCTGGCCTGGCTGCTGCGTCCCTGAGTCAGACCATCGGGTCGCTGGCGAACTCAAGGGGATGGGGCCGTTGCTCCAGCGCCTCCAGCTCCAGGCGTTTGAGAGCGATCCAGTCGTCGAGCAACTCCTGGCTGAACACGCCACCGGCGAGGAGGTAGTCATGGTCGGCGGCGAGGGCCGCCAGGGATCCGCCGAGGTCGGTGGGCAGACCGGCGCCATGGGACGGGGCGGCACCGGCGGCGGGTGCCAGATCGCTGGGGGATCCGGGGTCGCTCTGGCGGCGCACGCCATCGAGCCCGGCCATCAGCATGGCCGCCAGGGCCAGATAGGGATTGGCCAGACCGTCAGCCTGCCGCAGCACTAGCCGCCGCTTGTCGGGGTCGCTGCCGCTGTCGGGAACGGCGACCACCGTCGAGGGGTCGTTCCTGGCGTAGGTCAGGCGGGTCGGGGCTTCGGGGCCGCTGCGCAGCCGTCGGTAGCTGTTGATGCCGGGGTTGGTGAAGGCGGCCAGGGAGGCGCCATGGCGCAGCAGCCCACCCAGGTACCAACGGGCGGTCTGGGACAGGTCGCCGTAGGTGCCTTCGCCGCTGAACAGGGGCTGGCCGGCCCTCCAGAGGCTCTGGTGCACCGCCAGGCCGGCGCTGATGGGCTCAGGCGTGGGACTCGGCAGCACGGTGGCGCTCCAGCCGTGGCGCCGGGCGACGTGACGCAGCACGTAGCGGCTGACCATCAGGGCATCGGCGGCCCGCAGTGGATCGGCGCTTCCCAGGGTCAGCTGCTGCAGGGACCCCATCGCTGCTGGCTGGCTCAGGCGGGCCCGCAGGCCCAGGGCCGCCAGGGTGAGCAGCAGCTCGTTGCGGAGCGCCTCCGGGGCGTCCGTGCCGTTGACGACCCGGCAGCCACAACCCTGGGCATCGCCGTGCCAGGCCAGCTCGCTGAACAGGAAAAAGTCCTGCGTGAAGCCGAAGCGGGCCGCATCGGCCAGACCGCTGCCGGCCAGCAGGGCCAGGGCGCGGCCGGCCAGGGAGCGGGGGCAGTGGCGAAGGTTCGCCGCCGCCGCCGCCGGCGCCTCAAACGACGCCACCAGGCTCAGGGTTCGGGGGGAAAGGAAGGGGTCGATCCAGGCGGTGCCGGGGTCCGGATGCAGGACCAGACCGCTGCCAAGGCTGCCGAGGCCAAGGCTGTCGAGGCCAAGGCCCAGCTGAAAGGCCCCGTCGCCGAACTGGTGGGCCTCCAGGCCGAACCCATGCCAGCGCCCCTGCAGGTCACTCACCTTGATGTCGATGCGCTCGATGCCGTCCTCCCCGAGGCGGCGCAGGACGTCCTGGGCGGAGGTGGCCATGGCGGTGGGCGGATGGGAAGGCTGCCGCCACGATGGTGCCCCCCGGTCGGGTTGGTGGCCGCGTAACCGTTTCTGTCAGATTCCCCAGAACCAGCCGCAGGACAGGAATCTGGCGGATTGCGAGTGCTACCTTCCGCTGCAGGTGCGTCGATCCGTTTCGTCCATGCGAGATGCCATCACCGGTCTGATCGGTCGCTACGACCAGCTGGGCCGCTATTTCGATCGTTCCGCGATCGATCGGATCGATGCCTATTACGGCCAGGCGGAGTTGCGACTCGCCGCCGTCGAGCTGATCAATCGGGAAGCGGCCGTCATCGTGCGCGAGGCGGCCCAGCGCCTCTGGCTCGAGGATCCCGAACTGCTCCTCCCCGGTGGCAACGCCTACACCACCAGGCGCCTGTCGGCCTGCCTGCGCGACATGGATTATTTCCTGCGCTACGCCAGCTATGCCCTGGTGGCCGACGATTTCACCATCCTCGACGAGCGCGTTCTCAACGGCCTCGATGACACCTACAAGAGCCTGGGTGTTCCCACCGGACCGACCGTCCGCAGCATCGCCCTGCTCGGTGAGGTGATCGCCGAGATGCTGGCCGATGCCGGCCTGGTGGACACCGGCCTCGTGCGGGCCCCCTTCGAGCACCTCTGCCGCGGCCTTGCCTCCAGCAACGTCCGCGCCCGCTGAACGGCCGTTCCCTAGTCTCAGCTCACTTCTGCCGCTCCGCCAGGTCTTGCCTCTTCCCCCAGTGCCTCCCACCGTCAGCAGCACCCACAGGCTCGCTCTGGATCCCATCGCCACCCCGGAGCGGCTGCTGCTCGGTCCTGGCCCTTCCAACGCCCACCCCACGGTGCTGCAGGCCCTGGCCCGGATGCCGATCGGGCACCTCGATCCGCTCTACATCGAGCTGATGGGTGAGGTGCAGGAGCTGCTCCGCTACGCCTGGCAGACCGACAACCGGCTCACCATCCCGATGAGCGGCACCGGCAGTGCCGCCATGGAAGCCACCCTGGCCAACACCATCGAGCCCGGCGACAAGGTGCTGGTGGCCGTGATGGGCTACTTCGGCCAGCGCCTCGTCGACATGGCCGGCCGCTACCGGGCCGACGTCGTCACGATCGAGCGGCCCTGGGGAGAGGCCTTCGATCTGGCCGAACTCGAAGCCGCCCTGATCACCCACAGACCCGCCATCCTGGCGATGGTCCACGCCGAAACCTCCACCGGTGTGTGCCAGCCGATGGACGGCATCGGCGCCCTCTGCCGGCAGCATGACTGCCTGCTGCTGCTCGACACCGTCACCTCGCTTGGGGCGGTGCCTCTCCACATCGATGCCTGGCAGGTGGACCTGGCCTACAGCTGCAGCCAGAAGGGGCTCAGCTGCCCCCCCGGCCTGGGTCCCTTCACGATGGGTCCGCGGGCCGAGGCCAAGCTGGCCTCCCGCTCCGGCAAGGTGCCCAACTGGTATCTCGATGTCTCCCTGCTCAAGCAGTACTGGGGCAGCGACCGCGTGTACCACCACACCGCGCCGGTGAACATGAACTTCGGCATGCGGGAAGCCCTGCGGCTTCTGGCCGAAGAAGGGCTGGAGGCCGCCTGGGCGCGCCACCGCAGCAATGCCGAGCGCCTCTGGGCCGGCCTGGAGCGGCTGGGCCTCGAACTTCATGTCAGCGAGCCCCTGCGCCTGCCCACCCTCACCACCGTCCGCATCCCCGAGGGGGTCGACGGCAAGGCCTTCAGCCGCCACCTGCTCGACGGCTTCGGCATCGAGGTGGGCGGTGGGCTGGGGGATCTGGCCGGCAAGGTGTGGCGCATCGGCCTGATGGGCTACAACAGCACCCCCGAGAACGTCGACCGCCTGCTCGCCATCTTCGCGAGCGAGCTGCCCGCCTTTCAGGCGTCCCCTGCCGCTGTGGCCGCCGCCATCGCCTGACGGGCCAGACGCTTCTGACGGAACCACTCCTCCAGTTGCTGGCCGGCCAGCTCGCCCCGCACACCGCCCCGCACCGCCATGTGGTGGTGGGCGCTGGGGTGGCTGGAGAGGTCGAGGCTGCCGCCAAGGGCACCACGCTTGGGATCGGCGGCGGCATAGATCACGGTGCCCACCCGCGCCTGGATCAGGGCACCGGCGCACATCGGACAGGGCTCGAGGGTCACCAGCAGGGTGCAGCCGTTGAAGCGCCAGTCGCCCCTCGCCGCGGCGGCCCGCCGCAGGGCCAGCAGTTCGGCATGGCCCAGGGGATCCGCCCGTCGGTGGCGGTGATTGCTGCCCCACCCCACGCAGCGGCCGGCTTCATCCAGTAAGGCGGCCGCCACGGGGATCTCCCCCCGGTCCCCGGCCGCCCCGGAAAGCCGCAGGAGCCGGTCCATCCACAGCAGGCTGACGGCGTCACTCACCATCCTTTCCTTCTAGCCATCCCTCCGCCAGGGCAGGCGCCAGAATGCCGTAGCCCCCACAGTCGCCGTTGGCCAGCGTCCCCCCCGCCCACCGGCCAGCGCCGTCCCCTCCGCACTTCGGCGCCTTTGCCGATCCTTTTGCGCCGGACCCGGCCCTGGAAGAGGTCCTGCAGCAGGCGTCCGGACTGCTCTGCCGCTGGCTGGGCCAGGCCGGCCACGGCACCCCCCTTCCCGGGCTGAGTGTGCTGCCGGCGGTGGAACCGGAGCCGGCGGGACTGGGAAGCGACAGGCTCCTGGCCGACCTGCTGCTGGTGATGGAAGGGGCCTACAACCCCAACCACCCCGGCGCCCTGGCGCACCTCGATCCGCCCCCC
>NZ_JAGQBG010000031.1 GCF_024345515.1 Cyanobium sp. N5-Cardenillas
ATCCAAGACTAAATGAGAGTGCAGAACATTGTTATGGTGATATTTCAATATCCTAAACTGCCATGCAGAATTGAGGCTATTGGGTCAATACTATAGACTTATCCTAGGCTCTTATCAGTCAGGAAAAATAGTAATAGCTATCTTGGAGGCAATACGGAAATTCCTTGGTGTGTCGCAAGTGCTGGCTATGTCAAGAGTCGGTCGAAAGCCAACAGCGATTAGAATGCATTCTGATGTTGGGATGATGGGATCTTCAAGAACACAATCAGCAACAAGCTCATCACCATTCTCATTTTCAAGAAATGTGCCAACTATCTTGTCGGAGCATATCAAGAACGATTGATAGTTTGATTGGCGCCAAAGATCTCGATTCTCACTAATGCTTTGGCTTAGGGATAGGAGAGCGACGCGTATCCTGCATATTGCAGTTCTCTTAGAAAGCCGAAATGGTAAAAGAATAACAGCACCTGAAAGTGCTGATCCACTTGGCCGGCTGTGTCCAATACCTAGGCTTCTCAAGAAGGGTGATCGCCCAAAAAAAGTACCCTCTTGAATCGATCTAGGCTCATCAAGATTAAGCTCCAATGAGCATGGGGAGCTCTTGACGCTAAGATCAAAAGTTCCTAAAGATGGGATCAGATCATTCTTGGCAGCTGTTGCAAGGCTTTGGCATGTCGACAATCCAGCTGAAGAGTGTGGAGAATAATATCTTGAAAGGGTGGGAAGGTGATCAAGAATTGCGCTGCCTTGAATTTCGGCTATTGATAGAACAAAAGGGTTTGATAAAAGAGAAGAGGCTTGCTGAATGATTGACGACTGAAAAGTCTTTCCCGAATGTGAATGAATATTTGACTTTGAAAGTGCATAGTCTAGTTGGTGTTCTTCTAGTAATAGGTTGACGTTACTCATAAATGATCTCAAGGCACCCGCCTTGCCTGTTTGCGACAGAAGAGATTCGTAGTGAATAGGGGGGCAAATAAGATGGCTTGCATATAGAACTGACCATTTTAGATACATGCGAATATAATAGAGCGCCATCTCGTTGATGAATGCGAGGCTAGATCCGATACTAAAATCAGCCCCCTGTGTAAGTTCCCATAGGAGATGAGATACCAAATAGTCTGATGGGTCTCGAAGCTGAAAGATTGTTTTATATCTTTTTGTTGGAAAGTCCGACAGCTTGAAATCGTGCGTCTTGTGAACGAACAGAATCCTTTCATTTGCTGGAAGGCTCTCCTCCATTTCTGAAGTGGGAGCTCTAAGGCAAGGAATTTGCTTACAGCAATCTGGAGCTGTGTAATACTCACAAGTGGAAATTCTTCCCTCCGGTATTGCATCCCAGAGCAGCTTTAAAAGCAGGTGATTGCCTGATCTTGGCAGAGAGGCTTGGAGGATGGTTGGCATAGCGGGTCTGGTTTTGAAGTTGGCTTCTGTCTGATTTCCTTGAGTCAAGAGCCAACAGAATCGAGAGTTAGCGCGGCTTGTCTTGTCCTTGCGGGTGTGATAAGCCTCTCAAGGTAGCCCCATAGCAGACTAGGCAGAGATTATCCCGGCCATCATCAAGTATAATTGACTTTGAGAATCTCAGTGATGCAAGGAGTTTGGAGGATGTGCCCAGAGAGCTTCTGTCGTCCTTGCAGAAACTAAACAGAATGTCGTTGTTGCCAATGCTGGGAACTAATGCTCGATATTCTCCGGCTCCGCAGATCTTGAGAAGACATTCAGTTTGCCGCATTTCATCTGGTATCCAATGGCAGCGAAAAGATATGGAGAGTAGGGATAGCCGTGTGGGATTTGGCAGTACAAAAGTTGCATGAGATGTGAGCCAAGTGACTGACTTCCCATCGTTCGACTCCAAGTACAGGCCTGGACCTAGCTTCCATAAATCGACTGAAACCTCAACTCCTTCTGTTTGTAAGGATGGAATACCATTGGGATCATTACCTGGTTCATCGGCTTGAGTGCTTGCTGCCAGCGTCAACTCCTCAATTTCGAGTAAGCCATACTTAATATCAAAGACCTTTGTTGGCCCATGATAACGAAGGCGTTTCCAAAGGCCGGAAACATAGATGTGATGATTAAAGTCTGCGAGGAAGCTCATTCCCGAGAAGCCAGCTTGAGACTGGCCCTTTTGAACTGATTTGATTAAGGCACGATCATGATGTTTAACCAATGAAATCGCTTGCTCAACCGCTGAAGAGATCGCAGCTACATCTACGCCCTCATAGCCCAGTGAGTATCTGCAGCATTTAACTACGTCAGCGTAGCCTGAGAGAATCGGACCAACCGTTATGAGACCTGCGTGGGCAGCTTCCACGAACGTTTGCCCAAGCGTTTCCTCTCGTGATGTTCCAAGGAAGATATCACCACTTTCAAGCAGCTCATGATACTGCTGTTGGCTAGTGAGGTATCCATGTAATAGAATCCGATTAGAGAATTCCGCCAGGCTGTCTAGGATTAGATCTGAGCTCCTGCCATAAACATCCAACTGAACTTCCGGGTGCTCCGCCATGAGGCGATGCAAGGCTAGTGCGGCCAGGTCAGTTCCCTTACGAAAATCCGCATGGTCCGTACAGCCAAGTACGATTCGGATTTTTTTAGAGGTCAACGAATTTCTCACCGGCTGCAATCTTTCTTCTGGGAACCTCAGTTCAAAATCACCTTCTGGCACAATCGGAAGGGATACAAGCCCCACTGCATTAGACTTGACGGACCACGCTTTTATTGCATCAGTATAAATGTCTTGCGTATAAGAGGAATTGGCTAGAACAAAAAAGTTTGGATTTTGAAGTAGATGCTTCTTGCGCTGATGGTGGACGCGGATATCCAAAGGGTCTAAGCGTGGATACTCTTGAGGCGTTGGACAGACATTGCTGCAGCGAGTAAAAAGGTAATGACATCCATGCGTATAAGCGCATCTTCCCGTTAGCCACCAAAAGTCATGTGCAATAGCGATCGTGGGAAAATCTCGAGTGCAAACTTCAGCGATTTCTAGACCGCGCTTGAGATTGTGGAGATTACCCAGTAGAATCAGATCGGGCTGAAGGATTTCGAGTGCTTCAATGAAGCTATCAACCGGCTGCTCAATAGTTTCGCTTTGCCATTTTTGAAATCCGCTTAGCTGTATCACGTCATGGCCAGCGGCTTGAAGCACTTGACAAACTCTTTTGTGGGCTACGCCGGCGCCGCCGTGAAAACCAAAATCACTGATGGATACGATAGAGAGTTTTTGACGATAGTCTTTGGCAGTGCAGAAATCTCCCTTTACTGCTTTGCCTAAATGACTCTCTCGGAGGGTTTGGCTATGGCTTAGCAGTTCTGGGAGATAGGCCTCTACCGTATTCGTCTTCTGACTGCTGTGCTCCCGATACAAGCAGAAGCTCTTGCCAGAAGTTTGCACTCGTGCTGTGAACTCTGATGCCATGGCCATGCGAGCCCATAGATCATAGTCCATGCTGAAGTACAGATCTTCGTCTACAAATCCACCTGCTGCTTCCCATAGCCGGCGGCTGAAAAATACCTCCGGTTGATGAAAATACATTCCCTTTAGCCAGGTCTCCTTGATGTCAGTGATGTCTTCTATTCGCAGGCCGAATGGGAGCGTGGCCATATGTCGATTATTTAGCTTCCCGCTATCGTTGTTGAACGGAGTGCACGTTCCTGCCAATAAATCGAACTTGTTTTCTAAGTACTGAAGGCCTACAAAGAGCAATGTGTTGGGTTCAAGCATATCGTCGCTATTCAGCCAATAGAGCACTTCGCCGGTTGTTAGGCGCATGCCCTTGTTTATTGCGTTGCTTTGGCCCTTGTCGGGCTCTGAGATTACTGTTGTGATCTTATCTCTGTACTTGTCGATGATTTCAAGAGTGTTGTCTGGTGATCCGCCATCAATGATGATGTACTCCAAATTGGGATAGCTTTGATTTAGTATTGAGAGGATCGTCGCTTCGATGAACTGACCCTGTTTGTAGGTAGGAGTAACGATGGAAATCTTTGGCCATTGAATCGTGCCTAGTTCCCGTGCCTCGATATGAATATTCTTGTTTTGCCCGTGGCTTGCCTGTTGAGTTATGGCGTTAGCTTCCTTTGCTCTTCGTCCTGTCAGTTCAAGTAAGCGTTGGATTCGCGCCTTTTGCCTAGAGGTAAGTCTGCTGTTCTCATTGGACAGAAGATCCTCGAGTGCCCCAAATGCCAAGTTGGTGTCTTGATGACCATTCTCTGAGCTCTTGACTGCCTGTTGCATCAGTCGCGACAGCATCGGCTGGTTATCCCGGCTCATACATTCACCTCGAGCTTTGGGCTTTCCATAGTGGAGCCATTCAGTGCAACTCTGCTTGTAATCATGCTCACCCACCTTGTGGTGTGTGACAGGAAGAGATCCATATTCGTGTGATCTTTCAATGTGGACTAGTGCTGTTGAATGGAGTTCGAGCTAGTCGCCATGTGGCGATCTTGTGCGTGGGATCACACTGCGTTGAATTGATGTGTTCTTGCATGGGCTCCAGTTTGGCGTCTCGACTGAGGGCTTAGCTCTTAGTGCTTAGAATTTCTGATCGGGAGTGCGCATGTATATATTCCGTGCCTTTCGTCTGTTTGGGTTTATTTTGAGGTGCATTCTGGTCGTGCGAAGTCAATCCTTTCGGCTTTGTGCCCAGATGATCCATACGATGGAAACTGACACTCCGTTTATAAAAACCGAGTCCGCGCGGCTTATCGCCATTACTAAGTCGCGGCGCGGATGGGTGCCTGATGTGGCGTCCGGGCTCGTCTGTCAAAAGGGAGGTTTTGGACATGAGCTCCGAGAAGGCTGCTTCGCTCAGCATGCCGATGTCCAACCGGATCGTCTACCTGCAGACAAACAGATGATCCCCGGTTTCCAGAAGCAGCTGGACCACATGGCCCGCGAAACCTTCCCCCAGCAGGCATCGTCCGTAGGGGGTGCCCCAGTCGCCGCCGTGGCCCTGCGCCATCATTGCCGCCAGGCCCTCCAGCCAGCGGCCTTCGCTGCCGCTGTGCCAACCCAGGCCCAGATCCCTGGCCTCCCGCTCCAGCCAGCCCCCCGCCCGGCCCAGCACCGCCGCCGGTTGGCCGCTTGCCAGCCGTGCGGCCCCGTAGCACCACAGCAGGCCCGAGCTGCGCTGCCGGTACAGCACCGGGTCGTAGGCCAGCAGGGCCCCATTACAGCCGGCCAACAGCGCCTGCATCCGCTCCGGCTCCACCCGCCCGTTCAGCCATTGGAACCCGCTGATCCGCTCCCGCGCTCGCTCCAGGTTGGTGCGTTCCGCTTCCGGTAGCGGGTCCTGGCTGTGCAGGTGGAACAGCCATTCCGCATTCGCCAGCGCCGCTGGAAGTGCCCCCCCATCCAGCAGGGCGTTCACCACCTCCAGCGCGTCCCGGCGGCCCTTGCCGGCTTTGAGGTCGCCCCAGTGCAGCAGGATCCGTGGCCGGCCTCCTTTGGTGGGCGGCTCCTGCACCGGCCGGCCAGCCCCTACCACGGCCGGATGCAGGCCGGCGCAGGTCAATCCTGCCGCCGCGAGCAGGGGCTCGTACAGCTCGAGGCTCTGCTGGCTCGGCAGCACCAGCCGCAGCTGATGGCCGCCCTGCTCCACGGCCCGTGCCAAGGCAGCAAGGGCCACCCGGCAGTTGCTGCTGGCGGCCGCTTCTCCCCCGGGCCCCTCCAGGGTTTCCCCAGGCGCGAACATCAGGCTCACCACCACGGCGGCCGCTGGGCAGTGGCATAACGCCCGGGCCAGCCCCAGCAGTTGGAACGGCAGCGCCGTGTGCATCACCCACCCCGCCACAGGCTCCTGGCCCTCCAGCGCCGCGCGCAGTTGCTCCTCCAGCCGCCTGGCCAGGTGCAGCGTGCCGCCCAGATCGGCCCAGTGGCGCGGATCCACATAGCCGCAATCACGGAACACCCCCCGGCAACCGGCAGCAGCCACCGCCGCATCGGCCCAGCACTCCGCCTCCCAGCCCTGGGCTGCCAGCGCTGCCAGCAGTTGGGCGTTCACATCGCCGTGGTGCCCCACGTCGCTGGCGTAGGCCGGATCCACGATCACCACCCGGCCGGTTCGCTCCATCAACTCCGCTGCGATGCCAGCGGCTGCCAACCGCCGCACAATGGTGCCAGTGTTCCCCAGGCTGTGAAACGAAACGGCTGGCCCACGGCATCGGAACTGCTCCAGGAGCTGGCCGGCGCCCCCTCTGACGACCGCTCCGATCGGCTCGATCAGCTGCGCTGGCTGGGCCGCTATGGCCTGGTGCAGGAACTGGAGGCGGTGGTGGGGCGGCTGCGAACCTCCCCCCACTGGGATGCGCCGCTGGCGCTGGAGGTGAGCCGGGCCTGGTTGCTGGCCGGCCAGGTCCATCAGGCCGATCTGGCCTTCCTGGAGGCCGATGATCTCGATCCCTCCCTGGCTCTGGTGCCGAATGTGTGGGGCCTCTGGCCGGCCCCCGCCGGCGAGCAACCAGCCGAAATCAGCAAGCTGGCATCCCTCATCCGCCGCTGGCGCTCGCTGGAGCCCGTCGCCCTCGCCAACGCCTGGCGCCAGCAGGCCCAGGCTGACTGGACCCTGGCCCTCACCATCCCCGGGCTGGAGGAACTGGTCCTGTTGCTGCGCCACGGGCCAGCCCTGGATCCGCCGATCGAGCCCTTCCTGGCCGAGCTGGTGGGGGAGGAGATGATCGCGGTCAATCCGGCCCAGGCCTACCAGTTCTGGGCCCTGCTCACCGACATCCGCCCGGACTGGCCCCACGCGCGCCTCAAGGCGGCCGATCTCGCCCTGGCCAGTGGTGATCAGCAGCGTTGCGCCAGCTGGATCGCCACCGCCTCCCCCGACACCCAGCGCAGCCCCTGGTACGGGGACATCGCCGCCCGCGCGGCCCTCGAAGCCGGCGCCATCAGCACCGCCCTCGACCACTGGGGCCAGGCCCTGGCGGACGCGCCCCCCGAGCTGGCCGAGGTGTTCCGCCAGCGGCGCCGCGAGGCCCGGCGGGGCCCTGGGCTGCTCCAGGCCCGCGCCCTGCTGGATCGCGGTGAAGTGGAGGCGGCCCTGGCGGTGCTGCAGCGGCTCGTCGCCGACGATCCCCAGTGGCAGCCCCTGCGCGCCCTGTTGCAGCAGGCCGAAACCACCGCGGCCCCAGCCGGCGCCCCAGCGGAGGCGGGCCAGTCCCCCCTGCGCTTTGGCCAGTTCCTGGAGCAAGCCGCCGCCCGCATCGGCCTCAGCTTGCCCCCGGCCGATCCCGATGGGCCCGCCGCCGCGGATCTGGAGGCGGCCCGCCAGCGGCTGGAGGCCTTCTCCCGCGCCCTCAGCGACGCCGAAGCTCGCTTCGCGCTGGCGGCCTGAGGGCCCCGAGCTCAGCCCCCGGCCGCTTCGATCCGCTCGAGCAGGGCGGCGATCAGCACCTCTGCGCGCCGTTCCTCCTGCTGGTGCTGCTCCAGGAGCTGCAGTTGTTCCTGGTGCGCCAGGAAGTAAAACTCCAGTTCCTCCTGTACCTGCTGCAGCTGCAGCAGATTCAGTTCGGCTTCATCCCGGGCTTCTTCCAGCTGGCCCCGCAGGCTGGCGATCTCGGCTTGAAGCGCCTGCGGATCGGCTGTGATGGCAGGGGTTTGGCTCATCGGCGTGAGCTTAGGTGGCCTTTTCGGCCGCGTCGAGCGGCTCCCCCTAGCCTGCCTGGGTGCTCTGCCCCGGCGCCGTGCTCCAGGCCCCCCCGACCCTCGATCAGCGCACCTATCGCCACCAGGCCGCCTTCCAGGACGACTTCGCGGCGCAATGGAGTGATCTCGAACGCCAGGTGCGCACCACCCTGCGCTTGATGGCCCTCAACGGCATCCGCGATCCCCTCAACGATGCCCCCATCGCCGCCGACGAGCTCCAGGTGGTGGGCCCCAACTTCCGCGAGAGCCTGCAGCACGAGGGCCTGGTGTCGCGCCAGCGGGCCGTGCTGCTGCTGCTGCGTCAGTTGATCGAAGCCGGCCAGCTGCCGCCGCTGGAATCGCTGCGGCTCTACTGCCCGGAAGCCATCACCCTGTTCGCCCAGCGCCTGCGAGATCTGGTGGCCCACTACCAGGGCAGCGAATACCTGCCCGATCCCCAGGATCCCCGCCGCCAGCAGGTGCACCACGAAGATCTCTGCGCCCTCAGCTTCCCCGACGCCAGCTTCGATGCGGTGATCTGCAACGAGATCCTCGAGCACGTGTACGACCTGTCGGCCGCCCTGCGCTCAATGCGGCGGGTGCTCGTGCCCGGTGGCTCCCTTTTCGGCACGGTGCCCTTCGCCTACGGCCAGGCCGATTCCACCGTGAAGGCCCTGCACCTCGGCGAAAACCAGTTGCCCGAACTCCTGGCCGAAGCGGAGTACCACGGCGATCCGGTGCAACCGAAACAGGGCTCCCTCGTCTACCGCATTCCCGGCTGGGAGTTCCTTGATCAGTTGCGCGAGGCCGGCTTCGAGGATCCCCGCATCGAAGCGATCCATTCCCCCACCTACGGCATCCTCGGCGCCGAAATCCCCTGGATCCTGGTGTTCATGGCCCAGCGTCCGCTGGATCCAGCACCTGCAGGCTGAACGGCGGCGCCAGCGACGCCCCTGCCCAGGAGGCCGTCGCTTCGTCTCCGCTCCACACCAGCAGCTCCACCAGGTTCCCAATCCGCGTGTCGCCGCTTACAGCTTCCTCAGCCCCTAGCTGCACCTCGTGGGGCTTCAAAGCTTCCGCCGTCCAGCGCTGCTCCACGGCCGGCTGGCCCAGGTCCAGCGGCGGCCCGTCCACCAGCAGCGGCAGCACCCGCAGCCGCGCTTCGCCGGCGATCGCCAGCGACACCCGCAGCGCCGATCCCGCCGCCATCAGTGCATACAGCGGCACCCCCGGCACCAGCCGGCCATTCAGGCGCCGCTGCGGCAGCGAATGGTTGAACGGCGCGCAGGCCTCTTCCGCCAGGTGCCGGATCGCTTCCGGCACCTCTGGCGCCTCGGCCTTCCGGAACAACTGCTCATTCGGGAAGCCGATCGCATCGGCCATCGCCCGCCCGTACACCTCCGCCTGGGCCTCATGGCTGAACTGCCCCTTGGCGAAGAAGTCCCGCGCTGCCTGGAAGCTGCCCTGCAGCCCCGCTCCGCCGTGCAGGTGGAAGTAGAGGCAGTTGTAGAAGCCGAACTTGATGCTGGCCCCGTAGGCGCTGCGCACGGTGGTGAGGTGGGCGCCGCCGCAGAGGGCCTCCGGCAGGAAATCGTTTGAGGCCACTTCCGCCTGCTCCACCCCCACCAGCCACAGGTAATCCAGGTGGTGTTCGGCCGTGATCGCGTCGCGCTTGAAGGCGAACGGTTTACGCGCCACCAACGGGCTGCCCGCCTTGCCGCACGCCAGGTTCAGGTAGGTGAAATTCACGCAATCAAAGCTGGCCACCACCGCCGCGCTGGCCCAGAAATGCTCCACCGCGTCCCGATCCAGCAGCAGCAGCTCATCGGCATCCACCGACAGCACCACATCCCCGCTCGCCAGCCCGTAGCCATGGATCCGCTTCTCCCGTTCGCCTGTGAACACCCCGTGGTGGTAGTGGATCGGCACCCCCAGGCGCCGGCTCAGCAGCGCGAACAGGCCGGCCGCCCGCGGGCTGGGCTGCTCCAGGTCCCGCCCCACCAGTGGCTCCAGCAGCTCCCGGGTGAACGCAAACGGCCCGTCGTTCACGACGATCTCGTCCACCCAGGCGAGCCGCTCCACCACCCGCACGATGAAATCGAAGTCTTCGAAGAACTGGATCACCACCGAGACGCTGGCCATCGGTTCAGCTCCGCCTCCAGATGCAACAGCCGACACGCTGCAGGTGGGCCTCCAGATCCTGGGAAATCTCTCCGCGCAAGGCCACATCCACCTGCCAGGGCAGCAGCAGCTCATCGATCGCCACCATCAGCCGTAGCCGGTCGCGGTGGCTGAGCTCGCGCCCCTCCAGGCAGAGGTCGATGTCGGATCCTTCGCGGTGACGTCCCATCGCCCGAGAACCGAACAGCCACACCGCCTCCAGGTGGTCCTGGGTATCGAACACCTGCTGCAGCCGCTGCTGGACCCGTTCAGGGATGCCGGGGATCGATCCCAACGGCGTGATGGAGGGCTGGGCGCTCATGGTGTCGGCTCCTGCGGCAGCGCTTCCAGGCGCGCCCGCAACTGCCGGTAGCAGCCCAGATAGCTCTGGCCGATGTGGCCGGCGATCGCGTCGGCGGTGGAGCGGTTGTAGGTGTGGCTGGTGAGATTGCGGTCCTGAATCATCAGCATCCAGGCCTCGCCATCCTGGATCAGGCCCAGACGGAACGCTTCCTTCAACGTATCCCGTGAACCGAGCAGTTGCTCGTTTCCCCGGCTGAGCAGGAGATCACGCAACGTGTTCCAGGCCAGTTCGAAGGTGTATTCGAACGCCTTGATCAATCCCTGCTGCTCCCGGGCGTTCAGTTCAGGGGGCTGGAAGAACGTCTCCAGCTGCTCCAGCGCCCGGCAGTAATTCGAGAATCTCTGCTGCCAGCGGATGTCAAGGTCGCCCATCAGCCCCGCACCCAGTCGGTCACACCGCCCGGCCGGTCGATCAGCTCGATGCCCTCGGCGGCCAGTTCGCTGCGGATCCGGTCGGCGGTGGCGAAATCGCGGGCGGCCTTGGCGGACTTGCGCGCTTCGATCCGTTCCTGGATCGCCGCCCCATCGGCCGCCCCAGCCGCGGGCTCGGTGGCCGTCTCCGCCGCCAGCCCCAGCACGCCGGCCAGCTCGCCCATCAGCCGCCAGCGGGGTTCTAGCGCCGCCGCCTCGTCTGCAGCGTCGGCTTCGGTGTCGCCCCGCTCCAGCCGGTTGGCCAGGGCCCGCAGCGGCCGGGCCAGCTCGAACAGCACCGCCACGGCCGCCGAGGTGTTGAGGTCGTCGTCCATGGCGGCGGCAAAGCGTCCACGGGCCTCGATCAGCGCCTCGGAGTCGTCGGCGGCTGGCTCGGCACCCCAGCCCAGGGCCGCCCCGTGGCGCTCACCCAGGCCCAGGGCGGCATCCAGCCCCTTCCAGCCGGTGGCGGCAGCCGTCAGGGCCTCGCCGGTGAAATCCAGCGGCTTGCGGTAGTGGGCCTGCAGCACGAACAGCCGCAGCGTCATCGGGCTGACACCGCTCTCCAGCAGCGCCCGGATCGTGGTGAAGTTGCCCAGCGACTTGGACATCTTCTCGCCGCCCACATTCACCATGCCGTTGTGCAGCCAGTAGCGCGCCAGGGGCTCGCCGCTGGCCGCCTCCGACTGGGCGATCTCGTTTTCGTGGTGCGGAAAGATCAGATCGGCCCCGCCCAGGTGGATGTCGATCGTGGTGCCTAGTTCCTCGCGCACCATCGCCGAACACTCGATATGCCAGCCCGGCCGCCCCGGCCCCCAGGGCGAGGGGAAGCTGGGTTCCCCCGGCTTGGCCCCCTTCCACAGGGCGAAATCAAACGGATGGCGCTTGCGCGCCTCCTCCGCCTCGTTGGTGCGGCCGCTGGCCCCCTCCTGCTGCTCCTCCAGCGTGCGGCCGCTGAGCTTGCCGTAGTCCGCCTGGCGCATCACGGCGAAGTACACATCACCATCGGCCGAGTAGGCCGCCCCCTTGGCCTCCAGTTCACCGATCAGCTGGCGGATCGCGTCCAGGCTGCGGGTGGCCCGGGGCATCCGGTCGGCGGGAAGGATGTGCAGGGCGGCCATGTCGGCCTGGAAGGCGGCGATGTTGCGCTCGCTCACCACCGCCATCGAACTGCCCTCCTCCTCGGCCCGCTTGAGGATCTTGTCGTCGATGTCGGTGAAGTTCTGCACGAAGGTGACGGCGTAGCCGCTCCAAAGCAGATACCGCCGCAGCACGTCCCAGACGATGTAGCTGCGGGCGTGGCCCAGGTGGCACAGGTCGTAGACCGTGACGCCGCAGCAGTAGATCGACACCTCCCCGGGCACCAGCGGCGCGAACGGCTCGCAGCGGCGGCTGAGGGTGTTGGTGAGCCGCAGGGTCAACGCCCCGCCCCCGCCCTCACCTGGCCCAGGCGGCCGCCGCCGTAGCCGGCCCGGCCGCGCACGTTGGTGCACCAGTCGCCGTGCTCCAGGTACCACTGCACCGTTTCCCGCAGGCCCTGGTGGAAGTCGTGGCGGGGGTGCCAGCCCAGTTCGGTGCTGATCCGCGCCGGGTCGATGGCGTAGCGCCGGTCGTGGCCCGGCCGGTCGGCCACCGGCGTGATCAGGCCGGCGTGGGGGGAGCCGGCGGGCCGCAGCTCGTCCATCAGGGCGCAGATGGCCTGCACCACCTCCTTGTTGGTGCGCTCACCATGGCCACCGACGCAGTAGCTGCGCCCCACCTCGCCGCTGGTGGCCGCCAGCAGCAGGGCCTCCACGTGGTCCTTCACGTACAGCCAGTCGCGCACGTTGGCGCCGTCGCCGTACAGCGGGATCGGCTCACCGGCGGCGGCCTTGAGGATCACCACCGGGATCAGCTTCTCGGGGAACTGCCAGGGGCCGTAGTTGTTGCTGCAGTTGGTCAGCACCACCGGCAGCCCGTAGGTGTGGTGCCAGGCCTGCACCAGGTGGTCGCTGCCCGCCTTGCTGGCCGAGTAGGGGCTGCGCGGGTCGTAGGGGGTGGTTTCCGAGAACCGCCCCGTGGCCCCCAGCGAGCCGAACACCTCGTCGGTGCTGATGTGGTGGAAGCGGAACGACTCCCGCCGCTCCGCCTTCAGCCCCTCCCAGTGGGCCCGCACCGCCTGCAGCAGGTTGTAGGTGCCCATCACGTTGCTCACCAGGAAGGCGCCCGGATCGTCGATCGAGCGGTCAACATGGCTTTCCGCCGCCAGGTGCAGCACCAGATCCGGATCCGCCTGCCGCACCGCCGCCGCCACCGCCTCCCCGTCGGCCAGATCCACCTGCAGCAGCCGGTGCCGTGGCCCATCGGCCCGCTCGGCCGCCTCACCCAACGCCGCCAGGGTGTTGTACACCCCCAGCAGGTCGCTGGCGTAGCCCATCTTGTCGAGGTTGAACACCGTCGCCGTGCTGTCCCGCAGCAGCCGCCGCACCAGCGACCCGCCGATGAAGCCCGCCCCCCCCGTCACCAGGATGCGGCGACGGCCGGCGAGCAGCAGCGGCAGGTCGAGGGAGGGGTAGGGATCCATCGGGGTGGGGCGAAACGACAAAGGGGGGGTGCTCAGGCCGGGGGCAGGGGGATCTGCGCCAGCACCTCGGCCAGGGCGGCCTGCCAGTGCTGGCCCTCCAGCTCCAGCGCGTGCCTGGTGGTGCTGGTTTCCAGCAGCGAGTAGGCGGGGCGCCGGGCCGGGGTGGGGTAGTCGGCGGTGGTGATCGGACGCACCCGGGCCGGGGCGTCGATCAGCCCCCGCGCCGCCGCCTGGGCGCCGATCGCCACGGCGAAGTCGTACCAGCTGGCGGCGCCGCAGTCGCTCCAGTGGTGGCGCCCGCTCGCGCCCCGCTCGATCACCCGCCAGCAGGCGGCCGCCAGCCCGGCCGTGGCCGTGGGGCAGCCCACCTGGTCGGCCACCACCCCCAGGCTCTCGCCGGCGGCGGCCTTGGCCCGGTGCAGCCGCAGCATCGTCAGGCAGAAGTTGGCCCCCACCGGCCCGTACACCCAGCTGGTGCGCAGCAGGCACAGGCGCTCGGCCGGCAGGGCCGCCGCCGCCCGCCGTTCGCCTTCCGCCTTGGTGGCGCCGTACACCCCCAGGGGCGCCAGGGCCTGGTCCGGCGCGTAGGGATGGCCCTGCTCCCCGTCGAACACGAAATCGGTGCTCACCTGCAGCAGCCGCCCGCCACCGCTGGCCAGGGCTTCGGCGAAGGCCCCGGGGGCACCGGCGTTCACCGCCTCGGCCAGGGCCGGTTCCGCCTCGGCCCGGTCCACCGCCGTGTAGGCGCCGGCATTGAGCACCCAGTCGGGCCGGTGCTGGTCCACCGCCGAGCGGCAGGCGGCCCCATCGGCCAGGTCCAGCTCGCCCCGGCCCGTGGCGATCAGCTCCACGCCGGCCGGAACCGAGGCCACCAGGGCCTGGCCCAGCTGGCCGTGGCGGCCGGTCAGCAGCACCCGCACCGGTTGGGGCATCGATGGCGGAGGCAAAGCTTGCGCGCAGCCTACCTTCGTGTGGCTATTTCGCCTCCATCCAGTTCGGCCCCACGCCCGTGTCCACCGCCAGCGGCACCGTCAGCTGCACCGCCTGCTCCATGGTGCGCCGGGTGAGCTCCCGCACCTCCTCCAGCGCTTCCGGTGCCGCCTCCAGCACCAGTTCGTCGTGCACCTGCAGCAGCAGCCGGGCCGGCAGGCCGGCCTCGCTGAGCGCCCGTTGCAGGCTCACCATCGCCAGCTTGATGATGTCGGCGCTGGAGCCCTGGATCGGGGCATTGGCGGCCGCCCGCAGCTGCTGGGCCTCCATGCCGCCGCGGCGGGCCACCTCCAGGTCGATCTCCAGCGGGTCCTTGCCCCGCAGCCGCCCCAGGCCGCCGGGATCGAAGTGGAACGGCCGCCGCCGCCCCAGGATCGTTTCCACGTAGCCGCGGCTCAGGGCCAGCCGCTCCTGCAGCTCCAGGTACAGGAACACCCGCGGGTAGCGCTGCTTGTACAGGCTCAGGAACTCCTTGGCCCGGGCCTGGCCCATGCCGGTTTCCCGCGCCAGCCGCTGGGCCCCCATGCCGTAGATCACCCCGAAGTTGATCGTCTTGCCCAGCCGCCGCTCCTCCGGCGTCACCGTGTCGGTCTCGAGCAGCAGCCGGGCCGTCAGGGCGTGGACGTCGTCGCCTTCGTTGTAGGCCTGCACCAGCACCGGTTCGCCCGAGAGGTGGGTGAGGATGCGCAGCTCGATCTGGGAGTAGTCGGCGCTGATCATCCGCCAGCCCTCCTGGGGCAGGAAGGCCTTGCGGATGCGGCGGCTGAACTCGGTGCGGATGGGGATGTTCTGCAGGTTGGGGTTGCTGCTCGACAGTCGCCCGGTGGCGGTCACCGCCTGGTTGAAATCCGTGTGCACCCGCCCGGTTTCTGCTTCCACCAGCGCCGGCAGGGCCTCCACGTAGGTGCTCAGCAGCTTGCTGAGCGTGCGGTGCTCCAGCACCAGCTTCACCACCGCATGGTCGTCTTCCAGCTTCTCCAGCACCGCCGCGTCGGTGCTCCAGCCGGTCTTGGTGCGCCGCGACTTCTTGCGGTCGAGGCCCAGGGTGTCGAACAGCAGCTCACCGAGCTGTTTGGGGGAGGCCAGGTTGAAGTCCACCCCCGCCGCTGCCTGGGCCTCCCGCTCCAGCCGCACCAGGGTGCCGCTGAGTTCCTCGGCCAGCTCCCTGAGGTAGGGCACGTCGATGCGGATGCCGGTGGCCTCCATCTGGGCCAGCACCGGCTCCAGGGGCAGCTCCACCTGCTCCAGCAGCAGGGGCAGCTGGGGCCCCATCGCCGCCAGCTGGTCCGCCAGCATCGCCCCCAGGCGCCGGGTGAGGTGCACGTCCATGCCGCAGTAGAGGGCCGCCGCCTCCACCGGCACGTCGGCGAAGCTCTGCCCCTTGGCCACCAGATCGCCGTAGGCGGTGGGATGCAGCCCGAAGTTGCGTTCCGCCATGGCCTCCAGGCCATGCTTGTCGTTGGCATCCCGCAGGTAGTCCGCCAGCAGGGTGTCCATCACCACACCGGCCAGGGGCAGCCCATGGCGCAGCAGGATCAGGCGGTCGTACTTGGCGTTCTGGAGCGCCTTGGGGTGCGCGGCGCTGGCCAGCCAGGGCCCCAGGGCCAGCAGCACCGCATCCAGGGGCAGCTGCACCGGCGCGGGCGGCGCCGTGCTGAGCAGATCGGCGGCCGGCGGGCTGTGGTGGCCGATCGGCACGTAGGCCAGATCCGCCAGCCCCTCCCCCCAGCAGACGCCGATCCCCACCAGTTCCGCCTTGAAGGGATTGAGCGAGGTGGTCTCGGTGTCGAGGGCCACCGGCGCCGCCGGATCGGTGCAGGCCATCAGCCGCTCGATCAGGGCGGCCAGGGCCTCCGGGGTGGTGACCAGCTGCGGCCGCAGGGCGGGCAGGCCGTCCGTGGCCGCGGGGCTCTCGAGGCTCTCGGGGTTCTCGGGGGCCTCCGGCGCCGCCGGCTCGCTGGCGGGGGCTGGGGCGGCGGGCTCGGGCGGTTCCGCCGAGAACAGGCGGGCGAAGCCCTCCGTCTGCTTCACCAGGCTGAACAGCTCCAGCTCGGCCAGACGCGCCCCCAGCCCCTCGCTGTCCACCCGGCCCAGGGCCAGGCGCGGCTCCTCGGGCAACGGGATCTGCACCAGGATCTCCGCCAGCATGCGGGAGCGGAAGGCGTTCTCCCGATCCGTTTCCAGCTTGGTCTTCAGCGCCCCCTTCTGCGCGTCGAGGGCGGCGTAGATGCCGTCCAGGTCGCCGTGGGCCTTGAGCAGGGTGAGGGCCGTCTTGGGCCCCACCCCCTTCACCCCGGGGATGTTGTCGGAGCTGTCGCCGGTGAGGGCCTTGAGGTCCACAACCCCCTCCGGCGGCACCCCCAGCTTCTCGATCACCTGGGCGCGGCGGATCTGGGTCGGGCCGCTGTTCTTGGCGTAGGGGCCGCCACCCATGTACAGCACGCTGATGTCACGTTCGTCGTCCACCAGCTGGAACAGGTCGCGGTCGCCGGAGAGGATCCGCACCCGCCAGCCCTCGCCCGCCGCCCGGTTGGCCAGGGTGCCGAGCACGTCGTCGGCCTCGTAGCCCGGCGCCATCGACAGGGGCAGGTCGAGGCAGTCCTTGAGGATGGCCTGCAGGTTGGCCAGGTCGGCGAAGAAGTGCTCCGGCGCCTCCTCCCGGTGGGCCTTGTAGGCGGCATCCGCCTCATGGCGGAAGGTGGGTTCGGCCGTGTCGAAGGCGATCACCACCCCCTGGGGGGCCAGTCCCTTGCAGTTGTCGAGCAGGGCCTTGAGGAAGCCGTAGGTGACGCTGGTGGGCACCCCGTCCTTCGTGGCCAGGCCCCCCTCACCGCCCTTGGCGAAGGCATAGAAGCTGCGGAAGGCCAGGGAGTGGCCGTCCACCAGCAGCAACAGGGGCTTGTCCCGCTCCATGGCCGTCCCTGGGATCCGCCCGCCGATCGCCACAGCCTGCCATCCGGCGGCCCGACAGCGCCGTGAAAGCCACTGGCCGGGCCGCCTTCAGCCGCTGCCGTCAGTACCGCTGGTGGCTGGAGCGGGTCTGGGAGCCGCAGGGCAGCCGGCTGCTGTTCATCGGCCTCAACCCCTCCCGCGCCGACCACCGCCACGACGACCCCACCCTGCGGCGGCTGATGGCCTTCGCCGCCGGCTGGGGTTACGGCGGCCTGGAGGTGCTCAACCTGTTCGCCCGCATCAGCCCCAGCCCGGCGGCCCTGGCCCAGGCCGCCGATCCGGTGGGCGCCGCCAACGCGGCCTGGTTGCGGCGGCGCCTGCGGGCCGCTGATCGGTGCGCCAGCCCCGGGCTGATCTGGCTGGGCTGGGGCAACGGCGGCCGCCGTTCCGGCCAGGACGACCGGGTGCTGAAGCTGCTGGCCCCCCACCAGCCGCGGCTGGCCTGCCTCGGCCTCACCACAGCGGGCGCCCCGCTCCATCCCCTCTACCAACCGGCGGCGAGCCTGTTGCGGCCGTATGGGCCATCCTGTGGGCGTTCAGCCGCAGCCGCTGCTCCATGGCCCGCACCCCCCGTCGCTACGCCATCCACCTGTTCCTGATCGGCGGTCACCACCAGGAGGTGCACTTCAACACCCTCGAAGACTTCCAGGCCTGGTACGGCGGCGTGCTGAACGCGGCGACCCTCGATGCCTTCATCAACGTGCCGATCAGCGACCTGACCAGCGAATTCCTCGTGCTGCGGGCCGGCAGCGTCCAGGCCATCCGGGTGGAGCCGATCTACGGCGCCCTCGACGACTGAGGCTCAGAGGGCGGCGGCGATCCGCTCCCGGTCGCTGCCCAGCCGGTGCAGCAGCAGCCAGGTGGTGAGCAGGTCGGGCCCCTTGAGGCTGCCCAGCAGGGCGGCCCGCAGGCCCTTCATCAGCACCCCTTTCTTGACGCCGGCGGCCGTGGCGGCCTCCGCCAGCAGCCCCTGGGCGGTTTCGGCGTCGAGCGGGCCCTCCGGCAGCCGCTCCAGCAGGGCCGTCAGGGCGGCGCGGCTGCCGGGGTCGGCCCGCAGGGCCAGGGCCGCCTCATCCGGCTCCGGCGTGGCGAAGAAGGGGGCGGCCTGGTCGACCCCGTCCACCAGCAGGCTGAGCGA
>NZ_JAGQBG010000032.1 GCF_024345515.1 Cyanobium sp. N5-Cardenillas
CGGCTCGGCAGGCGGCAGGGGTGTGGAGGCGGCCTGCTCGAGGTCGAAGTCCTCCTTGGTGCTGTCCAGGTCGATGACGCCATAGACGTCGTCGATTTCCCCCACACCCTCGAGCAGGGCGTAGCGGAGGCGGCTGCCCTGCAGATACTGCTGGCCGCGCTGGAAGCGCACGTTGCCAACCGCCAGGAGGGTGCGGGTGCTGGCCTCGAACTCCAGCCTGTCGGCCAGCAGGCGGCCACCGGCGAGGCGGGCCATGACGCTGCCTGTGGCCACGAAGCGCTGCAGTTGGCTGTCATAGCCCTGCTGGTTGGCGGTCAGCTCGAGCTCCAGGGGCACCGCGTCGCTGGCGGGGGCGGCGTCGAGGCCTGTCCCCGGAGCTGAGGCGGCCGCCGGGTCGGCTGGGGTGGGCTCCGCCGGGGGTTGGGGTGTGACCGCCAGGGGGCGCCGCCTGGGCGCCGGGGCCTGAACGGGGGATGCGGGTTCCCCTGGGGGTTCGGTCCCGGCCTGTGGCTCGGGTTGGGGCAGGCCCTGCGGCTCGCCCGGGGGCTCGTCATCGAAGGGGTTGGCCGTCGCGGGTACCGCCGGCGCCGGGGCGAGCTGCGCCAGGGCGGCCTGAAGCCTGGAAGGGAGTTCCTGCCGGGCCTGGGCCGGTGCGGCCGTCAACGCCAGCACGCCGCCGATGCCCAGCCACAGGCCCATCCCAGGGGTCAGGCCTTCAGGGGCCTGGCGACGTCCCGAGCGGGGATGGAGCACCACAGGTAGCGGATGGGCGGCGAGGACGCGGCCGATCCTGCCATGGGAGTTCGGGGACTACCCCCGCAGCGGTCCGGTTGTCCGGACGGGTGGCGCGTGGCGCCGCAGGCAAAGGACCTCAGTCCTCCAGGTCCTTGCGGCTGGGGGAGCGGGTTGGATCGCTGGCCAGGAAGCCGAAGACGAAGATCCCAATGAAGAAGAAGACGACGGAGTAAACCGAGATCTTGAGAGCGAGCATGGTCTGTCCGGCGGGTGACAGGGAGTGACGAGCGCCGGTACGGGTCTCAATGACCCCTCGGCAGCCGCATCATCTTATGGGTGGTGGTTGACCATCCAGCCTGTCCGATGCCGTTTGGCAGGGGCACCCGCTCCGATTGAAACGTTTCGGTCACGTTCCCCATGCCCCGGCCCCTGGATCTCCAACCGCTCTGGCAGGGCCTCCAGCCCGGGGGCGGCAGCGGTCCGGCCCTCGACGAGGTGTGGGGACGCCGCCACCGCCCCGACTGGGCGGCCCGGGGCCTGATCATCTGGCCGCGGGGCGGCCAGTGGCGCCAGCTGCACCTGCGCTGTCCCTGCCCGGAGCCCTGGCGGCCCCTGGCGGCCGGCGCCCGGGCCCGGCTGGTGCTGTCCTGGTGGGCCGACCGGGCCGAGCTGTGGGTCGATGGGCAGCGGGTCCACAGCGGTGATCTGTTCGACACCGCCTGCCGCTGGCCCCTGCCCGAGCGCTGGTGGCGGGGGGAGGTCCTGGATCTGGAGCTGCGGCTGCGCAGCCCCCTCCACGACGACGGTGCCCTGATCACCAGCCGGATCGAGCTCGAGCCGCTGGATCGCGCCGATCCCCTGGGCCTGCTGGCGGTCACCGCTGCTGAGCTGCATGACCTGCGCCGTGAGCATGGCCATGGGGAGGCCCCGGGGGAGGGGCGGCTGCAGGTGCTGGGCCACGCCCACCTCGACCTGGCCTGGCTGTGGCCGGTGGCCGACACCTGGCAGGCGGCGGAACGCACCTTCGCCTCGGCCCTCGACCTGATGGAGCGCTTCGGATCTTTCCATTTCGGCCATTCCACCCCGGCCCTCTACGCCTGGCTGGAGCGCCACCGGCCGGCCCTGTTCGCCCGGGTCCGCCGGGCCATGGCGGCGGGCCGCTTCGAACCCATCAACGGCCCGTGGGTGGAGAGCGACTGCGTGCTGCTCTCCACCGCCTCGCTGTTGCGCCAGTTCCAGGAGGGCCAGCACTACAGCCGGCGCACCTTCCCGGAGTGGAGCCACCGGCTGGCCTGGTTGCCGGACAGCTTCGGCTTCGCGGCCGGTCTGCCGGCGGTGGCGGCCGCCACCGGGGTGCGCTGGTTCTGCACCCACAAACTGGCCTGGAACGCCACCAATCCCTTCCCCCACCGGCTGTTCCGCTGGCGCAGCCGTTGTGGCGCCGAGGTGCTGGCCCTGATGACGGCACCGATCGGCACCACTGGCGATCCGGTGGCGATGGAGCGCTACCGGCTGCAGTGGCAACAGGCCAGCGGCTGTGCCGACGCCCTCTGGCTGCCCGGGGTCGGCGACCATGGCGGCGGGCCCACCGCCGAGATGCTGGAGCAGCTGGAGCTCTGGCAGGGGCAGGCGGTGGCGGCCGGCCAGCGCCACGGCACCCTGCGGGCCTACCTGGAGCCGCTGGAGTCGCTGGCGGGCCAGCTGCCGGTGTGGCGCGACGAGCTCTACCTGGAGCTGCACCGGGGCTGCGCCACCAGCCGCCCGGACCAGAAGCGCCACAACCGGACCCTGGAGCGGCTGCTGCGGGAGGCGGATCTGGCTGCGGCGCTGTTCGCTCAGCCGGCCGAGGCCGCCGAGGGCGATTGGCGCAGCCTGCTGTTCCAGCAGTTCCACGACATCCTGCCGGGCACCTCGATTCCGGAGGTGTTCGAGCAGGCCGAACCCGAGTGGCGCGGCGCCCGTCGCCGGGCCGCCCGCCGCCGCGACCGGGTTCTGCGCCGGGGCCTGGCCCGGGGGATGCCAGCCGGCGCTGGTGATGTCTGGTGCGCCGTGCAGCTCCAGCCACTGCCGGCCCAGCCCCGCACCCTGCGACTGCCGGCGGGCGACTGGTGCCTGTCAGGGACGGACGGCGAACGGCGCCTGGTCGGGCAGCCGGCCCCCGGCGGCGGCCAGTGGCTGCAGATCCCCGGCATCGACGGCGTGGGGGTGCGGCGCCTGCGGCGCCAGGGCACCGGCAACGGGGCGGCCTGGCCCGTGGCGGCACCGGTGCGGCTGGAACGGGTGGCCGACGGGGGGCCGGACCACTGGCGCCTGGGCAACGGTCTGGTTGCGGCGCTGATCGGCCCTGCGGGGGTGGAGCAGCTGTTCGACCGGGCCGGCACGCCCCAGCTGGCGTGGCCGCTGGCCTGGTGCCGCTGGCGTGACCGGGGGGAATTCTGGGATGCCTGGGACCTGGCGGCTGACTACCGCCAGCACCCGCTGGACTGGAGCTGGCAGGGGGCGCCGCAATGGCTGGAGACGGGGCCGCTGTGCGGCCGCTTCGTCTGGCGCGGCCGCTGCGGCGAGAGTCCGGTGCGCCTCGACGGTCGCCTGCTGGCGGGCAGCCCCTGGCTGGAGCTGGTGCTGAGCACCCAGTGGCAGCAACGCCATGAGCTGCTGAGGCTGGAGATTCCTCTGGCCGCGCCGGCCTGCCGCTGGGCGGCCGACACCTCCGGCGGCGTGATCGAGCGCCCGGCCACGGCCCGCACCGCCCGGGAGCGGGCCCGCTGGGAGGTGAGCGCCATCAGCTGGCTGGCCTCGGTGGGGCCGGGCCGCGGCGATGGCCTGGCGGTGCTGCTCGACGGTCCGCAGGGGGTGTCGGCAACGGCGGAGTGCCTGGGGGTGTCGCTGCTGCGGGGTCCCACCTGGCCCGATCCCGGCGCCGACAACGGCTGGCAGCGGCAGCGGCTGGCCCTGCTGCCCTGCCCCGGTGGCTGGCGGGCCGCCGCGGCGCCCCAGCAGGCCACCCGTCTGCGGGAACCGCTGTGGTGCCGGCCGGTGCCGACGGCGGGGGGCTCAGCCGCGACGGCCGAAACGCTGTTCCCTTCGCTTGGCGAGGATCTGCAGTTGGTGGCCCTTCGGCCGCTGCCGGCGGAAGGCGACCAGGGGGGGGCGGGGAAGGCGCTGATCAGCGTGCAGAACCTGGGGCCCTGCCGGCGCCGCCTCTGGATCGGCCCCGACTGGACCGTGCTGGAACGCTGTGACGGCCTGGGCCAGGGGCTGGCCGCCCCCGACGGAAGCGACCCGCTGCAGCTCACCCCCTGGCAACTGGGGCACTGGAAGCTGCAGACGTTGGCCGCGGCTCAGTCGTCGTGATCGTCGAAGGGATCGGTGAGGCCCTTGGACGGGGGGCCGAAGGCGGTGTACACGCCAAACCCAGTCAGGGCCAGGAGCACGGCGAGCACCGCGAGGGCCACGGAGAGGGCGGGGGAGGTGCTGGCGGCGGGATCCATGGGGGACTCTCAGGCGGGGCAGGGGGCGCGGGGCTTCCGTCACAACTCTCGACAGCCCATCTCGGTGCGGCCGGCAAGACCCTTACAGTAAGCAACGCGATCCCGTGCCCGAGAGGTCCTAGCTGCCATGGCCCAACGCACCCGTCTGGGAAACCTGCTGCGCCCCCTGAATTCCGAGTACGGCAAGGTGGTGCCCGGCTGGGGCACCACCCCCGTGATGGGCGTGTTCATGCTGCTCTTCCTGGTGTTCCTGCTGGTGATCCTGCAGCTGTACAACAAGTCCCTGCTGCTCGAGGGCATCAACGTCAACTGGAACGGCGTCGGCTGATTCCTTTCGCCCCCTGTCCATGAACATCTTCGGCATCGGTCTGCCCGAGATGGCGGTCATCGCCGCCATCGGGCTGCTGGTCTTCGGACCCAAGCGCCTGCCCGAGCTCGGCAAGACCCTGGGGCGCACCCTGCGCGGCTTCCAGTCGGCGTCGCAGGAGTTCGAGAAGGAGTTCCGCACGGCTGTGGGCACCGACCAGCCCATCGACATTTCTGGTCCCCCCGCCACCATGCCGCCGGCGGCCGAACCCGCCGCCATCTCGCCGGCCACCACTGAATCCGCAACGGCGACAGTGGTCGATGAGAACGCGGCACCCTCCAACGGCCCCGCCAGCTGAGGACGGCCATCCGTTGGATCTGCAATTGCTGGTGGGCCTTGGCAATCCCGGCCCCCGCTACGCCGACACCCGCCACAACGTCGGCTTCATGGTGCTGGAGCGGCTGGCCCGCGCCGGTGGGGCCAGCTTCCGCAACCAGGGCCGCCTGCACGGACTGCTGGCCGAGACCGGCCAGGGGGAGAAGCGGCTGCGGCTGCTGATGCCCCAGACCTTCATGAACGACAGCGGCCGCTCGATCCGCGCCGCCCTCGACTGGTTCCGGCTTGAGCCCGCCCAGCTGCTCGTGCTGGTGGACGATATGGACCTGCCGCTGGGGCGCCTGCGGGTGCGGGCTTCGGGCGGGGCCGGCGGCCACAACGGCCTGCGCAGCACGATCGCCCACCTCGGCAGCGAGTCCTTCGCCCGGTTGCGCATCGGCATCGGTGCCCCCGGCGAGACGCCCGAGGAGCGCCGGGCCCGCACGGTGTCGCATGTGCTGGGCAAGTTCTCCGCCGCCGATCGGCCCGTTCTGGACACGGTTCTTGAGGAGGTGGAGGCGGGCATCGACCTGATCCGGCGGTTGGGGCTGGAGAAGGCGGCCAACCGTTTGAACAGTTTTCGCGCCGATCCGCCGCCATCCTGAGAGCATCATCCGAGCCAGGCGGCTCCCCGCCACCCCCTGCAGCCCCCCGCTTCCAGTGAGTCGCCTACCCGCCACCACCGCTCAGCTGCGGGTGCTGCGCCAGAGCTTCAGCCCCTGCCTGCTGGAGGGGGAGATCAGCGCCGGCAGCTTCCAGTGGCGCTTCCGCTGGGCCTTTGACCGGGGTGAACTGCAGGTGGAGCCCTCCCTGGGGCGCGCCCTGATCCAGGACGCCCTGCTGCGCTTCCTGCTCAAGGCCGACTACCAGCTCGAACCCGGCGGCGACTACGTCTTCACGGTGCGGGCGTCGTTCTGAGCAGGGGCCTGCCCAGCTGGCGCTCCAGCAGCAGCTGGGCCACCACGTCGTCGAAGTCGCGGGGGGGTTGGCGCAGGCCCTGTGGCAGCAGCTGGCGCCAGCCCCGGGCCGGGAACAGCTCCCAGTAGCGCTGCCGGGCCGCCAGGGTGGTGCCACGTTCATCCACCAGTTCCACCGGCAACAGCGGCTCCAGGCGCCGCCGCCAGGGGCCGCTGCCGGTGCCGTCACCGATCACCACGGCCGCCAGGGCCTGGTGGTGATGCCAGTCCTGCAGGCGCTGCCAGGCCGCTTCGGGGGGCAGCACCAGGGCCTGGCGGATCTCCAGGCGCTCGGGATCGGTGAGCACCAGGCCGCATTTGCTGCGGCCGGGATCGAGGCCGGCCAGGGGGCCAGGTGCCGCCAGCGTCATGGCCGCAGCGGTCCGCTGGGGGCGTCCTTGCGGATCCAGCGCAGCTCCACGCTGATCGGGTCGGGGGTGTCGGCGTTCTGGCTGGCCAACGCTTCCAGGTTGGCGGTGACACCGGCGGGCCGCTCGCTGAGCTCGCGGGCGAGGGTGTTGAGGCTGGCGGCATCGAACTGGAGCCCGTTGGCCAGGGTGCCCTGGCGCTGGACCTTGGCGAAAGCGGCGGCCAGCAGCAGGTTGAGGCGGCTGCGCACGGCATCGAGCTCGCGCACGTCGGGCTCCAGGGCGGTGCGGGAGAGCACCTCCCCCTGCTGCACCACCTGGCGGTTGGGGCGCAGGTCGGGGAAGGCGAGCACCTGGGCCTCGCCCCGCAGCACGTTGGCGGCCGAGCGGATGCTGACCACCCAGGTGCCGGGGGTGGCGAGCAGCGTTTCGAGCCGGGTGATGTCGCTGCGGGGCACCAGCAGGATCTGGCGGTTGGGGGGCTGGCCGGGCAGCAGCAGCTGGAAGGCCGCCCGGTTGGACTCCTGCAGCAGGGCGTCGATCACCTGCCTGGCCTGGTCGGGGCGCTGCAGCTGCACCTTGGCGGTGGCCAGGGGCTGGCCGCTGGCGATCACCACATCACCGCGGCGCAGGGCGATGACATTGGTTTCGAGGTCCTTGAGTTCCTTGGCGCCGGCGGCGATGCGCTGGCGCACGCTGGCCAGTTCGGTCTCGGTGCGACGGATCTCCGCGTCCCGGCCGCGCACCTCCCTGGTGAGCCGGGCCCGCTCGGCCTCCAGCCGGACGCGCTCGGCCTGCAGGGGCTGAAGCTCGCGGCGCAGGGTGTCGACGCGACGTTCGGCGGCCAGCAGCTGGGTCTGGGCCCGGCGCTGGCTGGCCAGGGCCTGGTCACGGCGGCGTTCGGCGGTGGTCAGATCGAGGCGGCTGCGTTCCAGCTCACCCCGGGTGCGCTGCAGTTCACCCTTGTTGCGCTGCAGGGCGCTGCGGCTGTCGCGCAAGCGGTCCTCGATCTGGTCGAGCTGGAACAGCCCCACCCGCAGACGTTCGCTCACCAGCAGCATCAGGGCCAGCGACACGGCGCTGATCAGGCTGCCGGTGAGCACCGTGATCACCACGGCCGTCTTGCGGGGCCGCAGGTTGAACAGGCTGAGGCGCGCCTTGCCCACGCGGCTGCCGAGCCGGTCGCCCAGGGTGGAGAGCACTCCGCCGAGCACCAGAAGGGCCAGGATCAGCAGCCAACCCGACACCCTCTGCGCCTCGGTTCCGCGGTGCACCAAGTATCCCTGCCGGTGGCCTCCTGGCACCCGGCAGGGGCCGCCCGTTCAGCTGAATCGCTTGGCCAGGGCGATCGGATCGAAGACGGTGATCTTCTTGCGGTCGATCTGGACCAGGCCGTCGTTGCGCAGATCCCCCAGCAGGCGGGTGATGGTGACGCGGGTGGAGCCGATCGCCTCGGCGATGGCCTGGTGGGAGAGGCGCAGGTCGATGGTGATCCCCTCGCTGCCCGGAACGCCGAAATCGCGGCAGAGCACGAGCAGGAAGCTCACCAGCCGGGAGGACATGTCCCGGTGGGTGAGGGTCTCGATCATGGTTTCGGTCTGGAGGATGCGGGAGGAGAGGCCCTGCAGTAACAGCAGGCCAACGCTGGCGTCCTGCTCGATGGCGCGCCGCACCGAGGTGGCCGGGGCGGTGACCATCTCCACCCGGGTGAAGGCGATGGCGTGATAGAAGCGGTCGGAACGCTGGCCGGTGAGCAGGGAGAGCACGCCGAAGAGGCTGTTCTCCCGCAGCAGGGCCACGGTGATCTCCTCGCCGGACTCGTAGACGCGCGAGAGGCGCACGGCGCCGCGGCGCAGCAGGTAGACGCGCTCGGCGGGATCGCCGGGGAAGAAGATCGTCTTGCCGCGCTCGATCGTTTCAACGCTGCTGCCGGCCAGGCCCCGGATGACTTCCAGCAGGGTGACGGTGGTGGCACCCGGGGCGCCCATGGGCGTCACGGAGCCGGGGGATCCGCTGGATGGGGTGCTGGGGTAGCGGCTGAAGCCACGCGTGGCGCCGACCATTAAGGCGTGGCGAATGGTTAGGAACCTATGGATCGACCTGGCTGATCCATGTAGCCAATGACACTCTTTAGCCGGTCGTGCGTGTGGTCGGCGCCACGCTGGGCCCGGCCGGCGCCACAGCCAGGGCCTGGAGCTGGGCCTCCTGCAAGGTCCGCAGGCCAGGTTCGGCCAGATCCAGCAGGGCATCGAGGCGGGCGCGGGGGAAGGGGGCGCCCTCGGCGGTGCCCTGGATCTCCAGCAGCCGCCCCTGCTGGTCCATCACCACGTTGAGGTCGACCTCGGCGCGGGAATCCTCGGAGTAATCCAGATCCAGCAGGGCCACGCCGTCCACCAGGCCCACCGACACGGCCGACACCTGCTGGCGCAACGGCGAGGCCTCCAGCACCCCCAGCTGCTGCAGGCGCTCCAGGGCGGCGGCCAGGGCCACCCAGGCGCCGGTGATCGAGGCGGTGCGGGTGCCGGCATCGGCCTGGAGCACGTCGCAGTCGACCAGCAGGGTGCGCTCGCCGAGGGCCGCCAGATCGAGGGAGGCCCGCAGGCTGCGGCCGATGAGCCGCTGGATCTCCTGGGTGCGGCCGGAGAGTTTCATCAGCTCGCGGCCCTGGCGGCTGGGGGTGGAGGCCGGCAGCAGGCGGTATTCGGCGCTGAGCCAGCCGCTGCCGGAGCCCCGCCGCCAGCGCGGCACCTCCGGGTCGAGGCAGACGCTGCAGAGCACGCGGGTGCGGCCGGCGGCGAAGAGCACCGAGCTGAGGGCGAAGCCCATCGGATCCCATTCCAGGCCCACCGGACGCAGCTCGTCGGCGCCGCGGCCGTCGTTGCGGGGGACGTCACTGGGACTCGGCACGCGGGCTGGGGCAGGGCAGGGGCAGCGTAGGCGGCGCCAGTGGTACGTCTGTTCCGAGCCACTACCGATGGTGTGCCGAGCCGGCGAGGGCCGCTACATTCGGGAGGTGAGGGGCTGGGGCTAGCCGTCCGGACCCTTTACACCAACGCTTCCCTGGGTGTCCATGACCGCCAGCCTCATTGACACCACCCACCCCCATCGCCCTGTGGCGCTGGTGCCACCCCTGGCGGCCCCCCTGCGGCTGGTGACCCAGCCGGAGGGGCTGCTGCAGATCCATACGGCGCCGTTCCGGGGCAGCTTCGCGGCGGTGTTCAGCCAGGCCCTGCGCAGCGCCGGGCTGGGCAGCCGGGTGCTGGTGAGCCAGTTCCTCAAGGGGGGCGTGGAGCAGGGGCCGGCCGGCAGCCTGCGGCTGTGCGGCCGGCTGCAGTGGCTGCGGCCGGGCACGCCCCATTGCCTCGATGGGCCACCGGGCTCACAAGGGCCGGAGGGGGCCACGGCCGAGGCGGCGCTCGAGGCGGTGGCGGAGGTGTGGGAGGTGAGCCGGCAGCGGCTCCTGAAGGGCGATCTGGATCTGCTGGTGCTCGATGAACTGGGGCTGGCGGTGGCCCTGGGCTACCTGGGCGCCGCAGCGGTGATCGAGGCGCTTGAACAGCGGCCGGCCCATCTGGATGTCATCCTGACGGGCCCCTCGATGCCGGCCAGCCTGATGGCGATGGCCGACCAGGTCACCCAGTTGCGCCGCGGCGGCTGACGCCATGCTCAAGAACGACCACTGGATCAACGAACAGGCCGCCGGCGGGATGCTGGAGCCGTTCCAGCCGACGCTGGTGCGCCACCTGGATCCGGAGGCCCGCACGGGCCCGGTGCTGAGCTACGGGTGCTCGTCCTACGGGTACGACCTGCGGCTGTCGCCGAAGGAGTTCCTGATCTTCCGCCATGTGCCCGGCACGGTGATGAACCCGAAGCGGTTCAACCCGGCGAACCTGGAGCCGGCGCCGATGCACAGCGACGACGACGGCGATTACTTCATCCTGCCGGCCCATTCCTACGGGCTGGGGGTGGCGCTGGAGAAGATGCGGGTGCCGACGAACATCACCGTGATCTGCCTGGGCAAGAGCACCTACGCGCGGCTGGGCATCATCGTCAACACCACCCCCGCCGAAGCCGGCTGGGAAGGCCACCTCACCCTGGAGTTCAGCAATTCCTCCGGCGCCGACTGCCGTATCTACGCCAGCGAAGGCATCTGCCAGCTGCTGTTCTTCGAAGGCGACCCCTGCGCCACCACCTACAACGACCGTCAGGGCAAGTACCAGCACCAGCCCGAGCGTGTGACGCTGGCGAAGGTGTGAGGGAGGACGGAGGGTGATGGATCAGACAGGAGAGGGATGGAGCTTCTGCCGTGAAACGAACAGGGGGGTTATCGAGTCCGGCAAAGATGCCTGGTAGGCGGGTGATGATCGGAACCGTCCAATAAAGAGTTGCTTCTCCCACAGAGAAACGATGCAGTGAGACTGCATGCCCCCCGACTCGTTTCGGCTGGATTCAATTTTGAGCTGAACATGATTGGCGTTCCGGAGAATTTAAAGACGCCATGGTTGAGTTCTGCTGCACGTCCATCGTTGACAGGCTGGTTTGCTTTGGTTCGGCGATTCGCGACGACTGTCGAATGGGAGAAAGGATATGGATCTGCTTGCCGAACTTGCTACGATTGGTGGATAGGCTAAATTTCAAGTCGTTGTTCTCGGTCTGAACCGCCGTCAGACCTCCTTCTCCGAGTGCCATGACCAGTGCGGCCCCGCAGGACAGGATTCAGCGGCTCAGGCGAGCCAGCATCTTCGCCTCCGCTCCCGACAACGTGTTGGCCGCTGTGGCTGAAGCCGTGGAAGAAGTGCGGCTTGCGCCGAACCAGCAGCTGTTCGCCAAGGGAGATCCCGGCACCTCGATGTACGTGATCGTTGCCGGCCTGGTGCGGGTCCACATTGGCGACCAGACCATCGTTGAACTTTCGGACGGTGAGATGGTGGGCGAGCTGGCCGCTCTCGACCCGGGACCCCGCTCAGCCTCGGTGAGCGCGATCGATCCGAGCACTCTCTATCAGATCGATCAGCTGACTTTGCAGGGCCTGATGGCCGATCACCCCGAAATCGTGCAGGGGATCATCAAGGAGCTGGCCCACCGCTTGCGTGTAACTACCGCTCCCTACGGATTCAGCTTCTGAACGTCCTACAGGCAATGGTTATTGTGTAGCGATGGCCGCGCCCATCCCTGCGAACGGGATCTGCTGGAGTGGGCGGGCATCGAACTGGCACCGACTGGTGTTGTTTCGGCAGGCTGATCGTGGCCAAGGCTGTGGCCCACGTGAGGTGATGGCGATCTGGGCAGGTACCAGAACGCAGCCCGGATTTTCCTGCATTGGCTGCTGCCGCAGACTTGATGCGTACCCGCCAGCAGACCGATACGAGCTGCAGGAGCCTTGACGAGGCAGAAGGCCAAACTACCGCCCATTCCAGGAGAAAGACCCTTGCCCTACGTGAACGTTCAGATCAGCCGAGGAGCATCGCGGCAGCAGAAGGCCGAGATCGTCAAGGACATCACGGACTCACTCGTTCGTGTGCTCGGCAAGAAGCCTGAGTACACCAAAATCGTGAGCCAGGAGATCGACGACGAGAACTGGGGATTCTCTGGGATGCTCACGGACGACTGGAAGGCGGTGCAGGTGGGGACATCCAGCCATGAGCCATAGACCTGCCACACCTGATCTCGTGCTGATCACCAACCGAAGATGACCGTCCGCTGGCCGCCAGCCCCGCGGAGGGCGGTCACCGATTGGGAGGCAAGGTTTCAGGCCAGCCGGGAGCCCCAGTTGAAGGGGCTGGATACGTCGTTCGTAGGCATCACCGCCAGTGACCGGATGCTGGTCGTCACCCCTCGGATCGTCGATTCGGTGGTGTCCGAGATCGTGACTGGGGCCGTGATGGCAGCAGCGGAGCCCCAGGCTCTGCCACCCCAATCATCCCCTGCGCGCCGGTCGATGAAACCCAGGGCCTTCGAAGGCGGCTTCCTCTGTGGCGCCATCCGGTTCCTCGCCACCGGCGCCTTCGACAAGCCCCACCTCAAGGATCTGGCTCCGACGGCCCACCCCAATGTCTTGCGCAGGCCGCGATCCTCCGCGGCTACCGGCGAGCCGATGGCATCGCGGCGGCGCCGGTGGGGGGCCTTGAGCTTTCGGATCAAGTTGTCTGGTCTAGTCTGGTCTGGTTGATTCCTGCGCCGCCATGGTGTCCCGTCCCAGCCGGGTGGTGAACATGCTCGAGGCGAAGACCCACCTCTCCCGCTTGGTGGAAGCGATCGAAACCGGCGCCGAGGCCGAGGTGGTGATCGCTCGCAATGGCCGGCCCGTGGCGCGGCTCACCAGCCTGCAACCGCCTGAACGACCCCGCCGGCTGGGCGTCGCCCGCGGCCAGTTCGTGGCGCCCGAGTCGATCGATGCTGCCAATCCCCTGATCGCCGATCTGTTCGAGCAGGGCTGATGCGGCTGCTGCTCGACACCCACACCTTTCTCTGGGCCATCACCGATGACCCGAAGCTGGGGCCCCTCAGCCGGGACCTGATCACCAACCAGGCCAGCGCGGTGTTTCTCAGCCATGTGTCGCTCTGGGAGATCGCCATCAAGCACGCCCTCACTCGCGGCGACATGCCCCTGTCAGCTGGCGAGGCCATCCCCTGGGCGGAGCAGTCCGGCTTCGCGTTCCTCCCCATCGGCCTTCCCCATCTGCTGGCACTGGACCAGCTGCCCCTGCACCACCGCGATCCCTTCGATCGTCTCCTCGTTGCCCAGTCCATCAGTGGCCCCCTCACCCTGCTCAGCGCTGACGCGGCGTTCACCGCCTATGGCTGCCCTCTGCAGGACGCTCGCGCCTGAAGCACCCGCCGCCAGAGCACCCGGATCAGCCCGGAGTCCCCGGCGGCGCGCTCACCAATCGCACCAGCAGCTCGGCGTAGGCCTCCCGGTCAACCGGGGCCACCTCACGGCCATGCAGCAGGTCCTGCATCAGGATCAGGTGCACCAGGGCGCCCATGAACAGCCGCGCCCGCAGCTCCGCCTCCGCTGCGCCGGCGATGGCCTCGAACAGCGCCGTCACCCGGCCCACGCCGGTGTGCTCCAGCTGGGCCAGGAAGGTCTTGGCCAGTTCGGGGAACCGCTCCGACTCGGCGATGACCAGGCGCAGGAAGTCCAGGAACTGGGGCTGGCTGTGGCGGCACTCGAGGCAGCGGGCGGCCAGTTCCCGCAGGGCCGCGGCGGGCTCGGCCGGCAGGGCCTGCTGGGGTGAGGCGCCGAACAGTTCGCTGAGGCGCTCGCCCACCATCGCCTCGGTGAGGGCGCGGAACAGGGCCTGCTTGTCGGCGAAATGGCCGTAGACGGTGGCCTTCGAGACGCCCGCCGCGGCCGCGACGCGGTCCATCGAAGTGGCGGCATAGCCGTGCTGCAGAAACTCGCACCGGGCGCCGTCCAGAACGGCCTGGCGCTTGTGCTGGCTGCGCCGCTCGCGGGCGCTGGGGACGGCGGCATCACCACCGGCATCGGCTGGGGGCATGGCGCGTCCTGCTCAAAAAAACTAAACTGAACCGTATAGTAACTGCAACTGGAAGGGGCGCGATGGTGGGGCGGCGGACGCAGCTGGGGCTGGTGGCGGTGGGCGGGGCCGTGGTGCTGGCCCTGGGCGTCGGCCTGTTGCGCCGCGCCACGCCGCCGCCGCCTGTGGTCGAGCGGCCGATCCGCACCGTCACCGCCCTGGGCCGGCTGGAGCCGGTCAGCGCCCTGCGCACGATCGCGGCGCCGCTCTCGGGCGCCGGCCAGCCCATCCTGCAGGCCCTGCTGGTCGACCGCGGCGATGCGGTGCAGGCCGGCCAGCTGCTGGCCCTGCTCGACAACCAGCCCCAGCTGGAAGCCGCCGTGGCGGCGGCCCGGGCCGAGGTGAACCTGGCCCGTTCGCGGCTGGCGATCGCCCGCGCCGACGCCGGCAGCGGGGAAGACGGCCAGCGGGCCAAGGTGCGCTCCCTGGAGGCCCAGCAGCGCACGGCCGCCACCGAGGCCTCCCGCTACCAGAGCCTGTTCTCCAGCGGGGCCGTCTCGGCCGAAGAGCGCGACAACCGCCGCCTCAGCCTCGACACCGTGACGGCGTCGCTGCAGGAGGCCCGGGTGCTGCTGGCGCGGCAGCAGGCCCGCAGCACCGCCGGCGCCGGCGGCGTGGATCTGGATGTGGAGGCCTCCCGGCGCGTGCTGGAGCAGGCCCAGGCCAACCTGCAGCGCGCCATCGCCGCCCGCGATGACAACCTGATCCGCGCGCCGATCGCCGGCACCGTGCTGCAGGTGTTCGCCCGGGCGGGCGAGGCCCCCGGGGCCGAGGGGATCCTGCAGCTGGGCCAGACCGGCCGGATGCAGGCGGTGGCGGAGGTGTACGAAAGCGATCTGCCGCGGGTGCGGCGCGGGCAGCCGGTGCAGATCACCAGCCCGGCCCTGACCCAGCCGCTGCAGGGCCGGGTGGAGCAGATCGGCGCGATCGTGCTGCGCCAGAACCTGATCAACACCGATCCGAGCTCCAACACCGACAACCGGGTGGTGGAGGTGCGCGCCCCGCTCACGCCGGAGAGCAGCCGGCGGGCGGCGCGGTTCACCAATCTGCAGGTGCGGGTGGTGATTGGGCCATGAGAACCCCGCTCGGCTGGCTGCAGCTCCGCCACGACCGCGGCCGCTTCCTGGTGGCCATCGCCGGCATCGCCTTCGCCGATCTGCTGATGTTCATGCAGCTGGGCTTCCAGGCGGCCCTCTACGACAGCAACACCCGCCTGGATCGCGCCTTCCGGGGCGACGTGGTGCTGATCAGTCCGAAGGCGCTGAACCTCCAGAACCTCTCCACCTTCCCCCGCCGCCGGCTGCTGCAGGCCCTGGATGTGCCCGGGGTGGTGGACGCCCAGGGGCTCTACATCCGTACGGTGAACTGGCGCAATCCCCAGACGTTGCGCAGCGCCACGGTGCAGGTGCTGGGTTTCGATCCGGATGCCGATGTGTTGCGTCTTCCTGAGGTGCAGGCCCAGGCCGATCGCCTCAAGCTGCCCGACACGGTGCTGTTCGACCGGGGCGCCCGGGGCCGCTATGGCGAGGTGATCGCCCGGCTCGATCGCGGCGAGCCGGTGACCAGCGAGATCGAGCGGCGCACCATCGCCGTGGGCGGCCTGTTCCGGCTGGGAGCCTCCTTCGGGGCGGATGCCACCCTGATGGCCAGCGACCAGACGTTCCTGCGGATGTTCCCCCGGGCGAAGGCCGGCAGCATCAGCGTCGGGCTGCTCACGCTGGCGCCGGGCGAACCTGTGGCGCCGGTGGTCCAGGCGCTGCGGCGCCACCTGCCGGACGATGTGCAGGTGCTCAGCCATGCCGACTATGTGCAGTTCGAGGAGAACTACTGGCGGGTGGCCAGCCCGGTGGGCTTCATCTTCGGGCTGGGCACGGCGATGGCCTTCGTGGTGGGGGTGGTGATCGTCTACCAGGTGCTCTCCACCGATGTGAACGCCCACCTCCAGGAGTACGCCACCTTCAAGGCGATGGGCTTCCGCCAGCGCTACCTGCTGCTGGTGGTGGTGGAACAGGCCCTGATCCTGGCGGCGCTGGGCTTCATCCCCGGCGTGCTGATGCCGGTGTGGCTGTATGCGGTGGCGGCGAAGGCCACCAGCCTGCCGATCGCCATGACCCTGGGGCGGGCGACCACGGTGTTCGTGCTGACGCTGGTGATGTGCCTGGCCTCGGGGGCGATCGCCACCCGGCGGCTGCAGGCGGCCGATCCGGCCGAGCTCTTCTGATGGGGACCGGCGCCATGACCAGCGCGATCGTGATCGAGGGGCTCAACCACCACTTCGGGCGGGGCTTGGTGCGGCGCCAGGTGCTGTTCGATGTGGCGCTGCAGGTGGCCGCCGGCGAGATCGTGCTGCTCACCGGCCCCTCCGGCTCCGGCAAGACCACCCTGCTGACCCTGATCGGCGGGCTGCGGGCGGCCCAGGGGGGCCGGCTCCGGGTGCTGGGGCGGGAGCTGGTGGGGGCCACGGCGCTGCAGCTCACCCTGGCCCGCCGCGAGCACGGCTACATCTTCCAGGCCCACAACCTGCACCGCAGCCTCACCGCCGCCCAGAACGTGCGCATGGCGCTGGAGATGCGCGGCACCCTCAGCGACGGGGAGATGGATCGGCGCGCCCGGAGGATCCTCGAGAGCGTGGGGCTGGGGGATCACCTGGATGTCAAGCCGGACCAGCTCTCGGGCGGGCAGAAGCAACGGGTGGCAGTGGCCCGGGCCCTGGTGGGGGAGCCGCCGCTGCTGCTGGCCGATGAGCCCACCGCCGCCCTCGACAGCCACTCCGGCCGCGAGGTGGTGCTGCTGATGCAGCGGCTGGCGCGGGAGCAGGGCTGCACGATCCTGCTGGTGACCCACGACAGCCGCATCCTCGACATCGCCGACCGCACCCTCTCGTTGGAGGATGGCCGGCTCTGCTGAAGGGGGCAAAGGACGATGTTCACGCTGGAGCAGATCGTCCCCTGGGGCCGTTCCTTCGAGGAGTACGTGGCCATGTTCTCCCTGACCGACAGCGATCTGGCGGGGCGGATCCTGGGCTGCGGGGATGGCCCTGCCGGCTTCCAGGCGGAGGCCGCCAGGCGGGGCCTGTCGGTGATCTCCTGCGACCCCATCTACGCCTTCACGAAGGAAGAGATCGCCTCCCGGATCGCCGCCACCTACACGGAGGTCATCGAGCAGACCAGGCGGAATCCATCAGCCTTCGTCTGGGACACCATCGCGTCCGTTGAGGAGCTTGGTCAGGTCCGCATGGCGGCGATGCAGGCCTTTCTCGAGGATTTTCCGGCCGGCCTGCTGGAGGGGCGGTACGTGACTGCCGAACTGCCGGCGCTTCCGTTCTCCGATCAAGCCTTCGACCTGGCGCTCTGCTCCCACCTGTTGTTCCTGTACAGCCGCCAGCTGGACGCGGCGTCTCACCAGGCCTCGCTGTTGGAGCTCTGTCGCGTGGCCCGACAGGTCAGGGTGTTTCCTTTGCTGGAGTTGGGCGGGACGGTGTCACCCCATCTCGCCGGACAGGTGGAGATCCTGCGGGCGGCGGGATTCCAGGTGTCGTTGGAACGCGTGGGCTACGAGTTCCAACGGGGGGCCTGCGAAATGATGCGCATTCAGCGCGAGGAGGGCTGAGAGCCTCGCGTTGTTTCTTGCCCCCCGTTGTTGTCCGTCAAGCCGATCCCGTCGATCTTCATCCTCAACGATCAATTCGTGATGCCAGAGGCCAGACGCTCGGGGGTGGCCCGCCGGCTGCTGGAGGCCGCCGTGCGCCATGGCCGCGAGGCCGGCGCCATCCGGCTCTCGCTCGCCACCGCCGTTACCAACACCGACGCGCAGTCGCTTTATACCTCAGCCGGCTGGAAGCGCGATGAGGTCTTCAGCGTCTATCGCTATGGCCTTTCCCGTTGATCAGGAACGGCAAGTCCGTCGCCAGTGATCACAACACCCCGGCTCCCCTCAGAGGCCCTGTTCCCGAAAGAAGCGCTGCATGGCGTCCTCCGCCTGGCTCACCTGGGCCGGAGTGCAGGCGGAAGTTTTGCTGAAATACTTGCCGGCCTTGTTGAAGTTGACCCGGCAGGCGCCCTCGAACTTCACCTGGCGGATGCCCAGCAGCAGCTGCACGATTTCCGGCGGTTTCGCGGCGGGCGTGGTGGGCGTGGTGGGTG
>NZ_JAGQBG010000033.1 GCF_024345515.1 Cyanobium sp. N5-Cardenillas
CATCTCGGCCAGAGGCACTTTGGACTGGACTTTGGACTGTCCGTTGTCGACGGACTGTCCTTCGACCTGACCGCGGCGGGAGGAAAGGTCGCCGATGACCGAACCGAGGTAATCCTCGGGGACTTCGACCTCCACCTTCATCATCGGCTCAAGAAGTACGGGATTGCACTTCTTGACGCCGTCCTTGAAGGCCATGGAACCGGCGATCTTGAACGCCATCTCCGAAGAGTCGACGTCGTGATACGAGCCGTCCACCATGGTGACCCGGACATCGATCATGGGGAAACCGGCAATCACACCGGACTGGCAGGTTTCCTTCATGCCGGCTTCCGCCGGACCGATGTACTCCTTGGGAACGATGCCGCCAACAATCTTGTTGACAAACTCGAACCCTGAACCCGGCTCGCCGGGCTGCATTTCGATCACCACGTGGCCGTACTGGCCCTTGCCTCCCGTCTGGCGGGCGAACTTGCCCTCACCCTTGGCGCTGCCGCGGATGGTTTCCCGGTAGGACACCTGGGGGGCACCGATGTTGGCCTCCACCTTGAACTCCCGCAGCATGCGGTCGACCAGGATCTCCAGGTGCAGTTCGCCCATGCCGGCGATCACGGTCTGGTTGGTTTCCGGATCGGTGGAGACCCGGAAGGTGGGGTCCTCCTCGGAGAGGGACTGCAGGGCCTTGCCGAGTTTCTCCATGTCGCCCTTGGTCTTGGGCTCCACGGCCACGGAGATCACCGGTTCGGGGATGAACAGGGATTCCAGAATGATCGGATCGGAGTCGACGCAGAGGGTGTCACCGGTGGTGGTGTCCTTGAGGCCGAGCACGGCGCCCAGGTCACCGGCCCGCAGTTCGTCCACCTCCTCGCGTTCGTCGGCCTTGAGCAGGATCAGGCGGGAGATGCGCTCCTTCTTGTCCGTGGTGGAGTTGAGCACGTAGCTGCCCTTCTGCAGCACGCCGGTGTACATGCGGACGAAGGTGAGCTTGCCGTAGGGGTCGGCCATGACCTTGAAGGCCAGGGCACTGAAGGGAGCGCTGTCGTCGCAGGCACGGGTGGCTTCGCTGCCGTCGGCCAGGAGGCCGTGGATCGGCGGCACATCGACGGGGGCGGGCAGGTAGTCGACGACCGCATCGAGCACCAGCTGGACGCCCTTGTTCTTGAAGGCGGAGCCGCAGAGGATGGGCACCATGCCGTGATGCAGCACCCCGAGGCGGATGCCACGCATCAGCTGCTCCTGGGTGAGCTCACCGTTCTCGAGGAAGGCTTCGATCAGCTCTTCGTCGGTTTCGGCCACCGACTCCATCAGCTTCTGACGCCACTCCGCAGCCTCCTCCTGCATGTTCGCAGGAATCTCCTCTTCGAGGATGTCGGTGCCGAGGTCGTTGGTGTAGATGATCGCCTTGTTCCGCACCAGGTCGATGATGCCCTTGAGGTCACCCTCGGCACCGATCGGCAGCTGGATCGGCACGGCGTTGGCCTTGAGGCGATCCTTGATCTGGTCGTAGACCTTCAGGAAGTTGGCGCCGGTCCGGTCCATCTTGTTGACGAACACGATCCGGGGCACGTTGTAGCGATCGGCCTGGCGCCAGACGGTTTCCGACTGGGGCTGCACCCCACCGACGGCACAGAACACCGCGACGACCCCGTCGAGCACCCGCATCGAGCGTTCCACCTCGATCGTGAAATCGACGTGGCCAGGGGTGTCAATGATGTTGATCCGGTTGTCCTTCCAACTGGTGGAAATGGCGGCGGCGGTGATGGTGATCCCCCGCTCGCGCTCCTGCTCCATCCAGTCGGTGACGGCGGCGCCATCGTGCACCTCGCCCATCTTGTGGACCACGCCGGAATAAAACAGAATCCGTTCGGTCGTGGTGGTCTTGCCCGCGTCGATGTGAGCGGCGATACCGATATTTCTGACGCGTTCCAGGGGGTAGGCGCGGGCCACGGGAAAGTTCTCCGGGGGTGGGTCGACGAAAAGCGGGCGTAACTTTACAGACCGGCGTTGGCGCGATCTGCAGGAACCGGATCAGCCCAGGGATCCGGCCCCTCTGGGCGGCTCAGTAGCGGTAGTGGGCGAAGGCCTTGTTGGCTTCGGCCATCTTGTGGGTCTCCTCCCGCTTCCGGACGGCACTGCCGGCTTCATTGGCCGCGTCCATCAGCTCACCGGCCAGCTTCTGGGCCATGCTCCGGCCGTTGCGGGCCCGGGAGAAGTTGACCAGCCAGCGCAGCGCCATGGCGGTGCCGCGCTCCTGACGCACTTCCATCGGCACCTGGTAGGTGGCGCCACCGACCCGGCGAGCGCGCACTTCCACCAGGGGAGTGGCGTTGCGGACCGCCGTCTCGAACAGGTCGAGCGGATCGGCGCCGGTGCGCTCGTTGATCAGGGTGAAGGCATCGGACAGGATGCGCTGGGCCGTGGACTTCTTGCCGTGCTTCATCAGCCGGGCCACGATCATCGAGGCCAGGCGGCTGTTGAACTGAGGGTCCGGGAGAACCGGGCGTTTCTCGGCGGCGTTGCGGCGGGACATGGAACGGAGGGAGAAAAAGCAGGTGAGGGCTGGTCCGGCCGCGAAGAGCCGGGGGAACGAAGGCTCAGGCCTTCGGTGTCTTGGCGCCGTACTTGGAGCGGGACTGCCGCCGATCCTTGACACCGGAGGTGTCGAGGGTGCCGCGGATGATGTGGTAGCGGACACCGGGCAGGTCCTTGACGCGGCCGCCGCGGATCAGAACCACCGAGTGCTCCTGAAGGTTGTGACCGATGCCGGGGATGTAGGCCGTCACCTCGAACCCGGAGGTGAGGCGCACACGGGCCACCTTGCGCAGCGCCGAGTTGGGCTTCTTCGGGGTGGAGGTGTACACCCGGGTGCAGACGCCACGCCGCTCGGGGCAGGCGCGCAGGGCGGGCGACTTCGTCTTGCGGGTGAGACGCTGCCGCTCGGTGCGGATCAGCTGCTGAATAGTGGGCATCGAAGGCCGGGGTGCTGCTCGGTGTGGACGGGTCGGTTGTCCGACCGTTTCGACAATCCGACACCTTACTTCGTCGCCGTCCCCCTCAACTCTCGCGGCTGAAGGCGGCCCCGCAGGCACAGCTGCGCACGCCCGGCCCGGGACGCACCAGAAATCCGCCGCCGCTGAGGTCGCCCCGGTAGTCGAGCTGCAGGCCCTGCAGCAGCGGCAGCTGCCCAGCGGGGGAATAGAGGGTGATGCCGTCGGCCCGGGCCACGGGGGTGCCGGCCAGATGGCCCGGGCGCAGCCGGATCGCCCAGGCTTCGCAGGCCCCCTCCAGCAGCTCCAGGTGCATGAGCCCCGGGGTGCCCGCCACGGCCGCCTGGCGGCTCAGCTCGGCGGCGGCGGCGGGGGTGAGACGAAGGCTGTGGCCCCGGGGCACGGTGGAGTGGCGAATGGGTTCAGTTTGCCAGTCGCTAGCTGGTGGGGCTCAGGCCGGTGGCCGCTGCGCCGCCCCCGACCGGCACCAGCCCCAGGCCGTTGTGAACCGAGCCGGCCACCCCCCGGCCCTTGACCCGGTGGCTGCCGCCCATCACCAGGCCCGTGGAACTGCCACCGTCGAGGTTCAGGGCATCGACCAGGCCCAGTTGCTGCAGCAGCCAGGCGGTTTCGGCCAGGGTGGGCCCGGCGCCACCCCCGGCGCCTTCCAGGGTCACCAGCCACAGCAAGGTGCCATCGCTGCCCACCACCGTGCGGGGCGCCCCCTGCCGCAGGAAGGCGGCCCCGAACCCTTCGGCGCTGCCGTTGAGGACGATGCGGCCGTTCTGGAGCAGCAGCGGCCCTCCGCCCATCACGGAGCCGGCGTTGCCCAGGGGGTCGCTGGGGCGGGTCTCCAGGCGCAGCGACTCCCCTTCATTCCAGGGCAGGGCGGCCCCGCCGCGGGCCACCACCAGGGTGTCCTCCGGCCGCAGCAGCACACCCGCCGCCAGCTCCTGGCTGCTGATCCGCCGCTGCACGCGGCCACCGCTCAGCATCACACCCGTTTCCGAGCCGGTCAGGGCCTGGTAGAGACGGCCCCAGTCGGCGGTGTAGCGGCTCAGGCCCCGCTGGGCGTAACCGCTGTTGACGGTCAGGAGCGGCCAGCGCTGGCCCCGGTCATCGCTGATCCATTCGTCCAGCCGCAGGCGCCCGAAGCGGGGCAGGCTGCGGGAATCCCAGCCGATGGCGCCGCGGTTGAGGATCGGCCCGGACAGCCAGCGGCCCTGGTCCCGCAGGGCGCCGAGGGGAAGGCGGCGCACCCGGTTGAAGAAGCCGCCGTTGATCGCCACCAGGGCGTCCTGGCGCTGGGCCAGGGCCGCCAGGGAGCTCAGGCCCGCCATGCCATCGGGCCGGCTGAGGGTCCGAAGTTCCAGCGGCCCGCTGCGGGGATCGATCCGGACGGCGTTGACCAGGACCCTGGTGCCGCCCACGCTGCGCACCTGCTGGTCCCAGCGCAACCGGGGCCCCAGCAGCGCCAGCAGCCGCGGATCGATCGGCGCCGCAGCCTGCGGCGCCGTGCCGACCCTGGCGGGGCCCTGGGGCAGGTCGATGACCACCCGGGCTGGATCCCCCAGGGTGAAGGTGCGCAGGGGGGCGGCGCCTCCCGGCACCGCCAGGGTCAGGTCCGCCCCGTCGGTGCCGCTGCGCAGGCCCCGGGCGGTGAGCTGGGCCAGCTGGTCGGGCCTGCTGAGCAGGGACAGCTGAACGCCGCCCTCGCTGCTGCGCACCAGGGCGGGTCCGTCGAGGTCGAGCACCACCCGCCGGACGCCGGCCTGCTCGGAGCTGCGCACCTGGAGCAGCCGGGGCGCCGGCAGGCGCAGGTCCAGCCGCTCGCCGCGGCGCTCCAGCGCCACGCCCACGTCCTGCAGCAGGGCGGCCACGTCGATGGCCACCTCGTCCGCCAGCGACCGCTGCCCAGCCGGCGGCACCACCAGCTCCCGGCCGAACCATTCCAGCGCCAGAGCGCCATCGGGCCTGGAGCGGCTGCTGAAGCCCAGCTGGCCTTCGAGCACCTCGAGCGGCAGCCACAGGGCCACCGGCCGGCGCGGGTCATCGCCGCTCCAGCGCCAGGCGGCCCGCTGGCTGCGGCCGTTGAGCGTCAGCCCGGTGCCGCCGACCTCCGCCCCGGGGGCCGCCCGCACCGGCCAGGGCCGGCTGGGACGAGGGGCCGGCAGTTCCGGCAGGGCCGGGGGCATCGGCGGCGGGGCCGCCCTGCTGACCTGGGGAGCTCCGATCAGGGCCAGCAGGGCCAGGGTGATCGGGAGAGTCGTGGCCATCGACGACGTCCTGCCTCTTGAGGCAAAATCTTGCCCCTTGAGGCAGAAAGTTAGTCCCATCGCTCCGGGGTGGGGGCGGCTGCCTAGGATCGGTGGCTCGCTGTGTCGTCGCTGACACGGCTGCTGCACGGGTGACACGGCAGCTTCTCGGCAGGCCCCTACTGGCGCCGTCCTTAGGCTTGTTCCCTCCAAGCCCGTTCCAGCTCCGTTTCAGCAGCCCCAACCCGGCCTATGTCCTCCTCCGTCCCCGTCTGGCCCCATCGCGACAGCTCGGCCCCAGGCCCTGGCGAGACGGACGCCTGTGGGGTGGGTTTCCTGGCCCATCTCGACGGGGTGCCCAACCACTGGGTGCTGCAGCAGGCCCTGCGCGGCCTGCGTTGCATGGAGCACCGGGGCGGCTGTGGCGGGGATGGGGATTCCGGTGACGGCGCCGGCCTGCTGACCGCGATTCCCTGGAGCTACCTGGAGGACGTCTGGCCGGCGGCCGCCGCCTCCACGGCGATCGTGCGGGGGCTGGGGATGCTCTTCCTGCCGGCGGATCCCGACCGCCGTGACCTGGCCCGCCGGATCTGCGACGAGGAGGCCGAGCGCCTCGGGCTGCTCAGCCTGGGCTGGCGGCAGGTCCCGGTGGTCCCCGACGTGCTTGGTCCCCTGGCGCGGGAGAACGCTCCGGCCATCGAGCAATGGCTGCTGGCCGCCCCCGATGCGGTGCCCGGCGTCATGGCTGACGTCGACGCCCTCGAATCCCTCCTGTTCCGGCTGCGGCGCCGCGCCGTCGACCGGGTGCGGGAGGTGTGGGGGGCCGACACCACCGACCTCTACTTCGCCTCGATCAGCGCCCGCACCGTTGTCTACAAGGGCATGGTGCGCTCGGAGGTGCTCGACGCCTTCTACGCCGACCTGCGGGACGAACGCTTCAGCGTCGCCTTCGCGGTGTACCACCGCCGCTTCAGCACCAACACCCTGCCCCGCTGGCCCCTGGCCCAGCCGATGCGCCTGCTGGGCCACAACGGCGAGATCAACACCCTGCTGGGCAACATCAACTGGGCCAGGGCCGCCGAATCCCACCTCGAGGCCGTCTGGGGCGATGCCGCCCGGGACCTGCGCCCCCTGGTCAACGCCGCCTTCAGCGATTCGGCCAACCTCGACGCCACCCTCGAACTGATGGTGCGCAGCGGCCGGCCGATCACCGACAGCCTGCTCACCCTGGTCCCGGAGGCCTTCCGCGACCAGCCCGAGCTCGACGAGCGGCCGGCGATCAAGGCCTTCTACGAATACAGCGCCTGCCTGCAGGAGCCCTGGGACGGCCCCGCCCTGCTGGTCTTCAGCGACGGCCGCATGGTGGGGGCCACCCTCGATCGCAACGGCCTGCGGCCGGCCCGGTACTGCATCACCAGCGACGGTTACGTGGTGATGGGCTCGGAAACGGGCGTTGTGGAGCTGGAGGAATCCCGCATCATCGAGAAGGGACGCCTCGGCCCCGGCCAGATGCTGGCCGTCGACCTGGAGCAGCACCGGCTGCTGCGCAACTGGGACGTCAAGGAGGAGACCGCGGCGCGGCTGCCCTACGCCGGCTGGCTGCTCGACCATCGCCGCAGCCTCTCCCCGGGCCCCTGGCAGAACGCTCCCTGGGCGACCTGGAACTCCTGCAGCAGCAGACCGCCTTCGGCTTCACGGCCGAGGACCTGGACCTGGTCATCGAGGACATGGCCGGTCAGGGCAAGGAACCCACCTACTGCATGGGGGATGACATCCCCCTGGCGGTGCTCTCCTCCAAGCCCCACCTCCTTTACGACTACTTCAAGCAGCGCTTTGCCCAGGTCACCAACCCCCCGATCGACCCGCTGCGCGAGAAGCTGGTCATGAGTCTGGAGATGCACCTGGGCCGGCGCGGGTCGGCCCTGCGCCCCGATGCCTCCGGCGCCGCCGTGCTGCACCTCAGCTCCCCGGTGCTCAACGAGGCCGAACTGCTGGAGCTCGGTTCCCAGGGCCTCGGGCTCACCACCCTCTCCACGCTGCTGCCGGTGGCCAACGGCCCTGATGGACTGGAGCAGGCCCTGCACCGCCTCTGCTTCGAGGCGGAGGCGGCCGTGCGCAGCGGCAGCCAGATCCTGGTCCTTTCGGACCGTGCCGAGGGCGGCATCAGCGCCGGCACCACGGCCATTCCTCCCCTGCTGGGGGTCGGCGCGGTGCACCACCACCTGCTGCGTCTCGGCCTGCGCCTGCAGTGCTCCCTGGTGGTGGACACCGCCCAGTGCTGGAGCACGCACCATCTGGCCTGCCTGATCGGCTACGGCGCCAGCGCCGTCTGCCCGTGGCTCACCTGGGAGACCACCCGCCACTGGCTGGTCCACCCCCGCACCCAGTCGATGATCGAGAGGGGCAAACTGCCCGCCCTCGACGCCGACACGGCCCAGGCCAACGTGCGCAAGGCCCTGGAGGAGGGGTTGCGCAAGATCCTCTCCAAGATCGGCATCTCCCTGCTGGCCAGCTACCACGGCGCCCAGATCTTCGAGGCCATCGGCATCGGCGCCGATCTGATCGATCTGGCCTTCACCGGCACCACCAGCCGGGTGGCCGGCCTCAGTCTGCAGGACCTGGCCAGCGAGACCCTGGCCTTCCATGCCAAGGCCTACCCGGAGCTGAACCGCACCAAGCTGGAGTTCATGGGCTTCGTGCAGTACCGCACCGGCGGGGAGTTCCACCTCAACAACCCGGAGATGTCCAAGGCCCTGCATGCCGCCGTGGCGGCGGGCCCGGGCTACGACCACTTCTCCACCTATCGCACCCTGCTCGAGAACCGGCCGGTGACGGCCCTGCGGGACCTGCTCGAGCTGAGGCCGGCCCCGGTGCCCCTGCCGATTGAGCAGGTGGAGAGCGTGGAGAGCATCTGCAGCCGCTTCTGCACCGGCGGCATGAGCCTGGGGGCCCTCTCCCGGGAGGCCCACGAGGTGCTGGCGGTGGCGATGAACCGCATCGGCGGCAAGAGCAACTGCGGCGAGGGCGGTGAGGATCCGGCCCGCTACCACCCCCTCAACGACGTCGACGGCGAGGGCCACTCGCCCACCCTTCCCAGCCTGCGCGGCCTGCGTAACGGCGACAGCGCCTGCTCCGCCATCAAGCAGATCGCCTCCGGCCGCTTCGGCGTCACCCCGGCCTACCTGCGCAGCGGCCGGCAGCTGGAGATCAAGGTGGCCCAGGGCGCCAAGCCCGGCGAGGGCGGCCAGCTGCCGGGCCCCAAGGTGGATGCCTACATCGCCTGGCTGCGCAACAGCAAGCCTGGCGTGGCGTTGATCTCACCGCCGCCGCACCACGACATCTATTCGATCGAGGATCTGGCCCAGTTGATCCACGATCTGCACCAGGTGAATCCCGCCGCCCGGGTCTCGGTGAAGCTGGTGGCCGAGATCGGCATCGGCACGATCGCCGCCGGGGTGGCCAAGGCCAACGCCGACGTGATCCAGATCTCCGGCCACGACGGTGGCACCGGAGCCTCGCCGCTGAGTTCGATCAAGCACGCCGGCAGCCCCTGGGAGCTGGGGCTCACCGAGGTGCACCGCAGCCTGCTGGAGAACGGCCTGCGCGACCGGGTGCTGCTGCGGGCCGACGGCGGCCTCAAGAGCGGCTGGGACGTGCTGATCGCCGCCCTGCTGGGGGCTGAGGAGTACGGCTTCGGCTCGGTGGCCATGATCGCCGAGGGCTGCATCATGGCCCGCGTCTGCCACACCAACAACTGCCCGGTGGGGGTGGCCACCCAGAAGGAAGCCCTGCGCAAGCGCGTCACCGGCCTGCCCGAGCACGTCGTCAACTTCTTCGTCTTCGTGGCCGAGGAGGTGCGCCAACTGCTCAGCGTGCTCGGCGTGGCCCGCCTCGAGGACCTGATCGGCCGCACCGATCTGCTGACTTCCCGCGCCATCGCCCTCACCAAAACCAGCGCCCTGGATCTCTCCTGCCTGCTCGATCCGATCCCCGCCGCCGCCGACCGTGCCTGGCTGCGCCACGACGACGTCGCCCACGACAACGGTCCGGTGCTTGAGGACGCGTTGCTGGCCGATCCGGAGGTGCTCGCGGCCATCGACGCCCACGGCCATGTGGTGCGTCAACTGTCGATCGTCAACACCGACCGCAGCGTGGGCGCCCGCCTGGCTGGCGAGATCGCTGCCCTGCACGGCAACACCGGCTTCCAGGGGGGCCTTTCCCTGACGTTCCATGGCGCCGCCGGCCAGAGCTTCGGTGCCTTCGTGCTCCAGGGCATGGACCTGCGCCTGGTGGGCGAGGCCAACGATTACGTCGGCAAGGGCATCAACGGTGGGCGCATCACCGTGGTGCCTCCGGCCGGTGTCACCGATCCCGGCGACCAGGTGATCCTCGGCAATACCTGTCTGTATGGCGCCACGGGCGGCGAACTGTTCGCCCTCGGCCGGGCCGGTGAACGCTTCGCCGTCCGCAACAGCGGTGCCCGCACCGTGGTGGAGGGGGTCGGCGACCACTGCTGCGAGTACATGACAGGCGGCGTGGTGGTGGTCCTGGGCGGCACCGGCCGCAACGTGGCCGCCGGCATGACCGGCGGGGTGGCCTTCCTGCTCGACGGGAGCGGGGGCCTGGCGGCCCGCCTCAATCCGGAGTCCGTGGAACTGGTGCCTCTCACCACCCCCGAGCAGGAAGCGCTGCTGCGGCCCCTGCTGGAGGCCCATCTGCTGGCCACCGGCAGCACCAGGGCGGCGGCGATCCTGGCCGACTGGCCCACCTGGAAGGGGCGTTTCCAGGTGCTGGTGCCCCCCAGTGAGAAGGCCGCGGTGGGTCTGGCCGCACGGGAAGCTGTGGCGGCCTGAGCGGCCTGCGGTCCAGGCTCAGAAGCCGTCGTAGACCTTCTTGAACGCGGCGAAGGTGTCGTCGTTGTTCATGCCGGCGACGGCGATCGACGCGGCACCCAGCTTTGTGCTGCAGCTGATCGAGAGGGCCATGGGAAGGCTGGCGTGGTCGGCGTACACCGAGCGGCTCTCGCCGGTGCCGAGCACCTGGACATCGTCGGTGAAGCCGTTCTTGCTGGCCACCGTCTTGGCGTTCTCGACGCAGGCCATCAGGTCGTTCACCCCCAGCACCACGTCCGAATAGACGTGCGGCACGGCCAGGGCGGGCTCCCCCGGCGTCAACAGGGCCACTACCAGGCCGAGGGAGGCAAGTTTGCTCATGACCGGACCGGGGGCTGCGACGTCCCAATCCTGCATCGGGATCCGGTTCGGATCAGCGCGGGTGCTCGTGCATCAGGCGTCGCACCTCGCCGGCGTGGTAGCTGCTCCTGGTGAGCGGACTGCTCACTACCTGAAGGAAGCCCAGGTCGGTTTCCCCGTGGCGGCGGAAGTCTTCGAACACCTCTGGGGAGACGAAGCGCTGCACCGGCAGGTGTTTGGGGCCGGGGGAGAGGTACTGGCCGATCGTAACGATGTCGACGGCGTGGGCGCGCAGATCGGCCATCACAGAGCGAACCTCGGCGTCGTTTTCCCCCAGGCCCACCATCAGGCCTGATTTGGTGTAGGTGCGCGGCCAGCCGTCCCGCACCCGGCGCAGCAGTTCCAGCGAGCGCCCATACACCCCCTGCGGCCGCACCTGCCGGTAGAGCCGGGGCACGGTTTCGATGTTGTGGTTCAACACCTCAGGCGCCGCCGCCATCACCACCGCCAGGGCCTCCCAGGTGCCGCAGAGATCCGGCAGCAGCACCTCGATCGTGGTCAGGGGGGCGTTGCGGCGCACGGCCTCGATGCAGGCGACGAACTGGCTGGCCCCGCCATCGGCCAGGTCGTCCCGGTTGACCGAGGTGATCACCACATGGCTCAGGCCCAGGCGCCGCACCGCTTCCCCCAGCCGCTCGGGCTCGGTGGGGTCCAGTGCCCGCACGCTGCGGTCGAAGTCGATGTCGCAGTAGGGGCAGGCCCGGGTGCAGCCCGGCCCCATGATCAGGAAGGTGGCGGTGCCGCCGGCGAAGCACTCGCCGATGTTCGGGCAGCTGGCCTCCTGGCAGACCGTGTTGAGCTTGAGGTCAACCAGCAGGTCCGCCACTGCCCCGATCCGTTCCCGCTGCGGCGCCTTGACCCGCAGCCAGGGCGGCTTGGCAGGGGCGGGCCGGGGGTCGCTGATGGGCACGGGCATCGCTGGGCTGGGCGGACTGTAGGCAGGGCGTCGCCGCGGCCCATCCCCTAAAGTCTGGCCATCGGGATGTGGCGCAGCTTGGTAGCGCACTTCGTTCGGGACGAAGGGGCCGCAGGTTCGAATCCTGTCATCCCGATTTCTTTTCTGCCGGCCCTCAGGCCAGGGCTGCTCCCGGGTAGCCCCGGGGGGTCACCATGCGGCCGTCCTGGACACGGGTGGAGCTGTTGCCCACCAGCACCAGGGTGAGCATGTCCACCTGCTCCTGGGGCAGGGAGCCCAGGGTGTGCAGGCTGAGGGTCTCTTCGGCCCGCCCCAGCTGACGGGCCAGCAGCACCGGCGTGCTGGCCGGCCGGCCCTCCCCCAGCAGTTCGATGGCCCGGCCCAGCTGCCAGGGCCTGCCCAGGGAGCGGGGGTTGTAGAGGGCCACCACGAAATCACCGCTGGCGGCGCCCTTCAGCCGCCGTTCGATCACCTCCCAGGGGGTGAGGCGGTCGCTGAGGCTGATCGTGCAGAAGTCGTGCATCAGCGGCGCGCCGGCCCGGGCGGCGGCCAGCTGCAGGGCCGACAGTCCCGGGTGCACCGTGAAGGCGGGACGGTCGAGGACCGGCAGCTGCAGCCAGAGTTCGAGGGCCAGCCCCGCCATGCCGTAGATGCCGCTGTCTCCTGAGGAGATCAGGGCCACGTCGAGGCCCTGGCGGGCCAGGTCGAGGGCTTCGGCGCAGCGGGCCGTCTCTTCGGTCAGGCGGCCCTCGCGGCGCAGCTGGTCGGGCCGCCTGAGGGGTTCGAGCAGGTCGAGGTAGAGCCCGTAGCCCACCCAGACCGTGGCGGCGGCCAACGCCTGACGGGCCTCGCCCGTGAGCAGGGCTAGGGCGCCCGGACCGCTGCCCACCAACTGCAGACTGCCCCGCTGCGGAGCCCACTGGCGTCCGGCCAGGGCCACCGCCAGGGTGGCGGCCCCCCGCTCCCCGGTCCCGGCGCGCCCGATCCGCTTCTCCACCAGCAGGCGGGCCGGCCCCCCCGCCTGGGACGCCGCCTGGAGAGCGGCGGCCTCGGCCACGCTCGGCGTTGCCATCTCCCTGGCCACCGCCTCGGAGGGATGGGGGACCGTCACTGCCGCCAGGGTGGGGGCGTCGAAGAGCCGCAGGGGCCAGCCCCGCTGTTCCGCCAGGGCCAGCAGAGCTGGCTCATCCCCCTTGCGATCGATGCTGGCCAGGCCGGCCACGGCCTCGGGGGCCAGCCCCTGCTGCGCCAAACCCTCGGTCACGAGGCGTACCAGCACCGCCAGGCTCGTGTCCCGTTCGCAGCCGACACCCAGCCACAGGGTGGGGGGATGCCAGCGGCAGCCGTTGCCGCCGTGGGGGCTGATCACCAGAGCCGCCGGGCCGGCCGTCGGCGTGGTGCCTGTGCCCTCCAGCGTCTGCCAGAGGCTGTTGCCGCCCTCCTGCCGCAGGCCGATCCGGTTGCCGCGGGCCGCCTCGACCATCAGGCCCCGCCAGTCGCCCTCGCCCCGGCGCCAGCCCCAGGCCTGGCCAAAGGCATCCAGGGGCAGCCGGCCATGGGAGGCGCCGGCGCCGGTGAGCACGGCCTCGCCGCCGACCAGGGCGGCGAGCTCCTGGCTGAGCTGATCAGCACCGGCGTGGTGGCCCCCCAGCAGCGGCACCACGAAACGCCCCTGGGGATCCACCACCAGCACGGCGGGATCACTGTCCTTGTCGCTGATCAGGGGGGCGATCAGCCGGGTCACCAGGCCGCAGGCCCCGACGGCCACCACCGCTTCGGCGGTCCCCCAGTGCTCCGCCAGCCAGACGGCCGCCGCCCCATCCTCCGGGCCGCGGACGGTCCGCAGCAGGCCGGCCTGGGCGAGCCGCTCGAGCATCGGCGCGGCCGTCGGCCCGAAGCCGAGGCCGATGATGGCGCGTTGGCTGAGGCTCACGGCGCCACGCTCCCTTCCAGGAGGGGCTCGGCCGCCTCAACAGCGGTTGGGGGCTCCGGTGGATTGGCAAGGACCGCTGTCGAAGGCTCAATCTCGGCCGGGTTCCCGGCCTCCGCCTGGACCTCTTGTCCCAGCTCGGTTGTGGTGTCTTGCTCAGCTCCGGTGAGGGCCTCGGTCGCCACGTCGGACGCAGGTTCCTGCGCCGTCTCCGGTTCTGGCTCTGGTTCGGGCATGGGCTCTGGCTCCAGTGCGGCAGGCGGCGGGGCCTCGCCCAGCAAGACGGCCAGTTCGTCGGGCTGCAGGCGGCCCCCCTGCCAGCGGGGGGGGGCGGCACCGGGCTCCAGGGTCACTTCCGTCACCAGGCTGTTGAACGGTGGGTTGAGGGGCTCGCCCAGGCCGTCGAGCAGGTCGAGCTGGATCGCGTTGCTGCCGCTGCGCCAGCCCCCCAGCCACAGGGGCGTCTGTTGATCGATCAGGAAGCTGTCACCGTTGAGGCTGACCCGCAGCCGCCAGCTGGCGTCACCGCTGCGCAGGTTCTGCAGGGGGGCTTCCAGCAACAGCCAGTCGAGCAGCAGGGGCGTGGCGGCCGCCGTCCCCCGGGGGCTGACGGCGATCAGCTGGGGGCTGCCCGGAGCGGGTTGGCTCAAGGGGTTGGCGGCGACCCTGTGCAGCCGGATCTGGCGCTGGGCCCCGGGGCCCTTCACCGCCTCGCCCCAGGGTCTGGCGGCGTAGACGGTGAGCCGATGGCTGCCCGGCTCCAGCGGCCGCATGGTGGTGCTGGTGGCCGTGAGCGGCAGGGGGGGATCCCCATCCAGCTGCACCACCAGGTGGGGGCCGAGGCCGAGGGGGCCGGCATCCACCAGGGGCCAGTCCTCCACCTGGAGCCGCAGGGTCCAGGGACCGGCCGGCAGCAGGGCGCCGTCGGCGGGGGAGAGGATCTCCAGCCGGGGCCGCCGCCCGTCCAGGGCCCCCTGCAGCTGCTGCACCGCCAGGGGGGGCGCCACCTCCTGCTGGCTGGAACGCCCCACCGCCAGGGGCGTGGCGTCCGCAGCGGGCGTGCGGCGGCCCGGGAGATGGAAGGCCAGGGCGGCCGGCGGCGCCGCGGTGAGCCCCAGCAGCAGAACCATCGTCAGCAGGCCGGCCCAGAGGCAGGACCTCCGGGCGCCTCGCCCTGCGGCTCTTTGCCTCTGACCCCTGTCGCTCACGCGGGCTGCCTCAACCGTGGCGCCATTCTGCTTCGGGGCCCGAACGGGGCAGATCAGCTGTCGAATTGGCCGAGAAATGCGGCAAACGGTTATAGAAACCCACGGATTTTCTGATTGTTACGTTGTTGACAACATGCGGCCAGACCGCTGTCGCAGCCTTGGAACCGCTGGGATTAAACCTTTGTAACTGGCGGCCGATTCGCCTTGTTTTCGACCCCTATACTTCCGCCAGCGGTCCCCTTTCGGGGCCCAAAGCCCCAGTCGTGGCAAGGGATTTCCCCCACCTCGCGACTGGTGCCCATGGTCGGGTCCTCCCGGCCATGGGGCCCACCGATGGGTCCGGGACGGTCGCATGACCAGTCTCCGGCGTCCGTCGAAGGGGTGGACCTCCACCTCGACCCCGTCCCTCGAGGAACGTCTCGATGACCATCAGCCCACCAGAGCGTGGGAACAAGGCGAAGGACATGGTTGACAGGGACACCGTCCCTGCCACCTTCGAACTGTTCGGCAAGCCCGGGCATTTCGATCGCGCCCTCGCCAAAGGTCCCAAAACCACCACCTGGGTTTGGAACCTCCACGCCAACGCTCACGATTTCGACAGCCACACGAGCGATCTTGAAGAGGTCTCCCGGAAGATCTTCAGCGCTCACTTCGGCCATCTGGCCGTCATCTTCATCTGGTTGAGCGGCGCCTTCTATCACGGAGCCCGCTTCTCCAACTACACCGGCTGGCTGGCCGACCCCCTGCACGTCAAGCCCAGTGCTCAGGTGGTCTGGCCGATCTTCGGCCAGGAAATTCTCAATGGCGATGTGGGTGCCGGCTTCCACGGCATCCAGATCACCTCCGGCCTCTTCCACGTGTGGAGAGCCTGGGGTTTCACCAACGAGTTCCAGCTCCTGTGCACCGCCATCGGTGCCCTGGTCATGGCCGGCCTGATGCTCAACGCCGGTGTCTTCCACTACCACAAGGCGGCGCCGAAGCTGGAGTGGTTCCAGAACGTTGAGTCCATGCTCAACCACCACCTGGCCGGCCTGCTCGGGCTCGGGTCCCTGTCCTGGACAGGTCACCTGCTGCACGTGTCGCTGCCCACCACCCAGTTGATGGACGCCATCGACGCCGGCAGCCCGCTGGTGTTGAACGGCAAGACCATCGCTTCGGTGGCCGACATCCCGCTCCCCCACGAGTTTCTCAACCAGGATCTGCTGACCCAGTTGTTCCCCGGCTTCGGCGCGGGGATCTCCGCCTTCTTCACCGGCAACTGGGCCGCCTACAGCGATTTCCTCACCTTCAAGGGTGGTCTGAATCCTGTGACAGGCAGCCTCTGGATGACCGACATCGCCCATCACCACCTGGCGATTGCGGTGCTGTTCATCGTGGCTGGCCACATGTACCGCACCAACTGGGGCATCGGCCACAGCATCAAGGAAATTCTCGAGGGCCAGAAGGGTGATCCCCTGCTGTTCCCCGCGCCCAAAGGTCACGATGGGCTCTACGAATTCCTGACCACCTCCTGGCACGCCCAGCTGGGTCTGAACCTCGCACTCTTGGGTTCGCTCACGATCATCGTGGCGCACCACATGTATGCGATGCCGCCGTATCCCTACATCGGTATTGACTACCCGACCCAGCTGTCGCTGTTCACCCACCACATGTGGATCGGCGGCTTCCTGATCGTCGGAGCCGGTGCCCACTCGGCCATCGCACTCATCCGCGACTACGACCCTGCCAAGAACATCGACAACGTGCTGGATCGGGTGCTCAAAGCCCGTGATGCCCTGATCAGCCACCTCAACTGGGTGTGCATTTTCCTGGGCTTCCACAGCTTCGGCCTCTACATCCACAACGACACCATGAGTGCCCTGGGACGTCCCCAGGACATGTTCAGTGACACCGCGATCCAGCTGAAGCCCGTCTTCGCGCAATGGATCCAGGGCCTGCACGCCGCCGCCGCCGGCACCACCGCTCCCAATGCGCTGGCCGGTGTGAGCGAAGTGTTCAACGGCGCTGTCGTCGCTGTCGGCGGCAAGGTGGCCGCCGCGCCGATCCCCCTGGGAACGGCGGACTTCATGGTCCACCACATCCACGCCTTCACGATCCACGTCACCGTGCTGATCCTGCTGAAGGGCGTGCTCTACGCGCGCAGCTCCCGCCTCGTCCCCGACAAGGCGAACCTGGGCTTCCGCTTCCCCTGCGACGGCCCCGGCCGTGGCGGTACCTGTCAGGTGTCGGCCTGGGACCACGTGTTCCTCGGCCTGTTCTGGATGTACAACTCCCTGTCGATCGTCATTTTCCACTTCAGCTGGAAGATGCAGAGCGACGTGTGGGGCACCGTCAATGCCGACGGCACCGTCCAGCACATCACCAACGGCAACTTCGCCCAGGGCGCCATCACCATCAATGGTTGGCTCCGGGACTTCCTGTGGGCCCAGGCCGCCCAGGTGCTGAACAGCTACGGCTCGTCCTCCAGCGCCTACGGTCTGATGTTCCTGGGTGCCCACTTCGTCTGGGCCTTCAGCCTCATGTTCCTCTTCAGTGGCCGCGGCTACTGGCAGGAGCTGATCGAGTCCATCGTCTGGGCTCACAACAAGCTGAAGGTGGCTCCCGCCATCCAACCGCGGGCGCTTTCCATCACCCAAGGCCGTGCCGTCGGTGTCGCCCACTATCTGCTGGGCGGTATCGCGACAACCTGGGCCTTCTTCCTGTCCCGACTCATCGCGGTCGGCTGACCTCCACCTGACCTTTCCCAATGGCAACGAAATTTCCTTCGTTCAGCCAGGGTCTGGCACAGGACCCGACAACCCGCCGTATCTGGTACGGCATCGCCACGGCTCACGACTTCGAGAGCCATGACGGAATGACGGAGGAGCGGCTTTACCAAAAGCTGTTCTCCACCCACTTCGGTCACCTGGCGATCATCGGCCTCTGGGTTTCGGGCAACCTGTTCCATATCGCCTGGCAGGGCAACTTCGAGCAGTGGGTCGCCGATCCGCTGCATGTACGTCCCATCGCTCACGCGATCTGGGATCCCCACTTCGGCCAAGGCGCCATCGACGCCTTCACCCAGGCGGGCGCTTCCTCCCCGGTGAACATCGCCTATTCCGGTCTGTACCACTGGTGGTACACGATCGGCATGACGACCAACATGGAGCTCTACCAGGGTTCCATCTTCATGCTGATCCTCTCGGCATGGGCCCTGTTCGCCGGCTGGCTCCATCTCCAGCCCAAGTTCCTGCCTTCCCTGGCCTGGTTCAAGAACGCTGAATCGCGGCTCAACCATCACCTGGCTGTGCTGTTCGGCTTCAGTTCCATCGCCTGGACCGGTCACCTGG
>NZ_JAGQBG010000034.1 GCF_024345515.1 Cyanobium sp. N5-Cardenillas
ATCTGACTGGAGCTGGCATCACCCCCGGCGTTATAGGCATCCCAGATGAAATAGCCAATGCCACCATCAGCCTTCAGCATTTCGGCCGCGACGATGGCCAGCCAGGCCAGGCCAACGGCAATGCGGAGACCAGCAAACACGTAGGGTATGGTGGCCGGAATGACGATATCTTTTATATAGGCATTCTTGGGAAGTCTCAGAACCCTGGCGACATTGATGTAGTCCTCTGGGATCTCGCGAATGCCAATGGCCGTGTTGATGATGATCGGCCAGATCGCGGTGATAAAAATCACAAAGATGGCCGATGTGGTGGAATCCTGGAACACCATGAGGGTGATGGGAAACCAGGCCAGGGGAGGCACGGTCCGCAACACCTGGATCACAGGATCAAAGCCTTTGCCGAGGAATCGATTCATCCCCAGGATTCCGCCGAGGGTGATTCCCACAATGGCGGCCAGTCCGTAGCCCAGGGCCACGCGCTGCAGCGAGATCAGGATCTGCCAGGCCAGGCCCTTGCTGGTGCCCCCATCATCGAAGAAGGGATGGATGATGTACGGATCCCACGTGTCGACGACGACATTGACGGGGCCTGGCAGGCGGCCGACTCCCAGGATCAGGGACACCAGCTGCCAGATCAGAAGAAAGGTGCCGATGCAGATCAGGTAGGGGGACACCCGGGAGACCCAGATCGGCGTGATCCTTTTGGACTGACTGTGTGGTGCTGCTGCGCTCAGGGCCATGGGAGAGGGGTGGGTTTGGGCATGGTGAAGATCGAGCAGGCGGTCGTCCGCCTCAGGACATGGCCTTGATCTTCAGGGCGTCCAGGTAGGCCTTCGGATTTTCCGGGTCGAAGACGACCCCGTCGAAGAAGGTTTCCTTGCCACGGGAATCACTGGCCGGAATGGCCTTGTCCTGCCCGATCGCCTTGGCCGCCTCCTTCCAGAGGTCTGCACGGTTCACCTGGTTCACCAGGGCGTCGATGTCGGTGCTGGCGGGCAGATAGCCCCAGCGCATGTCTTCGACGACGAACCACTGGTCGTGGCTCTTGAAGGGGAAGGAGGCGTTTTCGCTCCAGAAGCGCATGCGATAGGGGCTGTCGGTCACCACGCGGCCGTCGCCGTAGTCGAAGTTGCCGGCCAGGCGGGGTTTGATGTCCTCGACGCTGGCCTTGAAGTACTTGTCCTTGGAGGTGATCTCGCAGAGTTCGTCGAGGTTGGCGGGGTCTTCGCACCACATCTGGGCTTCCAGGACTGCCTTCAGCAGGGCCTGGGTGGCCTTGGGGTTCTTCGCGACCCAGTCGGCACGCATCGAGAAGGATTTCTCGGGGTGGAACTTCCAGAGTTCACCGGTGACGGCGGCGGTATAGCCGAGCTTCTTGTTGACCAGGCGCTGGTTCCAGGGCTCGCCGACGCAGAAGGTGTCCATGGTGCCGGTCTGCATGTTGGCCACCATCTGGGGCGGGGGGACCACCACCAGGTCGGCGTCCTTGTTGGGGTCGATGCCGTTGGCGGCCAGCCAGTAGCGCATCCACAGGTCGTGGGTGCCGCCTGGGAAGGTGACGGCCGCCTTGAACTTCCGGCCGGTCTTGGCCGTAGCGGACACGGCATCGGCGAGGCCGGCCTTGTTGTCGATGGTGAGCTTGTTGGCCAGGAAGTCCTTCGAGACCGACAGGCCTTGCCCCTGCAGGTTCAGCCGGGCCAGGGTGGCCATCGGCAGCGGCTGCTTGCTCTTGGTGATCTTGCCCGCCGCCAGCAGAAGGGGCATCGGCGTGAGGATGTGGGCGCCCTCAATGCCGCCGCCGGCTCCACCCAGCTCCAGGTTGTCGCGGGTGACGGCCCAGGAGGTCTGCTTCATCACCTTCACCTCCGGCATGCCGTGTTTGGCGAAGAAGCCCTTTTCCTTGGCGATGATCAGGGGGGCGGCGTCGGTGAGGGCGATGAAGCCCAGGGTCACGCCGGGAACTTCAGGGGCATCGGCGCCACCACCGGCCGGGGTCGGGGTGGGGGCGGCCGCTTCTTTGGTGCCGCCACAGGCACTCAGCCAGATGGCGCCGGCCGTGGTGCCGGCGGCAGTGATCAGGAATTGGCGACGGGAAAGATTCGACATGGAGCCGGAGGGGGAGCCAGGGAGGACCGGAGGAAGGCACCTTCGGGTGCAGGTGTTCTCAGGACGGGCCTCACAACAAAGGGCACCGTGCCGGCGAAGATTGATGGGCTGGCGCTCAGGCTGACCAGTCACGAATCAAGAGACCACGCCAACAGCCCCCTCAAGAGTCGCGTCGGTTACCGATTCAGAAGTTGCCGGCGCAGCCGTTCGCCGCTGCGGGCCAGCAGCAGGCCGGTGGCCCGTTGGAGGGCCTCCTCAAGCCGCTCGAAGCGCCCGGCGAACCACAGGTAGGCTGCCACGTTCCAGCGCAGCGCCGGCATCAGGGCGCCTTCGCCGCAGAGGGCCGCCAGGGCCTGCGACTGCCACAGCTCCAGGCCCTGCCAAGGCACCTCGGCTGTTGTGATGCCGTGGTCGCGGGGGTGGAGCAGGATCCGCTCGGTGACGCCCTGGCGCACCCGGGCGGTGATGCCGGCGCGGGAGGTGGGCAGGTCGGTGGAGCCCTCCAGCCCCTTCACGGTCAGCAGGTCGGTCTCGCCGCAGTCCTGCAGGGCCTGCCAGGCCCGGGTCTCGGTGGGGGGATGGACGAAGCCGCTGACCAGCAGGTGTTCCCCATGGTGCGGCGTCCACAGCAGCTCCAGGCTCGCCACCGGCGGCCGTTTGCCGATGGCATCCCGGACCGGCACCAGCCTTTCGGCCAGGGGGAAATGGTCGGGCTGGTGGGTGAGGGCCATCCCATGGCGGTCGAGGCGCCGCTGGACATCGCTGAGCGGCAGGCCCGTTGAGGGGATGCCGATCGCCTCGAACAGCTCGGCCAGGGTGACGCCGAACTTCACCGGCATCGGTTCGCCGCCATGCAGCACCACGGGCTGGTCGTCGCTGGCCAGCACCAGGGCCACCAGGGGCAGCAGGGGGGCGGTGCGGCTGCGGCCGTCGTAGGGCACCCCGAAGCAGAGCGGCCGCCGTCCGGGTGTCTCCAGCACCGGGCCCCAGCGGCGGTAACTGTCGAGCATGCCGGCGAGCTCGGTGGGGTGGGGGCGGCGGATGCGGTGGGCGATCAGGAAGGCCCCCATCTGGGCGTCATCGACCAGCCCCCGCAGCATCAGGTCCATCGCCTCACCGGCTTCCTGACGATCCAGGCCGGTGCTGGTGTGTTCGCCGCTGCCCACCTTGCCGATCAGCTCACGGAAGCGGGCCCGCTCCGGGCCGAGCGCCCGCAGGCGCACCTGGCGCCGATCCTCCGCGGTGTCGGGCCCCAGGCGGGTCGGTTCTGGTAACAGTGACGACATGGGAGGACGGTTCCATGCCGGAAACTAACTGTTGTTGATCGGTGGGTCTGCGCAGCTTTCTCTGGCGCTCCCCGACAAACGATCTTTTCCGACGACGCAGCTCTCATCGGCGTCCCGGTATCCGACGACCCACCCGGGTTGCTTGCGTCCTCCTGCCAGGCAGGGATCCTCCGCGTGGCCGGCCATGCGGACCGCCGTTTTCGCATGACCAGCACCGACACCAGCAACGTGACCAGCTCCGGGCTCACCTCGCCGCCAGCGCCCAGCCTCAGCAAGATCGAACAGGCCAAGGCGGAGCTCTGCGGCCTGGATCTGGCCCCGCGGCTGGCGGAACTGGCCGCCGGGGGCTGGGAGTCCCTCGATGAGGCCACCCTGACGATCCGCCTCAAGTGGCTGGGGATCTTCTTCCGTCCCGTCACCCCCGGTCGCTTCATGGTTCGGCTGCGGCTGCCCAACGGCGTGATCCGGGCCGAACAGCTGGAAGCGCTGGGCGACGCGGTCGACTGCTGCGGCGAGCACGGCAGCGCCGACATCACCACCCGCCAGAACCTGCAGCTGCGGGGGCTGCTGCTGGAGGACATGGCGCCCCTGCTGGCGGCGCTGGAGCGCGTTGGCCTCACCAGCCGCCAGTCGGGCCACGACAACCCGCGCAACATCACCGGCAACCCCCTGGCCGGACTCGATCCTGAGGAACTGGTCGACACCCGCCCGCTGGTGGACGCCATCCAGGCCCGGCTGCTGGCCGATGGCGGCCCTCGCAACCTGCCGCGCAAGTTCAACGTGGCGGTAGGCGGCGCCCCCGACAGCTTCCTGCTCCACAACGACCTCGCCTTCCTGCCGGCGCCCCATCCGCAGGATCCGGCCGCGCCGCTCGGTTTCACGGTGATGGTGGGCGGCTTTTTCTCGGCCCAGCGCAACGAACTGGCCATTCCCCTCGGCCTCTGGCTGCGGCCTGACCAGCTGCCGGACTTCACCCTGGCCCTGCTGCGGCACTACGACACCCACGGCAACCGGGTCCAGCGCAACAAAAGCCGGCTGATGTATCTGATCGATGGCCTCGGGCTGGCGGCCTACCGCGCCGCCGTGCTGGCGGCCCACCGGGAGCTGGCCGGGGCTTCGGCGGCGCTGCCCCTGCCCCACGACGGCCGCCATCTGGTGGTGCGGTCCCCCCGCGACGGTCTGGGACTCCAGGCCCAGAAGCAGGCGGGCCTGCACTGGGCGGGGCTGCACGTGCCGATGGGGCGCCTCGACGCCGCCTCCATGCTCGAGCTGGCCCGCCTGGCGCGCATCTACGGCAGCGGTGAGCTGCGCTTCACCGAGGCCCAGAACGTGCTGATCGTGAATGTGCCGACCAATCACCTCGGGGCCCTGGAGGCCGAACCGCTGCTGGAACGGTTCCGCCTGGAGCCCGGCGCCCTGCAGGCCGAAGCGGTGAGCTGTACGGGCAGCCGTTACTGCAGCTTTGCCCTGATCCCCACCAAGCGCACCGCCCAGACGGTGATCGACGAACTGGAGCGGCGCCTGGAGCTGTCCGAGGCCGTGCGCAGCCACTGGACCGGCTGCCCCAACGCCTGCGGCCAGCCCTACATGGGCCAGATCGGCCTGATGGGGGCCAAGGCCCGCCAGGACGGCCAGATGGTGGAGGCAGCCAAGATCTTCCTGGGGGGCCGCCTGGATCAGGACCCGCAGCTGGCCGAACTGCACGGCAAGGCGGTGCCCCTGACCGAGCTCGCTGACGTGCTGGAGGGGTTGCTGGTGGAACGGTTCGGCGCCCGGCGGCGGGCTGCGCCCGTGACGGCCCCGTGACGGCCCCGTGACCGCCCCCCTCGCCGCCTGGGATCCCCTGCAACTGCCCGCCAGCGGCAGTCCCGAGCGCTGGCCCTGGCTGCAGGGCCTGCGGCGGGCCCAGGACCTTGACCTGGAGCCCTGGTTGCGGGCCGTCGAGTCCGGCCAGCTGCTGCCGGCCCTGGATCTCCTGGGCGCCCTGGCGGATCGGCTCGACGGCCCGGCGGCGGCGCGACTGCTGGCCTGGTGGCTGGCCGAGCCCGCGGCCGACCCGGCCCTGCTGGCCGTGATCGGTCGCCGCCGCCATCCCCGCTGCCGGGTCCTGCTGCGGCAGGCCCTGGAGGCAGCCAGCAGCGGCGCCGGGCGGAACGCGCTGCTGCTGCCCCTGCTGGGCCACCAGCGCGATCCCGCGGACTTCGCGCTGCTGCGGCAGCGGGCCCTGGCCCCCCTGCCACTGCAGCAGCGCCGTGCGGCCATCGAGGGCCTGGCGGTGGGGCTGGCTGCGTGGCCGGCGGCGCCCCTGCGGCAGACCCTGCGCCACCTCATCGGGGACCTGGATCCCGCCCTGGCGGCCACCGCCGTGGACCTGCTGGCCCGTCTGCCGGGGGGATCGGCGGACCTGGCCGGCCTCGATCGGGGCCGGCTGGCCCCGGAGCTGGCCCGACGGGTGGAGCGGCGCCTCGCCGGGGCGGCTCCGGTGACGGCGGCCGGGTGATCATGGAGTTCACCCCAGCGCCCATGCGGCGAGGCCGATGTTCCGTCACCTGCTGGTGCCCACCGACGGCTCCGATCTCTCGGACGGCGCCATCCGCCGGGCGGTGAGCTTCGCCCGCGAAACCGGGGCCACCATCACCTTCCTGCACGTGCTCGCCAACCTGTCGATGCCGCCCCAGGGCTCCCTCTACGGCGATCCGGTGCTGCTCGATCCGGCCGTGGTGGCGCAGTTCAGCCGGGCGGAGCGGGCCTACGCCGCCGGGCTGCTGGAGCGGGCCCGGGCCCTGGCCGAGGAGGCGGGCGTCCGCTGCGACACGGCCGTGGGCGAACACCCCGTCGTCCACGAGGCGATCATCGAGGCCGCCAGCCGCCATGGCTGTGATCTGATCTTCATGGCCTCCCATGGCCGCCGCGGTCTCGCCGGGCTGCTGCTGGGCAGCGAGACGCAGCGGGTGCTGACCCACTCCGACCTGCCCGTGCTGGTGTTTCGGCGCCCGGAGCCCGCCGCCGGCAACGATCAGGGGGCGCCCCCGGCCCCGACCGCGCCGGCCTGCTGAAGGCGCCAGCGCCGCACCACCTCCTCCACACCCAGGCCCTCGAGGTCGACCTGGGCATTGAGGCTCTGCATCGTGGCGGCGGGGATGCGGCCGGCCAGCGCCTCGATCACGGGCACCAGTTCCGGGCGCCGCCGCAGGGTGGCCGCGTTGAACACGGGCACCGCGTCGGAGGGGGGGAAGTAGTGGCGGTCGTCCTGCAGCTGCTGCAGATCGAGGGCGGGGATCAGGCCGTTGGTGGTGTCGCCGGCGATCAGGTCGACCCGCCCCTCGGCCAGGGCCCGGTAGGTGAGGCCGAGATCCATGGCCTCGGGCGGTTGGGCGAAGCGCAGCCCGTAGCGCCGGGCCAGGCCGGCGAAGCCATCCGGCCGGTTGAGGAATTCGTAGCCGAAGCCCGCCCGCCAGCGGGGGGTGTGGGGAGCCGCCTCGCTGATCGTGGCGATCCCCAGCCGCCGGGCCTCGGCGCGGCGCACCAGGATCGCGAAGCTGTTCTCGAACCCCAGCGAGGGGAACACGGTGAGCCCGAAGCGCTCGCCATAGAGCCGGCGCGTCTCCTCGAACACCCGCCGTCCTGGATCGGGCGTCTGCGGCGGTGGCGGCGGCTGGTCGAGCAGGGTGGTCCAGGCGGTGCCGGTGTACTCCACGTAGCCGTCGATGCGGCCGCTGCGCACGGCGGCGTGGATCAGGCCGGTGCCCCCCAGGCCGAAGTCCCGCTTCACGTTCAACGGGGTGCTGGCCTCGATCTGCTGGGCCAGCAGTTCCCCCAGGATCAGCTGCTCGGTGAAACTCTTGCTGCCGATCCGCACCGTGCCGGCGCTGGGGACCGGCAGCAGCCGCAGCGCCAGTACGGCCCCCAGGGCCAGGACTGCCAGACCCCAGGCCAGTCGCAGCGGCCGTCGCCGCCCGCCGCTGGGACCCTTGGCACGGGGCTGGGCCAGCCGCCATTCCAGCCACCCCAGGCCGCCATCGGCGAGCAGGGCGATGGCGGCGGCCGGCAGGGCCCCGGCCAGGATCAGGCCGTTGTTCACCGTGGCGATGCCCCGGAAGATGAACACCCCCAGGCCACCGGCACCGATGGCGGCAGCAATCGTGGCCACCCCCACGCCAATCACCGTGGCCACCCGGAGGCCGGCCATCAGGGTGGGCAGGGCCAGGGGCAGCTCCACGCGCAGCAGCACCTGACGCTCGCTGAGTCCGAGGGCATGCCCGGCCTGCTTCAGCCCCGTGGACACCTGGGCCAGGCCGGTGACCAGGCCCCGCAGCAGGGGCAGCAGGGCGTAGAGGGTGAGGGCCACGATCGCCGGGGTGGTGCCGATGCCCCCCAGCAGCGGCACGGTGAGCAGCAGGCCGAAGATCGCCAGGCTCGGCACCGTCTGCACCGTGCTGGCGGCCGCCAGCACCGGCCCGGCCCAGCGGGGCCGGCGGCTGATCCACAGGCCCAGCGGCAGGCTGATCGCCAGGGCCAGGCCGATGGCGGTGCCCACCAGCAGCAGGTGCTCGCCGCTGCGCTGCAGGATTTCCCCCGCCAGGGCGCCGTCCCACCAGGCCGGCGGCCACCGGGACGTCATGGCGCCTCGGCCGGCGTCAGGGCCCGGGTGGCCTGAAACACGGGCACGCTGACGCCGATGAGCAGCAGGGCCCAGCCGCCGTTGGCGGTGTCGTTGAGCAGGGCGCCCACCAGAAAGGCGATGGATCCCACCAGCACGATGGCGGTGCTCCAGGGGTGGCCCCAGGCCTGGAACGGCCTTGGCCGCTCCGGCTCCCGCCGGCGCAGCACGAACAGGCAGACGATCCCCACCAGGTAGAGGCTCACGTAGAGGAACGCCGCCAGCCCGAGCAGGATCGTGAAGTCGCCGCAGAGCACCAGCAGCGCCGAGGCCAGGCTGGTGAGCACCAGGGCCACGGTGGGGGTGCCGCCCCGGTTCACCCGGTCGACCAGGGGGCTGAACAGCTTGTCCCGGCTGAGGCCGTAGAGGATGCGGGGGGCGCCCATGATCGAGGCGTTGATCAGGCCCGCCAGGGACACCAGGGCCAGCACGGTGATCGCCTGGCCGCCGAAGGCGCCGAACAGCAGGGCGGCTGCGTCGGCCACCGGCAGGCTGGAGACGGCGATCACCTTCAGGGGCAGCACCCGCAGCAGGGCCAGGTTGAACAGGGTGTAAATGGCGATCACCGCCAGCACCCCGCCGATCAGGGAGCGGGGCAGGTCCTCCTGGGGTTCGCTGAACTCCTCGGAGAAGTAGATGGGGCTGTGCCAGCCGTCGTAGGTGGTGACGATCGCCTGCAGGGAGAACACCAGCGCGACCGCCATCCCCGTCCAGCCCGCCGGTGTGGCCAGCGCCGTCGCCGTGGTGGGGATGGCCGCACTGGCGGCGGCGCGGCTGTCGGGGCCGCCCAGCAGGAAGCAGGCCGCCACCACCGCCAGGAAGGCGACCGCCTTGGCCAGGCTCAGCAGCTTCTGGCTGCCGCTGCCGGCCTCCACCCCCAGCAGCTGGATGAGGGTGAACAGGGCCACCACCCCAAGCCCCACCAGCTTTTCGGGCAGCTCCAGGCCCGGCATCAGGAAGGCCGCGTACTCCCCGATCGTGACCGCCACCCAGGCGATGCCGGTGCAGTGGCCGATCCAGTCCATCCAGCCCACGGTGAAGCCGGCCGCATCCCCGAAGCAGCGCCGGGCGTAGACGTACCAGCCGCCGGCCAGGGGTAGGCTGGCCCCCAGTTCCGCCACGGCGTTGGCGCCGAGCAGGGCATAGAGGCCGCCGGCCAGCCAGGCTGCCACCACCCAGGGGCCGCTGCCCAGCTGGGCCGCCACCAGGCCGGGGGTGCGCAGGATGCCGGCACCGATGGTGCCGCCCACGGCGCCGGCGATGCCGAAGGTCACCCCCAGCACGTTGAGCAGGCGGCCAGGGGTCTGGGCGGTCGACGCCAGCTCCGGGGCCACCGGATCGGGGGGAGCGGAGCGGGTCAGGAGGCGATCACCCGTTCCAGCAGGGCCTGGAGCTCCTCCAGTTCGTGACGGCTCAGCAGCCAGTCGCCCTGCTGATCCTTGGTGACGCGGGCCTCGATGATCCAGCCGTCCTCCGTGCGCGCGACGGCGAAGTGGGGGGACTGGAAGGGGGCGACCATGGGCTGGCGGGAAGGAAGCGGTACCTCCTGCTTAGCCAGATCCGCCAGCAGCGGCGGTGGGCCCAGCTGCTCGAGCCGGAACGTGGCGCCGTAGCTGGGGGTGGGCTGCTGGGAATAGAAGCGGGCGGGGGCGGGCCGGCCCAGACGGCGGCGGCCGCTGGCCACCAGGGCGGCGGTCCGGCTGCGGGAGCGCAGGGTCTGCAACACCAGCGTCTGCAGCCAGTCGGGCGCGGTGCTCCAGCCCAGGGCGGCGCAGGTCTGGCGGTCCAGCAGGCCCATCAGCCCCCGGCGCGAAGGCCTCCCGCTCCACCCGCTCGTTCAGGGCCAGCAACGCCTCCAGGCTGGGGGGCAGCGCCGCGATCCGCATCCGTTCGCCCACCCCGCACCAGAAGCGGAACAGGTGCTCCTGCTCCAGGGGGGTCAGGGGCCGCCAGCCGTAGCGGGCCAGCCAGCGGATCGGCTCGGCCACGAAGGTGGAGAGCACGTAGAGGAAATCGTCGTTACCGATCGCGTAGTGGCCATGGATGCGGTTCATGCTCGCGATCACCGCCGCTCCGGCCGGGCTATCCAGGCCACGGCGCAGCAGTTCAGCCACCATCAGGCCCGTGTCGTCGTAGCGCTTGCGGGGCCGGCGCTCGAATTCCCCGGTGCGGGCCAGCAGGCCGGAGATGGAGGGCACGCAGAAGGTCTTGAGCAGGGCCAGTTCCAGGGCCCGGGTGAGGTCCCAGGGGAACAGCTCCCCCGCCAGCCGGTGGGCGGTGGCCTCGGCGGCCCGCAGGGTCGCGGCGGCGTCGGCAGGGTCGGTGGGGGAGCGCATCGGGCTGGGGTCAGAAGCGGGAGCCGGGCTGCAGCAGGAACGCCTCCTCCTCGGGGCTGCTCGGCCGCCCGAGGGCCTGGTTGCGATGGGGGAAGCGACCGAAGCGGGCGATCACCGCATGGTGGCGGTGGGCGAACTCCGCAGTGCGGGCGTCGGTGTGGCGCTCGAACAGGGGCAGACCCAGTGCCTGCAGGGCCAGATCCTCGCGGTGCATCAGGGGCATCAGCCAGAACGGCCGCCGTTGCGGGGCCGGCTCCGCCTCCACCCAGCCGGCCTCCAGGGCCCGCAGGGTGAGGGCCTGGGCCTGGCCATCGCCGGCAAAGGCGCGGGCCTGGTCGCGCCAGATCTGGCGGGGGAACTGGTCGAGCAGCAGCAGCAGGGCCAGGGCGTCGGCGGCGCTGGTGCCCCAGATGTCCAGGCCGCCGGCCAGGGCCTGGTCGGTGAGTGCCCCGAACCGATCCAGGACGATCCGGTCGCCGTCGGGACCGGGTCGGAACCAGGCGGAGGAGGGCGTCTCCGCGAACCAGAAGTGCAGCACCTCCTGCGGGGTCGGCATGGCTCAGACGAGGAATCGGTGCAGCAGAAATGGAAGCACCATCAGCAGCAGGGCGATGGCCACCAGGGCCGTCAGGTGGCTGATGCCGTAGGGAACCACCACCAGCAGCACCCCGCAGCCCAGGGCCACCGCATGGGCCTGCTTCCTGCCATAGAGCACGTAGCCCAGTCCGACCGACCCGATCGCCAGCGTCAGCAGCTGGCGGAGGCTGGGATCGCTGCCCATGGAACCTGGCCCTGAGCGGCGGACGCCCCCATGCTGGGGCTCCCATCGCCGTCCTGCCCACCCATGACCCACCTGGTGGTGCTCCAGCACCTGGAACGGGAAGGACCGGGCCGCTTTGCCGAGGAGGCCCTTCGCCGGGGTTGGACGGTGACGCTGTGCCGGCCCGACCGGGGGGAGCCGATGCCCCGTCTTGGCCCCGACCAGGCCCTGCTGGTGCTCGGCGGACCGATGGGCGTCGCTGACATCGGTTCGCCGTCGTTCCCCTGGCTGGCGGCGGAGGTGGCCCTGCTGCGGGAGTGCCTGGCCTGCGAGCGCCCGGTGATCGGCCTGTGTCTGGGGGCCCAGCTGCTGGCCTTCGCCGCCGGGGGCCAGGTGGTGCCGCTGGTCACGGGGGACCCCCCCGTGCGCGACTATGAGGTGGGCTGGGGGCCGGTGTCCTGGACGCGGACCCAGGAGCAGGAACCGGTGCTCGCCGGGATCGACGCCGCCCTGCCGGTGCTGCACTGGCATGGGGACCGGATCCAGCTGCCGGCCGGGGCCACCCTGCTGGGGTCCACGCCCCTCTGCGCCGAGCAGATGTTCCGCATCGGCCACCACGCCCACGGGCTCCAGTTCCACGTGGAGGTGACGGACGCTGCCCTGGAGGTCTGGCTCGATGAGGATGGCGACTACGTGCGCCAGGCCCTCGGACCCGACGGCGTGACGCAGCTGCGGGCCGGCCGTGAGCGCTGGGGCCAGGAGGGGGAGCGCCAGGGGCGTCGGCTGATCAACAACCTGCTGGATCGGGCCCGTGCCCTGCTGGCGGGGTATCCCCTGCTGTGAGGTCCAACCCGCTGGCCAGGGCGTCGGCCAGCTGGCGGCGCCGCTGCTCCACGGCCCCATCCTCCAGCAGCCGCTCCGCCAGGGTCAGCCCCGCCTGGAGGCTCTCGCTGATCCCGGCGCGCCAGAGCAGAAAGCCAGCGTTCCAGATCAGTCCCGCCACCAGGGGCCCTGAGGCCGCCAGGGCGTCCCGGGCCTGGCCCCGCCACTGGGCCAGGCTCTCTAGGGGCACCTCCGGGGCCCCCAGGCCGTGGTCCCGGGCCCGCAGGATCAGCCGCTCCGACGCTCCCCCCGCTCCCCTCTGCCGGTGGGAGGCGATCGCCACCCGGTTGGTGGGCAGCTCCACGCCCCCCTCCATCCCCTTGATCAGCAGCAGCTCGTCCTGGCCGGTGGCGGCCAGGGCCAGGCGGGCCAGCCGCTCGGTGGGGGCGTGGACGAAGCCGCTGACCTGCAGGTGGGGGCCGTCGTGGCAGCTCCAGAGCAATTCCAGGGTGGCGACCGGCGGGCGCTTGCCGATCTGCTCCCGCAGCGGCACCAGCCGCTCGGCGGCCGGGAAGTGGGCCGGCTGGTGCAGCAGGGCCAGCCCTTCCTGGGCGAAGTGGCGGTTCACCGCGCTCCAGGGGATGTGGCGGCGGTCCAGGTCGAGGGCGGCCAGGGCCTCGGCGGTGGTGAAGCCGTACTTCACCGGCATCGGACCGCCGCCGTGCAGCACCACCCCGACGCCTGCCGTCACCAGCAGCAGGGCCACCAGGGGCAGCAGCGGTGCGGAGCGGCTGCGGCCATCGAAGGGCACGCCGAAACTCAGCACCCGGCGTGGGCTCGCCGCCAGCCGCGGCCCGCGGCGCCCGTAGCTGTCGAGCATCCCGGCCAGCTCCTGGGGCTCGGGCCGCCGCAGGCGATGGGCGATCAGGAAGGCACCGGCCTGGGCGTCGCTGCAGCGCCCGTCGAGCAGCAGATCGAGGGCTTCACCGGCCTCGGCCCGGCTCAGGGCCCGGCCGCTGCGTTCGCCGCTGCCCAGGGCGGCGATCAGTTCGCGGCAACGGCGGCGGTCGGCCCCCAGGGCGTCGCCATGCTGCTGACGCCGCTGCGTCGTCCAGGCCTCACGGGAGCTCGGCGTCGACATGCGCGGCGGCCTCCATACGGTGATCCCTAGGGTGAGGGGCATGCCCGGGATCATCGCAAGCCCCCTCCTGCTGGTGGTGCATGGCCGCGCCGGTGGGGTGATCCCCTCCGAACTGCAGGACCTGGTCCGCCAGCTGGAAGGGGGCCGCGGGGCGCCCGTGGCCCTGGAGGCCCTCACCGCTGGGGAACCCCCGGCCCTGCCGGTCGGCAGCAGCGCGGCCCCCCTCCTGCTGGTGCCCCTGTTTCTCCTGCCCGGCAGCCATGTGCGCCGGGACGTGCCGCAGATCGCCGCACGATGCCGTCGTCGCGGGCCGCTGCGGCGCCTGCCCTTCCTGGGCTCCTGGCCGTCCTGGCAGGGCGCCCTGGCCGCCGAGCTGGCGTCCCTGAAGGCCGAGGCGGAGGTGGGGCCCTGGTTGCTGCATCACCCCCTGGAGGGGCCCCTGGGGGCGGCATTCCTGGCCCACCTGGAGGCCGTCACCGGTGGCCGTTGCCGCGCCACTCCATACAGTGCCCCCAACCCTGCGGACGCTCCGCTGTCCCTGCCTGGCCCCGCCCTGCCCCTGGCCCTGGCGGCCAACCGGCTCACCGACGCCCTGCCGTCGCCGCTCGGCGTGCCGCTGCTGCAGCGGCCCCGGTTCCGGGCCGTGGTGCTGGAGGCGCTGATGGCCTTGCCATGACGGAGCCATGACGGACGAGACCCTGGCCCCCACGGCGAACGACGGCCCCGGCACGGTGTACCTGGTGGGGGCCGGCCCCGGGGATCCCGACCTGCTCACCCTGCGGGCCTACCGGCTGCTGCGGCAGTGCGATGCCCTCGTCTACGACTCCCTGGTGCCCACCGCCCTGCTGGATCTGGTGCCCGAGGGGTGCGAGCGGCACTTCGTCGGCAAGCGCCGCGGCTTCCATTCGGTACCCCAGCCCAGTACCAACGCCGTGCTGCGCGAGCTGGCCGGCCGCCGCCGCCTGATCGTGCGCCTCAAGGGCGGCGATCCGTTCCTGTTCGGCCGCGGTGGTGAGGAGGCGGCCCACCTGGCCGCCCACGGGATCCCGGTGCAGGTGGTGCCCGGGGTCACGGCCGGCATCGCCGCCCCCGCCTACGCCGGCATTCCGGTCACCCACCGGCGGGCGGGTTCGAGCGTCACCTTCGTGACGGGCCATGAGGAGATCGACAAGCGCCGTCCCGGCGTAGACTGGCGCGGCCTGGCCCGCAGCAGTGACGGCCTGGTGATCTACATGGGCCTGCACAACCTGCGCCACATCGTCGCGGAGCTGATCGCGGGGGGGCTGGCCCCCACCACCCCCGCCGCCGTGATCCAGCAGGGCACCGTGCGGGGCCAGCGGCAGCTGGTGGCCACGTTGGAGGTGCTGGCCGACCGGGTGGAGGCCGAGGCGTTCGCTTCGCCCTCGATCGTGGTGGTGGGGGCGGTGGTGGAGGAGCGGGTGGCCTCCTGCGCGCCGTCCCCCGCTGATGTGGCGATGCCGATCCCCTTCTGAGACCGCCGATGCCGCTGCTGGCCGTGCCGTTGCTGATTGTTGGCCTGGCGGCCGCGGTGGGTGGCGCTGCGGGCGGGGCCAGGGCCGCGGCCCCATCGCTGCTGGTGAGCGCGGCGGCCAGTCTCTCAGGGCCGCTGCAGGCGCTGGCGGCCCCCTTCGCGAGGGCCCAGCGTGCAGTGCCGCCCCAGTTCAACTTCGGCGCCTCCGGTCTGCTGCAGCAGCAGATTCAGCAGGGGGCGCCCGTGGATGTGTTCCTCTCCGCCGGGGTCCGGCCGATGGACACCCTGGAGAAGGCGGGCCTGCTGCTGGCCGGCAGCCGGAGGGATGTGCTTGGCAACCGGCTGGTCCTGGTGGTGCCGGCCCGGGCGCCGCAGCGGACCCTGGCGATCGCCGGCCTGGCGGGGCCCGGGGTGGGGCGCATCGCCATCGGCGATGGCACCGTCCCCGCCGGCGACTACGCCCGCCAGGTGCTGGTCCACTTCGGCCTCACCGCCGCCGTGGCCCCGAAGCTGGTGCCCCTGGGTTCGGTCCGGGCCGTGGCCCGGGCGGTGGCGGCCGGCAACGTGGACGCCGGGTTCGTCTACCGCAGCGACGTGGTGCAGCTGGGGGGGCTGCGGGTGGTGGCGACGGCCCCGGCGACCAGCCATGCCCCGATCCGTTACAGCGGCGCGGTGCTGCGCGGCAGCCGCCAGCCCCAGCTGGCCCTGGCCTACCTGCGCTCCCTGGGCACCCCCGCCGCCCAGGCGCGGTTCCGCCGCGAGGGCTTTGAGTCCCTGTCCGACCGGGTCCCCTGATGGAGGCCGCCCAGGGACTGTCGCCCCTGGTGCTGTCCCTGCGCAGCGCCGCCCTGGCGGTGCTGCTGGTGACCCCGGCGGCGTTTCTCGCCGCCGACCGGGTGCGGCGCTGGCGAGGCTCGCGGCGCGCTGCGGCCGACCTGCTGCTCCTGTCGCCCCTGGTGCTGCCGCCCACCGTGCTGGGCTTCGTGCTGCTGCAGCTGCTGGGCCGCTACGGCCCCCTGGGGGAGCCGTTGGCGCGGCTGGGGCTGGAGCTGGTATTCAGCTGGCCCGCGACGGTGCTGAGCGCAGCGATGGCGGCCTTCCCCCTGATCTACCGCACCCTGCTGGCGGCGCTGGAGCAGCTGGATCCCGGCCTGGAGGCGGTGGCCCGCAGCCTGGGGGCGGGGCCCTGGCGGGTGTGGCGGCGGATCACCCTGCCCCTGGTGCTGCCTGGGCTGGGGGCGGGCCTCAGCCTCGGCTACGCCCGGGCCCTGGGGGAGTTCGGCACCACCTTGATGCTGGCGGGCAACATCCCCGGCCGCACCCAGACCCTGCCCCTGGCCATCTACGCGGCCGTCGACGCCGGCGACCTGCCCCAGGCCTGGGTGTGGACCGGTCAGGTGTTGCTGCTGAACGGCCTCTGCCTGGCGTTGGTGCAGCTGTTTCTGAGCCGGGGGCGCCGGCCGGGGCTGGAGGGCGCCACCGCGCCGGAGTCGCTGCCCGTGCCCCTCCCCCCAGCCGCGCCCGCCATCCCGGCCGCCAGCACTGCCGTCGCGCCGGGCCCCTTCGCCCTCCGTTTCGAACTCCACCGGCGACACGGCGGGTTCCGCTTCCACCTGGCCCTCGACACCGCCTGCCGTCGGCTGGCGATCCTGGGTCCCTCCGGGGCGGGCAAGAGCCTGCTGCTGCGCCTCCTGGCCGGTCTGGAGCGACCGCAGGCCGGCTGGATCGAACTCAACGGCCGGGTGCTGTTCGACGCGGAACGGGGCATCGATCTGCCGCCGGAGCGGCGCCGCATCGCCGTGATGCTTCAGCACGATGCCCTCTTCCCCCACCTGAGCGTGGCCGCCAACGTGGCTTTCGGGCTGGCCCACCTGCCGCCGGCCGAACGCCAGGCCAGGGTGGCCGCCCAGCTGGCGGCAGTGGGGTTGCTGGAGCAGGCAAGGCACTATCCCGCCCAGCTCTCGGGCGGTCAGCAGCAGCGCGCGGCCCTGGCCAGGGCCCTGGTGACCGAACCGGATCTGCTGCTGCTGGATGAGCCCCTCTCCTCCCAGGACGCCCATCGCCGCCGTCGCCTGCAGCAGCTGATGGAGGACCTGCTGGCCCGCTCCGCCGTGCCCACCCTGCTGGTCACCCACGACATGGAGGAGGCCTACCGGCTGTGCGAGGAGCTGCTGGTGATCGATCGGGGGGCGCGGTTGCGCCAGGGGCCCCGGTGGGAGGTGTTCGAGCGACCCGGGGCGGTGGCGGTGGCGCGACTCACGGGCTGCAAGAACATCTCGGCGGTTCAGCGGCTCGGGCCCACCCGGCTGCGGGCCCTGGCCTGGGGGATGGACCTGGAGACGCCGGAGCCCCTGGAGGCGTCCATCAGCCACGTGGGGATGCGGGCCCACCATCTTGAACTCGCCACCGCCCCCGTGCCCGGGGCGTCCCACCACTGGCCCTGCCGGGTGGTGCGGGTGAGCGAGGGACCGTTGCATGTCACCGTCTTCGTGGTGCCGGAAGCCGCCCCCTTGGGTGCCGTGCCCCCACAGCCGATCCTGGTCGAACTGCGCCGACGGGCGTGGAAGGCCCTGGGCCCGGCCGCCGCCACCGGCCCCCTGGTGCTCTCCCTGCCCGTGGGCTGCCTGCTGACGCTGCAATGAGCGCCATGCTGGGTGCACCCCCACGCCGCCTTCGTTTCGGCATGAGCCAGCCCGGCCTCTCGCACCTCAACGCCGCCGGCCAGGTGCACATGGTGGAGGTGGGCGACCGGCCCGCCAGCGACCGCCGCGCCGTGGCCGAGGGCCACATCACCATGGCGCCCGAGGTGCTGGCCCTGGTGCTGGAGGGCCGGGCGGCCAAGGGTGACGTGCTGGCGGTGGCCCGGGTGGCGGCGATCCAGGGCGCCAAGCGCACCTGGGAGCTGATCCCCCTGTGCCACCCGATCGCCCTCACGGGCCTGCAGGTGCTGATCGAGCCCAGCGCCGACGGCAGCGGCCTGCGGCTGCAGGTCAGCGCCCGCACCAACGGCGCCACCGGGGTGGAGATGGAGGCGCTCACGGCAGTGCAGGTGGGCCTGCTCACCCTCTACGACATGGTCAAGTCGGCCGATCCGGCCATGACCATCGGCCCGGTGCGACTGCTGCGCAAGGAAGGCGGCCGCAGGGGGCTCTGGGAGCATCCCGCCGTCCGGGGCCTGGGGGAGCAGA
>NZ_JAGQBG010000035.1 GCF_024345515.1 Cyanobium sp. N5-Cardenillas
AGTGGGAGCTGGAGGACCTGGCCTTCAAGGTGCTGGAGCCCGAGTCCTACCGCGACGTGCAGCAGCAGGTCGCCACCAAGCGCAGCGAACGGGAGGAGCGGCTGGGGGCCACGGTGCAGCTGCTGCGCGATCGCCTGGCCGCGGCGGGCCTGCAGGACTGCGAGGTGAGCGGCCGGCCGAAGCACCTCTACGGCATCTGGAGCAAGATGCAGCGCCAGCAGAAGGCCTTCCACGAGATCTACGACGTGGCGGCGCTGCGGATCCTCTGCCCGAGCGTGGAGTGCTGCTACCGGGCCCTGGCGGTGGTGCACGACATCTTCCGGCCGATCCCCGGCCGCTTCAAGGACTACATCGGCCTGCCCAAGCCCAACGGTTACCAGTCGCTGCACACGGCGGTAATCGGCCGCCACCGGCCGATCGAAGTCCAGATCCGCACCACCGACATGCACCAGGTGGCGGAGTACGGCATCGCCGCCCACTGGAAGTACAAGGAGGGGGGCTCGCCGGCCGCCGGCGACACGGAACGCTTCAACTGGCTGCGGCAGCTGGTCGACTGGCAGAAGGACGACGGCGGCGAGGACAGCAGCGACTTCCTGGCCTCGATCAAGGAGGACCTCTTTGACGAGGAGGTGTTCGTGTTCACCCCCAAGGGGGATGTGGTGGGGCTGCGCAAGGGGTCCACCGCCGTGGACTTCGCCTTCCGCATCCACTCGGAGGTGGGCAACCACTGCCAGGGCGTACGCATCAACGACCGCCTCTGTCCCCTGGCCACCCCGCTCCAGAACGGCGACTTCGTGCAGGTGATCACCGCCAAGAACGCCCACCCGAGCCTCGACTGGCTCAACTTCGTGGCCACCCCCACGGCCCGCAACCGCATCCGGGGCTGGTACAAGCGCAGCCACCGCGACGACAACATTCAGCGGGGCACCGAGATGCTGGAGCGGGAGCTGGGCCGCGACGGCTTCGACGCCCTGCTCAACGGGGAGGCGATCGCCCGGGTGGCGAAGCGTTGCAACCTGGTGGGCACCGAGGATCTGCTGGCGGCCCTGGGCTTCGGTGGCGTCACCCTGCAGCAGGTGCTCAACCGCCTGCGGGAGGAGGTGCGCCTCAGCACCGCCGCCGTCGCCCCCACCCCCACCAACGAGGAGGTGGCGGCCGGCGTGGCGGCGGCCCAGCCGCGCCACGCCCCCCAAGGGCACCCATCGAACAGCCCGATCCTGGGGCTGGAGGGCCTGGAGTATCGCCTGGGTGGCTGCTGCAGTCCCCTGCCCGGCGAGGGGATCGTGGGCACCGTGGCCCTGGGCAACCACGGCATCACCATCCATCGCCAGGACTGCGCCAACGTGCCCCAGGTGCCGGTGGAACGGCGGCTGCCGGTGCGCTGGAACCCGCTCGGGGAGGTGCAGCAGCGGCGCTACCCGGTGCGGCTGCGCATCGAGGTGCTCGATCGGGTGGGGGTGCTCAAGGACATCCTGATGCGCCTCTCCGACCACCGCATCAACGTCAGCGATGCCCGGGTGCGCACCAGCGCCGGCAAGCCGGCCCGCATCGACCTGCGGGTCGAGTTGCTCAGCGCCGCCCAGCTGCGCACCACCATGGATCAGATCCGCTCGATGGCCGACGTGCTCGACCTCTGCCGCACCGGCATCGGCTGAATCAACGGGTGGCCATGCACCGCTAGGCGTCGGCCCGCCGGGCCCCCAGCAGAACCTGCTTCATGCTGCCGTTGGTCTGGAAAGACAGCACCAGCAGATAGGTGGCGAGAAACAGGATCCCGCCCACCGCGGCCAGCAGGCCAAGGCCGAGTCCTTTGGCCGAGAAGTCATGTCTCCAGGCCACCCAGAGGCCCGTGAGCAGCAGCAGGCCGAGGAAATCCAGATCGAACTGCCCGGGCCAGCCCATCGCCCGGAAGTCCGAGACGAAGACACGCACCAGATCGATGCCGTGGTGCGCCACCACCACCACCGTGTAGCCGGCCACGGTCAGCCACAGCAGCACGAGAGCGGCACGAAAGGCGGTCATGGCGGTGGGCTCCCGGGTTGCAATCCTCCAGTCTCGAATGAGGCCCCGGATTTCGCTGAACCCGCGATGACGTCCCGGAGTGACCGGGGACCTGGGCCCGGCCCTCACTTCATGATCAGCACATCCATCCCGGGGGAGCGACCACGCACCATCACGCCCACGTCGTGCTCGCTGCGGTGGAACTGCAGGTTGATCTCCTCGTCCCCCAGCCGCAGCCCGTTGATGTCCAGCAGGTTGAGCGCCCTGGGCAGGCAGGGATTGTGCAGGCGCACCTGCACCCGGCTGCTGCCGTGCTCCCGCCCGATCGCCATGCCGGTCACCGCCTCCAGCAGACCGAACACGCTGGCGCTGGCCCAGGCCTGGGGGCTGCAGGCCACCGGGTAGAAGGTGGGCCCCTCCTCCTCCCGTCGCGGGAAGCCGCAGAACAGTTCCGGCAGCTGGAACATCGGCACCGCACTGGCGGTCTCGAACAGGCCGGTGAGGATCTGCAGGGCCTCGGAGCGGTGGCCGTACCGGGCCAGACCCATGCCGATCAGGGCGTTGTCATGGGGCCAGACGGAGCCGTTGTGGTAACTCATCGGGTTGTAGCGGTGCTCCCGTTCATCCAGGGTGCGGATGCCCCAGCCGTTGAAGCTGGTGGGCGCCATCAGCTGCCGGGCGATGGCCGCCGCCGCCTCCGTGGTGGCGATGCCTGTCCACAGACATTGGCCGGCATTGGACGTCCGCACCTGGCAGGCCTTCCCTTCGCCATCGAGGGCCAGGGCATAGGAATCGATCGAGGGGGACCAGAAGGCCTGGTGGAAACGGTGCCGCAGGGCGGCGGCCTCCTCCAGCAGCACTTCGGCATCCGATGGACGGCCCAGGCGGTGATAGATCATGGCGAGCGAACGGCGGGCGCCGTAGGCGTAGGCCTGCACTTCGCAGAGGGCGATCGAGCCCTCGGCCAGGTGGCCGTCGGCGTGGTGGATGGAATCGTCGGAATCCTTCCAGCCCTGATTGCGCAGGCCGTTTTCGGCCACCCGCAGGTAGCGCAGGAAGCCATCGAAGCTGCCGGCTTCGGCCCTGTGGATCCAGGCCATCGCCGCCTCCAGCTCCGGCAGCAGGCCGAAGATGAAGTCCCGATCATCACTGCGGCAGAGATAGTCCCCCGCCAGCATCAGAAACAGGGGGGTGGAATCGACGGCGCCGTAGTACCTCGAGAACGGCACTTCTCCCAGTGCGGCCATCTCCCCAAGCCGCGATTCGTGCAGGATCTTGCCGGGCTCCTCGTCGTGGGAGGGATTGTCGGCAACGGCCTGGCTGCAGGCCAGGTAGCCCAGCACCCCCCGGGCCAGCCGTGGCTCCACCATCAGCATCTGGCGCGCCGTGATCAGCCCGTCCCGGCCGAAGGGGCAGCTGAACCAGGGCACCCCTGCGTAGGGGTAGAGGCCATCCTCCACCTGGCTGGCCAGCAGGTGCACGTCGGAGAAGGAGCGCATCAACCAGCTGTTGAAGGCCGGGTTGTCGCTGACCACCGAAGCGGCCCTGCGCCGGGCGTCCCGGAAGCGCTGGATCGTGGCCGCCATGGCGGCGTTGAAGTGATCTTCCGCGCCCAGCGGCGCCGGACTGGGGTGGAAATCCAGCACCAGGAAGAGCCGTCGCGTCTGCCGGGGCTCCAGGTTCAGCTGCAGCCCGATGTGCTCTTCGCCCACCTCCCCAACGGGATCGCTCAGGCGCAGGACCGTGACCCGATCCTCCCCATCCAGGCCCCGGTAGATCATTTCCAGGGTGCCGCCGATGCCGCGACGCACCGTGCGACCCCGTTGCGGCCTGTCGTACCCCCTCACCTCGAAGATGTCGCGGAAATCCGCATCGAGCCGCAGGGTCAGCGGCATCGTGACGGGTCCGTCCCCGTAGCTGGTGAAGCAGAACTGCTGCAGGCAGGCGGTGGCGGTCAGGACGGTGCTGCGCTCCAGATGGATCGTCATCGCCGCCGAGCCACCGGCACCGCCGTCGTTGTTGCTGAGGTGGCTCACAAGTACGCCAACCGCCCCGCGCTCCGTGGCGCTCAGCACCAGCGGCGGTCGTCCCCACAGCAACAGCTGCAGTCGACTGACGTGACGGGTGCCGCGGTGAAAGATGCCGACATCCTGCTGGACGTCCGGGCAGATCTCGCCACGGGAATCCAGGATGGCGAAGGTCTCCTCGTTTTTCAGGACGAAGGGATGCAGCGGATCAGGCATGCACCGGAGTCCGGTGGGCGGGACTGTGGCAGCGACTGGCCTGGATCTGGTGGCGATAGAGCTGTTCGTAGTCCTCGGCCTGGCGACCAACCGAAAAGCACACTTCGAAGTGGCTGCGGATCCGTGCACGGTCGAGCTGCTCCAGGTGGCCGACCGCCGCGATGGCCTCCTCGATCGAGGCCACCAGGAAGCCGTTGACCCCGTGGCGGATGACTTCCGGGGTCGAGCCGTTGCGCCAGGCGATCACCGGCGTGCCGCAGGCGTTGGCCTCAATCATCACCAGCCCGAAGGGTTCGGGCCAGTCGATCGGAAACAGCAGGGCGAGGGCATGGCCGAGCAGATCCTGTTTGCCGGCGTCATCCACCTCGCCGATGAACTCCACCAGCGGATTGTTGCGCAGCAGGGGCTCGATCTTTTCATGGAAATAGGGGGTGTCGACCGGATCGATCTTGGCGGCCACTTTCAATGACAGGCCCACAGCCGAGGCGATGGCGATGGCACGATCCAGCCGCTTTTCCGGTGAGATGCGACCGATGAAGGCCAGGTAGGGGCGGGGTGTGGCCTGGTAGTGATAGAGATCGTTGGGCAGCCCGTGGTACACGTTGCCAAGCCAGTTCGCCCCAGGCACCGGCTGACGCTGGTTTTCGGAGATCGAGACCAGGGGCACCCGATGGAAGTGGGAGAAGAGCAGCTTCTGCTCGGGCGCATTCAGGGGGCCGTGCAGGGTGGTCAGATGGGGCACTCCCAGCAGATCCGACAACGGGAAATGGAAGTGGCCGTTATGGAAATGGAGGATGTCGAAGTCAGCCAGCCGCTGGATGACATGGTCGAGCTGGATCTCATTGTGCACCGTTGCGTCAGCCACCTGCCCACTCAGGCGCAAGGCCTGCGGAACACAGGGGAACAGCTGGGCACTGGTGATGGAGTCGCCGCTGGCAAACAGGACCACTTCATGGCCACGTCGCACCAGTTCTTCGGTGAGATAGTGCACAACCCGTTCGGTCCCGCCATAGCCAACGGGGGGTACCCTCTCATGAAGGGTGGAAATCTGCGCAATTCTCATATCGATCTCATCGCGCTTTTTTGCGTGCTTATGGTGTGCTTTTACACTCCATTCACTACAATCTTACCTTGGAAATTCCCGGCTGAGCCGTTTACGCCAGATCTGCTGCGTTGGGACGTCGGCCGCTGCTGTCGCGTGGCCCACCAAGGCAGGAAGGCAGGCCAGGAAGGAGCACCAGCGCAGCCCTGGCCGGGCATGTCCGGGCGGGCGGGCCGCCGGCCATGGCCAATGATCTGGCGCCCTTCGTAGCCGAGGCCCCAGCGCCGCCCCGGGCCGGATGGCTCGTCTGGCGGGACGCCTGGTAGCGCTGGAACCTGCCGGAAACGCCGATCCGGTCTGTCATCGAGCGGATCTGGGCCGCCATCGATGAACGCGACGACTGGACGCCGCTGCAGCAGTGGCTGGCGGAGACGGTGTGATCGGTGCGGGTCCGCCGACGGGGGAGACGGCCCGTGTCAGGGGCTACAGCCCACCCGGGCGGCGTCTTCTACAACACCTCGAAGCTCAGGCTTTTCCCCATCGCAGCGATGCCATGACGTCCGAACAGGCTGCCCAGCTCATCGACAACACGCTCGATCTGGTGCATCAGCGCCTGCAGGATCTGGAATCGCAATCGCTCGACCACGAGCACAGGGCCCTGGCGGCGGAATTTCGCGAATGGCGCCAACCCGCCGGTGGCCACATCGACCTGATGGTGTTCCCGGGTCTGGCCGAATCCTGAGGCTGTCCGCCTTCCTCAGGACGCCCGCTGGCGGTGCTGCAGCCACCGCAGGCACAGGAGGCCACTGAGGGGAGCCACCACAACGCCCACAACGGTCGAACCGAGCAGCAGCCGGGAGGTGAAATCCCAGCCGAGCTGGCGCAGGGTCTCGTGATGCAGGAGCGGACCGCCTGGCCAGCCCTTGCCGGGTCCCAGCAACAGACTGCCCAGCTGATAGTTGAACCAGATCATCGGCACGTCGGTGATCGGATTGCTGATCCAGGTTCCGGCGGCGGCCAGCAGGTGGTTGCCCCGCACCAGGCTGGCCAGCGCCACCCCCAGCAGGGTCTGGAAGCCGAAGATCGGGAAGCAGCCCATGAACACCCCCGCCGCCAGCCCCCGGGCCCGCTGGCCGTGGCTGCCCTCCTGGCGCCAGATCCATTCGATCCCCTGACGCAGCTTCCGTCGCAGGGTCCGCAGCAGCCGCGGCAGGGACAGAGACTGGGGGCGAAACGGTGCCATGCGACCAGTGACGCGGGGTGAGGGCACGGATGGGCCGAACCCTAACGGGGATACCATCGCCGCCATCGCCACCGCCGTGGCGGCCGGGGCCGGCAGCGTGGCGATCGTGCGGCTCTCCGGTCCGTCGGCCGAGGCAATCGGTCGGCGCCTGTTCGTGGCCCCCGGTGCCCAGGACTGGGAGAGCCACCGGGTGCTCTATGGCCATGTGGTGGATCCGGCCGATGGCCGGCGGGTGGATGAGGCCCTGCTGCTGCTGATGCGAGCCCCCCGCAGCTTCACCCGCGAGGATGTGGTGGAGCTCCACTGCCATGGGGGACTGGTCGCCGTGCGGCAAGTGCTGGAGCTGGTGCTGGCCGCGGGCGCCCGCCTGGCCGGGGCCGGGGAGTTCAGCCAGCGGGCCTTCCTCAACGGCCGCCTCGACCTCACCCGCGCCGAGGCGATCGCCGAGATGATCGCCGCCCGCAGCCGCCGGGCGGCCGAGCTGGCCATGGCCGGCATCGATGGCGGTCTGCAGCGGCGCATCGGCGGTCTGCGCGAGCGCCTGCTGGACCAGCTGGCCGAGCTGGAGGCCCGGGTCGACTTCGAGGAGGACCTGCCCCCCCTCGAGGGGACGCTGGTGCGGGCTGAGCTGGAGGCGGTGCGGGGCGAGCTGGAGCGGCTGGTGACCGAATCCCGCCAGGGGGAGCTGCTGCGCGAGGGGCTGCGGGTGGCCATCGTCGGCCGGCCCAACGTGGGCAAATCGAGCCTGCTCAACCTGCTCAGCCTCCGCGAGCGGGCCATCGTCACCGACCTGCCCGGCACCACCCGCGACCTGCTCGAAAGCGACCTGGTGCTCGATGGGGTGCCCATTACCCTGCTCGACACCGCCGGCATCCGCCCGACGGACGACCGGGTGGAGCTGCTGGGCATCGAACGCAGCCGCCAGGCCCTGGCCGGGGCCGATGCGGTGCTGCTGCTTTTCGACCTGGTGGTCGGCTGGTCCGCCGCCGACCAGGAGCTGCGGGCGCTGGTGCCCGAGGGGGTGCCCCTGCTGCTGGTGGGCAACAAGCTCGATGCCGTCCCGCAGGGGGCCGTTCCCGCCGCGGCCCCGTCCGCGCCGCCGGAGGCGCCCCTGGTGCGCATCAGCGCCCTCACCGGCGCCGGCCGCGACGGCCTGGTGGCCGCCCTGCTGGGCCTCTGCGGCGCCGGCGCGAGCCAGGGCTTGCAGGTGGCCATCAACGGGCGCCAGCGGGAGCTGGCGGCGGCAGCGGCCTCCAGCCTGGCGCGCTCCCTGGAGGCGGCCGACCAGGGCCTGCCCTGGGATTTCTGGACCATCGACCTGCGCGGCGCCATCACCGGCCTCGGGGCGATCACCGGAGAGGAGGTGAGTGAGGCGGTGCTGGAGCGGATCTTTTCCCGCTTCTGCATCGGCAAGTAGGTGTTGCGCCGGCATCAACAAACGCTCACCCCGGTTGACCGCTTAACGTCCGGCGTCAATGCTTTGACAAACGCACTCCAGCAGGCGGATGCAAACCATCGACTGGCTCTGGATCCTGCACCCCGCCCTGGCGGTGGTGCTGATCTATCCCCTGATCGGCATGGTGGTGAGGCTCGGGGTCCAGGCCCGGCAGCGCCGGGTCGAGAAGGCGAAACTGCCCCCCACCACCGGCCGCGACCACGCCGACCTGGGCCAGTGGCTCTCGGCGGGCGTGGTGCTGCTGGTGCTCGTGGCCCTCACGGTGGTGATCGTCACCAAGCAGCCGCCGGAGGGCTTCACGGGCGGCGGTGGCCGCGCCCTGCAGCTGCTGCTGGTGCTGGTGGGCACGGTGGTTTCCCTGCTGGCCCTCTGGCGGGTGAAGGCCAAGGGCTACCGGCTCGTCTTCGCCCTGCTCACCTGGGCCGGTGTGCTCGGGCTCGGCGCCCAGCCCGAGGTGTGGCGCCTCAGCGACAACCCGCTGAGCCCGGCGTTCTGGCAGTCCCACTACTGGGCCGGGGTGGCCGTGGTGGGGCTGATGATCTTCTCGCTGGCCGCCCGGCCGGAGATCCTCAAGGATCTGCGCTGGCGCCGGCTGCACCTCAGCGCCTCCATCCTGGCGGCGGTGCTGTTCGTGGCGCAGGGGATCACCGGCAGCCGCGACCTGCTGGAGATCCCCCTGGCCTGGCAGAAGCCCACGATCTATGCCTGTGATGCCGAGAAACGGGTCTGCCCACCCTTCGCCCCGCCTCCGATGCCAACCCCCCCCGTCGGCGCCGCCGGCAGCTGAGGCGGCCCGTGATGCCACCTGTTGGGGCCGCTGGCCCGGTGCTCTCCTTCACCCCGGCGCTGGAGGCCCAGCTGCGCCACTGGCTGGATGAGGACATCGGCCGCGGCGATCTGACGGCCCCGGCCCTGGTCGGCCGCAGCGGCCGGGCCCACTGGGTCTCCAGGGCCGACGGGGTGTTCTGCGGCGGGGTGCTGGTGGAGCCGCTGCTGGCGCTGCTCGATCCCCGGGCGTCGGTGCGGCTGCGGGTGGGGGACGGGGAGCCGGTGGTGGCCGGCCAGCGGCTGCTGGAGCTGGAGGGGCCGGCGGCGGCCCTGGTGGCGGCGGAGCGCACCGCCCTCAACCTGGCCATGCGTCTGTCGGGCATCGCCAGCGCCACCGCCGCCCTGGTGCTGGTGCTGGCGGGCACCGGTGTGCGCCTGGCCGACACCCGCAAGACCACGCCGGGCCTGCGGGTGCTGGAGAAGTACGCGGTGCGCTGTGGCGGGGGCACCAACCACCGCCTCGGCCTCGACGATGCCGCCATGCTCAAGGAGAACCACCTGGCCTGGGCCGGCGGTGTGGCGGCCGCGGTCGCGGCGGTGCGGGCCTCGGCCCCCTGGCCGGCCCGGGTGATCGTGGAGGCCGAGACCGCCGCCGAAGCCGAAGCCGCCGTTCGGGCGGGGGCCGATGCGGTGCTCCTCGACGACTTCAGCCCCGCGGCGCTGGCGGACCTGGTGCCCCGGCTGCGGGCCCTGGCGCCGGCGGTGGTGCTGGAGGCCTCCGGGGTGCGGCCCGAGCAGCTGGCCGCCTATGCCGCCACGGGCATCGACCTGATCTCCACCAGCGCCCCGGTCACCCGCAGCCCCTGGCTGGATCTGAGCATGCGCTTCGACCCCATGCTGGCCTGAGCCGGGGCCATGGTGAAGAATCGCCGCACTCCCCCGGCACCGATGGCTCCGGCCCCGATCGGTTGCCAGAGTGGGCGCCGATGACCCCCGAGCCGACCCGCGTGCCGCAGCGATCCGTGCCGCATCCAGCGCTTCCGCAGCCAACACCTCCACAGCAGGCCGCCCCGATCGGCCTCGCCGCCCGGGTCCGACGCTGCGCCGTGGTGGGGCCCTCCCTGCTGCTGGCGCTGGTGGCGGCGCTGGGCAGCCCCCTGGCTGCCAGGGCCGAATCGGTGCTTGAGCAGGCGGCGCGCACCGGCGAGATCACCATGGCCGGCCCCACCGACATGGTGCCCTTCGCCTACCTCGATGCCAGCAAGTCGCTGGTGGGCTACAGCCTGGATGTGGCCCGGTTGATCGAGGCGGAGGTCTCCACCTATCTCAACCGGCCGGTGAAGATCGTCTACACCGCCAATGCGGATCCGCTGGCGGTGTTCCGTGACGTGAGCCGCGGTGATGTGGATCTGGCCTGTGGGGTCCAGTTCACCTGGGAGCGGGAGATGTACGTCGACTTCTCGATGCCCTTTGCCCTCTCCGGGATCCGCGTGCTCACCCGGCAGGGGGGGCTCGACGGCTCAGCGGCCTCGATGGCGGGCAAGCGGATCGGCGTGGTGAAGGACTCCCTGGGCAGCGCCACCATCGCGGCCGTGCAGCCGACGGCGGTGCGGGTTCCCTTCGCCGGAATCGAGCCGGCGGTGCGGGCGCTGCTGGCCGGCCAGGTGGATGGCGTGGGGGGTGATTCCCTGTTGCTCGCCGGTGCCCTCCAGAGCCTCGGCGGCAAGGGTTATGGCCTGGTGCCCGCAGAGGCCTTCTCCCGCTTTGCGGTGGGCTGCATCCTTCCGGAAGACAACTCCACCTTCCGCAACCTGGTCAATCTGGCCATCGCCCGGCTGGTGCAGGGCTACCTCGACGATGAGCCGACTGCCGTGGCCAGCGTCAACCGCTGGCTGGGTCCGAAGGGAGTGCTGGAGTTGCCTCCCGAGGTGATCAAGGCCTACTTCCAGTCCGTTCTGCTCAACTACGAACGGGTCAGGCCCCTGCCGGCCACGACCCCATCGGCGGTTGCCCCCACCTCACCTGCCCGTTAAGGAGATCCACCCCATGTCCATCACCTCCCGCACGGCCCTGCTCGGATTCTCCCTGGCCCTGGCGGCCCTGACGGCTCCCGCCGCTGGCCAGGCGGCCGTGCAGCCCACCTCGGTCACCGGATCCATCGAGCAACGGCTGCAGCGCATCGGCGCAGCGTTCCGCGCCCAGGGTGACCTGAGCGGTGCGGATGGCGTCTCCGCCGGCGATCAGCGGCTGGCCTATGGCTTCGCCAACGCCGGCCGGGGTGGCTTCGCCAACGCGGCCCGGGGCGGCTTCGCCAACGCCCACCCCTACTACGGCGGCGGCGGTGGCTTCCGCAACGGGGGCGGCGGTTTCGTCAATGCCAGGGGCGGGGGCGGCTTCGTGAATGGGGGCGCCCTTCGCGGTGGGGCGTTCCGGAACTGGTAGGCCCCACCAAGCCGGGGCGTTTCAAGCCCCAACGCTGCCATGGGCAAGCCCGGAAACCGCCCTTAAGGTGCAGCACGTGCACGGCTCTGCCCATGGATTTCCCTGCTGCGCCGGTTGCCTCCGGTTCGGTCCGATCCCGCCGCAGCAGGCTCCTGGCCCTGGGAGCCCTGGTCTGCCTCTGGCCCCTGGGGTCCGTGGCGCCGGCGCGGGCCGCCGATGCCGTTCTGGAGCAGGCGGCCAAGACGGGCGAGGTGCTGATGGTGGGTCCCGCCGACAGCCCGCCCCTGGTCAAGATCGGGCCGAAGGGGGAACCGGAGGGTTACGCCATTGATCTGGCCCGCCGCATCGACCGCCAGCTGAAGGCGGAGATCGGCAACAACATCCGGATCCGTTTCGCCCCCGTCGACAACACCGCCGTCACGGTGGGAGCCGTTTCCAGCGGCAAGGCCGGCCTGGCCTGCGGCGTGCCCTTCAGCTGGGAGAGCGAGAACCTGGTCGACTTCTCCCTGCCGATCGGCCTCTCCGGCCTGAGGCTGCTCACCCGCAGCGGCAGCCTCGATGGCTCCCCGGCGTCCCTCGCCGGTCAGCCGATCGCGGTGGTGGAGGGGTCCCTCGGGGCCGGTCTGCTCGGCACCCTTCAGCCCAAAGCCAAGGTCGTCACCGTGGCCACCCTGGCCCAGGCCGTCACGGCCCTGGAGCAGAAACGGGTGACGGGGGTGCTGGGCGATGCCAACGTGCTGGCCGGTCTGAGGCACCAGCGCCAGCTCTCCGGCTTTGCCCTGGTGCCTGACCAGCCCTATGTGAGCTACGGCGTCGGCTGCATCGTGCCGGAGAACAATTCCAGGCTGCTGAACGTGGTCAACCTGGCCATCGCGGGCCTGCTCCAGGGCTACCTGGAGGGCCGCCCCGAGGCCGTGGACAACGTCGCCCCCTGGGTCGGCCCCACCGGTGTGCTGGTGGTTCCCGCCGAGCGGGTCCGCGCCTTCTTCGAATCCGTGCTGCTGACCCGCGAAGGTCTCCGGTTGGCGGCCCCGTCGCCGGCGGCTCCCCGATGACCTCCTGCATCTCCGCCCTGCCGCGCACCGATCGTTCCGTCCCGCTCCTCCCTCCGTTCCTGGCCGCCCTCCGATGACGCACCACCCCCGTTCCGGTCTGTTCGGTTTCCTGCTCCTGCTGGCGGCCCTGGCCCCCGCAGGCGCTTTGGCCCAGGCGTCATCCCCCCTGGAGGCCGCACCTGGATCGATCGACGCCCGCCTGCGGCGCATCTCCCAGGCCATGGGGCAGGAGTCACCCGGCCTGGAGGCAACGGAGGGTCGGGCCCAGGCCCCCGATGGCCGCCTCGCCTACATCTTCGTGAACGGGGGCGGACCCCGCTTCGGCTGGGGGAATGGCGGCTTCCGCAATGGCGGCTGGGGCAACGGTGGCTTCCGCAATGGGGGCTGGGGCAATGGCGGCTTCCGCAATGGCGGCTGGGGCAACGGCGGCTTCCGTAACGGCGGCTTCCGCAACTTCTGGTGATCGCCACTGGTACCCCGCCGCCGGGCAATCCGGAAGGCTTCGGGCCGTTGCAGCTGCTGGTGGTCCAGCCCACCCCCTACTGCAACCTCGACTGCGATTACTGCTACCTGCCCAACCGGGACGACCGGCACCGGTTACCGCTGGAGCTGCTGGAGGCGGCCCTGGAGCGGGTGCTGGAGAGCCCCTATGTGGGTGGCGACTTCACCCTGCTGTGGCACGCCGGTGAACCGCTCACCGTGCCGATCGCCTTCTACGACGCCGCCACGGCGTGCGTGCGGCGGGCGCTGGAGCGCTGGCAGGGGGAGCCCCTGACCATCCACCAGTCGGTGCAGACCAACGCCACGCTGATCAACGAAGCCTGGTGCGACTGCTTCGAGCGCAACGCCATCTCGGTGGGCGTGAGCATGGATGGGCCGGCCTTCCTCCACGACGTCCATCGCCGCACCCGCACCGGCCTGGGGACCCACGCCGCCACCGTGCGGGGCATCGAGCACCTGCGCCGCCGCGGCATCCCCTTCCAGGTGATCGCCGTGATCACCGAGGAGTCCCTCGGCCACGCCGACGACCTCCACGCCTTCTTCGTCGAGAACGGCATCACCGAGGTGGCCTTCAACATGGAGGAGACGGAGGGGGAGAACCGGGTGTCCACCCTCAGCCGTCCCCATGCCGAGGCGGCCTATCGCCAGTTCCTGCAGCGGTTCTGGGAGCTGTGGCAGGAGCACCCCGAGCGGATGCGGGTGCGGGAGTTCGAGGGCATCTGCAGCCTGGCCCAGGCCGATGCGCGCCTGGAATGCACCGACATGAACAACCCGTTCGCGATCGTCAACGTGGATGCCCGCGGGGCGATTTCCACCTTCGATCCCGAACTGCTCTCCGTGCAGACCGACACCTACGGCGACTTCGTGCTGGGCCATGTGCAGACCGACAGCCTCGTCTCGATCGCCGCCAGCCCCAAGTTCCAGCGCATCCTGGCGGACATGCGTGCCGGCACCGACCGCTGCCGCGCGGAGTGTGCCTATTTCGGCCTCTGTGGGGGAGGCGCAGGCAGCAACAAGTACTGGGAGCACGGCACCTTCGCCTGCACCGAAACCCAGGCCTGCCGCTACCGCATCAAGCTGACGGCCGATGTGGTGCTCGCCGGCCTGGAGCAGGCGCTGGGGCTGGTGGCCTGACCCCGGTCCAGCTGCATACAGAAGAGCCGCTGCGGTGAGACAGCGGCTCTGGGATCTGTTGGCCGTGAAACGCCGGCGCGTGGGTGACCTCTCACAGCAGGGGCTGGGTGGCGACCAGCCAGGGGCTGGTGGCTGAGGTGTCGAGGCCGGCGGCGGGGAACGGCGCCACCAGGGGCTCGGTGCCGGTGGGGTTGGCCGCGCCGAGGGAGGCGAGCTCCGTGAGGGCCAGGAACGGCTCGGTGCTGAAGGTCAGATCCTCGGGCAGGACCGAGTCCAGGGGCGTCTGGTCGTAGGCGAAGGCGTCAGTGGCGTCCGGGGCGAGGCTGGTGCCGCCGCCGATGATCGGGTCGACCGCCTCCAGGGAGGCCTTCTGGACCGTGGGGCTGAGCGGCGTACCGGTGGCATCGACCATGAACTGCTGCTGGAGGAGCAGGCCTGTGCTGCTGGTGGGAGTGACGATGGCTCCGCCGGAAACGTAGTTCCAGCTGCTGTCGACGGACCAGAAATGGAGCCGGCCGGTGGAGGTTTCCTTCCAGAGAATCTGGTTCTGGTTGGTGCCGACGGTTTCAGCGGCGAGGATCTGCCAACCGCCGAACTGACTGGCCTTGATCTGGGTGCCACCCTTGCGGACCGCGGAGGTGACGCCGTTGATGCGGACGGAAACCAGATCCGTGCTGGTGTCGCGGAGCAGCTGCACGGCGCCGTTGGGATCAATCACCTGGGTGGTGGTGCCCGTGGCCGGTGGCAGGATCGTTGTTGGGGGAGGGGTGCTGGTGGCGGCCTGAACGGTGCCACTCAGCATGTATTGCCCGAGGCTGCCGTAGTCGGTGTACCCGGTCGGGAGGCTGGCGGAGGGGGTGCCGAAGCCGACCCCATCGATGCCGAGGTAATAGGTGCCGGCGGCGAGGTCGATGGAGAAGCTGGCCGTGGTGAGATCGGCAGGGTTGAAGGTCTGGACGATGCTCTGGTCGGCCCGGTAGAGGGTGGCGGCGATGTCGAGGTTGGCGCCGCGGGCGGTGAGATATTCGGTGAGGTAGCTGCCGCCGCTGCCGATGAAGGCCCTGGAGGCATTGACGATGTTGAACGACACCAGTCCGGCACCGGTTTCGAAGCGGAACATGTCCACATCGGTGTTCCGCTCAATGACGCCGAAGCTGCTGAAGGTCAGTCCGGTCAGCTCCGTCGCTGCGGTGAAGGCGTTGCCGTGGTCATCGACGTTGTAGGTGAAGCCGTTGCCGTTGGTGATTGTGGCGAGGTCGTCCTGGGTGTTGTTGGCACCGAAGTACTGGCCGTTGCTCCACTGGGTGAGATTTTCGTCGTTGCCTAACCAGGCCGCCCCCATGATGGTGGCCCAGCTGGTGGGTCCGGCGCCGCCGTGGCCTCCGTAGTACTCGGTGGTGGTGCCGGCACCGTCGTGGGAGAGGCCGAGGGTGTGGCCAACTTCGTGGCTGGCCGTTTCTGCGGCGGTGTATTCGCCCCTGTTGAACACCAGGGCCACATCGTCGGTGCTCCAGTTGAAGCTGTTGTAGTAGGCGGTACCACCACCGCCCGCGTTGGCGATAGCCTTGCCGGTCAGCAGGTTGAGGTTGCTGGTGAAGGCCACGCGGATGCCCCAGCGATCATCGCCGGTGCCGAATTTGCGCAGGTTTTCGCTGCCGGGATCCTGGGTGGTGACGTTGATATTGAAAGGTGCGAAGTCTTCGGCCACGCGCTGCCAGATCCGCTGAATCTCCGTGAGAGCGGCGGTGTCAAAGGTGGTGTAAAAGCCCTTCAGGCTGAGGTTGCCACCGTTTTCCCAGGGTGAGTTGTTGACCGCATAGCCGTCAAAGTCGAGATAAATCGTCTTGGTGGCTGTCGGGTTGCTGTGCAGATGGAACACGCTGCTCAGATTCACCCCCGTACCGAGCGTGACCAGGCCGTTCATCACCAGGGGGGCCTGGTCGGCGGTGGTGTCCCAGGCGGCGGCACCGTCAGCGGTGCTGACCGCCAGCACGCTGCAGGCCTTGCAACCGCAACTGGGGGCCATCGACGTCGAGCCCGCAGCCGTTGTGGCCCCAGGCAGTGAATCACTCAACGAATCCCTTAACACCTGGTGGCTGGTCATCGCCACGTCGGGAGTGGAAACAAAGGTGACGCCCCTCTGGAACTCGCTTCCCTGGCTGCTCTGGGCCAGATAACTGGACTCCAGTGACTCCCGGGCGGCATCGGCCGGCAGGGGTGGTGAGGCTTTGGTGGTGGCCAGAACAGTGGTGATCAGCGGGCTGGGGACGTCCGCCGCCTCAGGAGCGTCGTCGAACAGGGAGAGGGTCGTATCGCTTGAACGTTTTGCGTGGTTGGAGAGCTCAGGGAAGAGGAAGGAAGGCGATTGTTGGCCCCCTGCCTTTGTGGTGTAAGTCATGGCGAGTAGAGGGTAAACAGCAGGCGAAATCCATCCGCGTCCAGAGCATCCACTCGTTGACAAGTGGAGACTCCAAGACAGTTGCAAAGTCGTTGCTCCCAGAGCACTGGGGGGATTGACTTTGTGGCCGGGGAGGACTGATGGAAGGGTCCCTTTCCCCTGCACTCATCATCGTTGTGCAGCAGTCTTGCTGTCTTTGTGCTCAGGCCAAATCAGAAGGAGAGTTCTATGACCAAAGCTGAACAGTGGCTTAGGTTTTCACCTGCAGCCCCATCGGTTCGGGCTCAAAAATCTCTGTGGACGGGGCCGGCTGTGTCCTGCCCATGTCACTGGTGCCCGCCTGCCTGGGCGGGTTTCCGTGTGGGGATCAGGGGCGATCAGGGGGCAGGAGCAAGGCAAACCCCAGTGGTACCAAGAGGTCTGGGCGGAATTGCGCGGCTACTGTAACCCTTTGTAAAGCCTTTCCGGGGGCTGAAGGGCTGCGCATGAGCGCCCTAAGCGCCATTAAGCATTTCGGGCGTTGTGCAACGAATCCGTAGCCCCGACGTCGCTGAGCGCTGCGACCTGCTTTTGAGCGGATCGTGCCATCCGGAACGCCTGAGCGCAAGGCTTCACGGGGGAGGCGGTACCCCGGTTTCCGGGTCCTCGTCTGCTTCGGGAACCAGGCTGGACAGGTAAGCGTCGTCGGGAGTTGTCGAAAGGCCGGGCAGGGTCAGACCCCGCCGACCCCCTCCGGAGGTGTGGGCCTGCCGGGGACCCCGGACGCTCAGCATGGTGTGCCACTCCACCAGCAGCGGTACGTCACTTCCCTTGCGCTGGGCTCCCATCGCGAAGGCAATGGCCAGGGCGAAGGAGGAGAGCATCACGCGCAGGCTGTCCCTGGCTGCCGCCTCGATGGCCTTGGGCGTCGGGGCCTGAATCCTGGCCTCCACCTGCTTTCGCACTTCCTTGAGACGGGCGAGCATCGCGCGTTTGGTTTCCGGCAGCGGCAGCCCCAGATTTTCGAACCGGATGCCCAGGCTGGGGGTCTGCATCGCCTGGAGGCGGGCCTGAAGGTTGTCGAGGCTGGTGGCCGTGGTGATGGTCTCCTGGAGCAGATCAAAGGTGCCGTTGGCGACGGAGAGCTGGCGGGCGACGTTGGCCCTGGCCGTGGCCACGCTCTGCCAGCCGGCGTAGGCCTGCAGGGGAACGATGAGCAGGAAGCCGATCACGGCCAGGATCGCCAGGCGGGCCAGGCCGCTGCGCCGTCGCTGCAGCGTGGGATTGTCTGGATCGAGATAGGCCGCCAGGTGAAGCAGCCCGAGGGCCACCAGGGGACTGGTGGCCGAATCCAAGCTGGCCGAGATG
>NZ_JAGQBG010000036.1 GCF_024345515.1 Cyanobium sp. N5-Cardenillas
CGGATGGGGTTTTTTTGTGTGCGCCAGATCGGTGGGGCCGAGATCAGCACTCCTGATTTGATCAGCCCAAGAGAAAGTGAAATGAGCGTACGGCCAGCACAGGCCTACGGATGAGTATTGACCCATTCGTATCGCGGTTGCGTTCCATCTCCTACGCGAGGCGCACGGGAGAAGCCAGCATGCCCATCATCTCGGAGAACAGGGATCTTCCTCAATCCACCCATCAGGGATCACGGCAGCCATGTCCTTCGGCCTGAACCCACCTGCCATTCGATGGCTTCTGAACTGTCGGTTCATCACCCGAGTCAGCAGCGTGGGTTGACCCGCTGAGGATCGGCCCAGGGCTGCAAAGCCCACAAAAAGGATCAGCATTCTCAGGACGTTTCCGAGCAGTAACGCAAGCGACCGCTGCCAGAGAGTTGACAAACGCTGATCAAACTCGTATTGGGCTTTCTTGCTACGTGCATCCATGGCCTCCACCAGTCGCGCTTTCAATGTGTTCAGGGGTACGGGCAATGGCTCCGGAAGAGGTGCTTTGCCGCCAGGAATCCGTTCATAGGCCCGTCGCAGCTGAAGATCCGTGGTGGAGGCTTGAATCGCCTCCATCGCAAGTCTTGCCTGAGAAAGTTGCTGAGCGGCGTTCTGCTGTTGTTCGCGCAGCAGTTTCACCCCCGCATAGATCTGTACCGGGATCAACAACAGATAACCGATGGCGACCCATGTGGCCAATCGTCGCAGCAGTGCGGATCGTTGGGCCATGACGGCTGACCTTTGGTCCAGTTCGGAGGCCGCGGCGACGAGCAGGGCTCCAATCAGAGGCGTGACGCTGCGACTCACCAGGAAGCCGCTCATCTGGTCGAGCCACAGCGGCTAGAGCAGGGCGACAGGCCAGGCCTGAAAGGCAAGATCGACCAGAAAATAGGCCAGCAGCGCCACTCCGGCCCAATGGAGCACCATCGCGAATTCATGCTGCCTCCATTCGGAGCGACTCATGGAATCCTGGGAGATACGGGATGGAACCATCGCTCAGCGTTCACTTAATCATCTCGTTTCAGTATGATTGATTTCTCTTCTTTTCCCCATGGACTGACTCCGTGACTGCCAAATATTCACTGACCCCAATGTGCAGCGAATAAGCTGCACATTGGTTTCCCGCCTGTTTGACGGCCTCTCCCCCAGACCGCCATGCCCCACCCCGCCACCCTCACTCCCTGGCTGGCCGAGCAGCTCGGCATCGAGCCAGTCGGCTGGACAGCGGTGGGCGGCGGCTGCATCCACAGCGCCTGGCGTCTGGACCTGTCCGATGGCAGCCGGCTGTTCGCCAAAACCAATGGCGCCTCCTCCTTGCCGCTCCTGGAAACCGAAGCCGAAGGACTGCAGGCCCTGGCGGCGGCGGCCGGCGAGGAGGGGCCGCTGGTGCCCAGGCCCCTGGCCTGGGGCCTGGCAGGCCCATCGGCCGTGCTGGTCCTCTCCTGGCTCGACCTGGACGGCGGCCGATCCGCCGCCCATGGGCCGCAGTGGTGCTGCCTGGGGGCCGCCCTGGCGGGCCTGCACCGGCACAGCCTCACCCGCCTCTGCGTGGCGGAGGATCGGGTCGGGACAGCTTTCGGTTGGCCCCGCGACAACGTGATCGGGGCCTTTCCCCAGCGCAACGGCTGGGATGGGATCTGGGGGCGGTTTTTCGTGGAACGACGCCTGGCCCCCCAGCTGGAGCACCTGGCCCGCAGCGGCACCCCCCTGCGGCAGGCCGAAACGCTGTTGGAGCGCGCCGGACAGTGGTTGCACAACCACCATCCCGACCCCTGCCTGGTCCACGGCGATCTCTGGAGCGGCAACGCCGCCATCACCGCCGCTGGCCAGGGGGCAATCTTCGATCCGGCGGTCTACCGGGGCGACCGGGAGGTGGACCTGGCCATGGCGCGCCTGTTCGGTGGCTTCCCCGAGGCGTTCTTCGCTGGCTATGAAGCCGCCTGGCCGCTGCCGTCAGGCCATCGCTTCCGCAGTGATCTGTACAACCTGTATCACCTGCTCAACCACGCCAACCTCTTCGGTGGCTCTTACCTGGGCCAGTGCCAGGCTCGCATGGACAACCTCCTGAACCGGAGGGCCCAGGAGGGGGGGGGATGGAGCTGAAGCTGAGCTCAGCTCAGGTATTCCTTGCGCAGGGTCTGGAGCTTGGCCATCACGGCCGAGCGCTTTTCACCCGTGGTGAGGTTCTTCCAGCTCCAACTGCCCACCACCACCAGACCCAGCAGTTCCAGCAGACCAGGAACGATCGGCAGCAGGTTGATGGTGTCGAGCACGCCCTTGATCAGGATCTGGGCCACGATCACGGCCAGCAGCACACCGGAAGCCTTTCCGACGCGCCCCACCTGGCTCCAGTCCACCTTGTCGAGGGTTTCGTTGACCTTGCCGATCACTTCGCTGTAGCGCTCGGTGAAATCCACCTCTGCGGCGCTGGTGCTGCTGTCGTCCTGGGTGGTCTCCTTCACCTCGGTCGTGCTGTCGATCATGGAAGGAGAGGTCTCCTGACGGAATGATGCATAACGTACCGGTGTGAACCCACAGACGCCAGCGGAACTGGGCATCGGTCGGCAGGCGCTGACGCTGCTGGAGGCCGTCATGGTGGCGGCCGCCCCCGACGAGGGCTGTGCCCTGCTGCTTGGCAGCCGGGATCCCTGGCGCGTGCGGCGCATCTGGCCCTGCCTGAACGTCTGGGAGCCGGCGGCCGAACGCCGTCGCCGCTTCGCCCTCGATCCGCGGGAGCAGTTGCTGGCCCAGAAGTGGGCCCGCGCCCGGGGGCTGACCGTGCTGGGATCGGCCCACAGCCATCCGTTCTCGGAGCCCGTGCCCTCGGCCCTCGACCTCTCCCTGGCCTTCACCCCCACCCTGATGCTGATCCTGGGGCAGGGCCCCCCCGCAGGGGAGCCCCGCTCCCTGGCCTGCTGGTGGTTGCCGGAGCAGGGCAGCCCCAGGCGGTTGGCGTGGAGAATGGACCCTTAGTGCGTCGTGGATCTCCACCGCCATGCTTCCTCCCGACACCAGTGCCGTCCAGCTCAGCCCCGATGAGGTGGTGCGCTTCTCCCGCCACCTGATCCTGCCGGAGATCGGCATGGAGGGGCAGAAGCGGCTCAAGGCGGCCTCGGTGCTGTGCGTCGGCACCGGTGGCCTGGGTTCGCCCCTGCTGCTCTATCTGGCCGCCGCCGGTGTGGGTCGGCTCGGCATCGTCGATTTCGACGTGGTGGACCACAGCAACCTGCAGCGCCAGGTGATCCACGGCACCAGCTGGGTGGGCAAGCCCAAGATCGAATCGGCCAAAGCTCGGATCCACGAGATCAATCCCCACTGCCAGGTGGATCTCTACGAAACGGCCCTCACCAGCGAGAACGCCCTCGAGATCATCGCCGGCTACGACATCGTCTGCGACGGCACCGACAACTTCCCCACCCGCTACCTGGTCAACGACGCCTGCGTGCTGCTGGGCAAGCCGAACGTCTACGGCTCCATCTTCCGCTTCGAGGGCCAGGCCACGGTGTTCAACTTCGAGGGGGGGCCAAATTACAGGGATCTCTTCCCCGAGCCGCCGCCGCCGGGCATGGTGCCCTCCTGCGCCGAAGGGGGTGTGGTGGGGGTGCTGCCCGGCATCATCGGCGTGATCCAGGCCACCGAGGCCGTCAAACTGATCACCGGCATCGGCATCAACCTCAGCGGCCGGCTGCTGCTCTTCGATGCCCTCAAGATGAGCTTCCGGGAGCTGAAGCTGCGCCCGAATCCGGAGCGCCCCGTGATCGACACGCTGATCGACTATCAGGAGTTCTGCGGCGTGGGCGGCTCGGCCCCCGGCCAGGAGGAGGCGGGCAGTGTGCCCACCATCAGCGTGACCGAACTCAAGACCCTGCTTGACGGCCCCCAGGACGACCTGGTTCTGCTCGATGTGCGCAATCCACCGGAAGCCGAGATCGCGGTGATTTCCGGCGCCGTGCTGGTGCCCCTCGATCGCATCGAGAGCGGTGAGGCGGTCGAGGAGGTGCGCCGCCTGGCAAACGGCAAGCGGCTCTACGTGCACTGCAAGCTCGGTGGCCGTTCCGCCAAGGCCCTGATCGCCCTTGGCCGCCATGGCATCGAGGGGGTGAATGTGCAGGGTGGCATCGACGCCTGGAGCCAGGAGGTGGATCCTGACGTTCCGCGCTACTGAGCCCCTTTCCCCCGCCCGCCAGCGGTGGCGGGAGCGCCGCCGCCAGGAAGTCAGGCGTCTGATCGCGCTCGAGAAGCGTTTCCTGCCGCTCCTGCTCTCGGCCCTGCTGCCGATCCTGGTGATGCCGTTCACGGCCACGCGGGGCTTGCCGGGCCAGGTCCTTCTGGCTCTGGTTTTCAATCTGCTGATCCTGCAGTCGATCCTCACCCTGCCTGTGATCGGTGTGGTGTCCTACGCCCGGCTGCGCCAGGAGGGCTTCCGCTGGATCGGGGTGGTGGGCGGTCTCGGACTCTGGTTGCCGGTGCTCACCGGGACCTGGCACGGCGGTCTGTTCCGGGCCGTGGAGATGGTGCTGCTGAGCCTGTTCTTCCTGTTCACCTCCATCCGGCTGGTGCGCCTTCTGGCCCGGGTGCCCCGGGTCAATGGGCTGGTGATGGCCGGCGCCGCGGCGGGTTACCTGCATCTGGGTCTCACCGGCGGTGTGCTGGCCACCGCCACCCAGGTGCTCGTGCCCGGCAGCTTCAGCCTCGGCGCGGCCGCCAGCCACCAGGTGCTGCTCGATCGCCTCACCTACTTCAGCTTTGTCACCATCGCCGGCGTGGGCTATGGCGACGTGCTGCCGGCCAACGCGGTGGGGGAGCGCTTCGTCATCCTGCTCAGCGTCGCCAGCACCCTGTATGTGGCCCTGCTGGTGGGCCTGCTGCTGGGACGCTTCATCGCCTCGGAGGAGGTGGAGATGCTCGAGGAGGACGAACTGGGCCTCCACCGGGTCGACGGGCCCGGGCAGCCCTGATCGGCTGGCTCAGTAGTCGACGCCGCGCTTGAGGTCGACACCCCGCTCGGCGTAGTGCTTGTGGCACACCATCTCCGAATGGACGCTGGCCAGGTCGAAGTAGGCCGGCCGGCTCTTGCAGCGGCCCGTGATGATCACCTCGGTTTCGGTGGGCTTGCGCAGCAGGGTCTGGACGATCGGCTCCACCGGCAGCAGTTCCAGATCCACGGTGGGGTTGAGTTCGTCGAGGATCACGGTCTTGTAGAGGCCGCTGGCGATCGCGGCCCGGGCGATCTCCCAGGCCCGCTCCGCCTCCACGTAGTCGATCGGCTGCTGCTGGCCGCGCCAGACGATCGCGTCGCGGCCCGAGCGCAGGTGATCCACCAGGTGGGGGTAGCTCTCCCGCAGGGCGGCGATCGCCGCGTCCTCGGTGTAGCCCGCCCCACCTTTGAGCCACTGCAGGATCAGCACCCGGTGGCTCTTGTCCTGGCTGATGCCCCGGCCGATGGCCTGCAGGCCCTTGCCCAGGGCGCTGGTGGATTTTCCCTTGCCCTCTCCGGTGTAGATCTCCAGGCCTTCGAGCCCCTGCTGGGGCCCGCTGTGGGCCCGCATCTCCGAGTGCAGATCGGCCAGCTGCACCAGCTGGCGCGGGGCGCCCCGGCCGGTGCAGATCATCTCCATGCCCGCCGGCTTGGTGGCCAGGGTGCGCACCACCTCCTCGGTGTCGAGCAGGCCCAGGTCAAGCACGGGGTTGAGTTCGTCGAGCACCACCACCGAATAGAGGTTGCTGGCGATCGCCCCCTTGGCGATGTCCCAGCCCCGCTGGGCCTCCTGGTGGTCGAAACGGGTGGCTTCCGCGGCGCTGAAGTACTCCCCCCGGCCGGTGCGCACCTGGTCGATCAGGTGGGGAAAGCCCTGTTGCAGGGCCTCGATGGCGCTGTCCTCGTCGTAGGCGCGGCCGGGACCCTTGAGGAACCGCAGCAGCAGAACCCGGGTGCGCTTCTGCTCGCAGATGCCCAGCCCGATGGTGCGCAGCACCACCCCCAGGGCCGCCTGGCTCTTGCCCTTGCCTTCCCCGTCGTAGACGTGCAGCTGGCCATGGGCGCGCTCGTCGCTGCCGGCGGCCGTACGGATGCCGATGCCCCGCCCGGTGCCGCGTTGCGGTGTCTGGGTGCTGCGGGCGGCGGGGGTCATGGGTGGGAGGTTCTGAACCGGATGCTACCCAGCCTTGCCAGGATCTACGCCATGCCCACCCCTGGCCGCCTGCACCTGCTCGAAGCCCTGCCCGCCCCCCTGGAGCGGGGTCTGGAGGCACTCTGCCGGCAACTCGAGGGCTTCCCGCGGGTGGTGGTGGCCTACTCCGGCGGCGTCGACAGCGCCCTGGTGGCCGCCCTGGCCGGTGACCTGCTGGGGGAGAGGGCCCTGGCGATCACCGGCGTTTCACCGGCCCTGGCGCCCCACCTGCGCCGGGAGGCCAGCGACCAGGCCCGCTGGCTGGGCCTGCGCCACCGTGAGTTGCCCACCGCCGAGCTGGCAGACCCCACCTACACCAGCAACCCGGAGGACCGCTGCTATGCCTGCAAGCGGGAGCTGCATCGCCTGCTGGCCCCGATCGCGGCCGCCGCCGAGGGGGCCCAGGTGCTGGACGGGGTCAACCGCGACGACCTGGGCGATCACCGGCCCGGCATCCGTGCCGCCCGCGAATTCGGTGTGCGCTCGCCCCTGGCCGAGGTCGGCATCGACAAGGCGGGGGTGCGTCAGCTCTCCCGGGCCTTGGGCCTGCCCTGGTGGGACAAGCCGGCCCAGCCCTGCCTGGCGTCCCGCTTCCCCTACGGCGAGCCGATCGACGCCCCCCGGCTGGCCCGGGTGGCTGCGGCCGAGGACTGGTTGCGTCAGCGGGGATTCCCCGAACTGCGGGTCCGCAGCCAGGGGGAGACGGCGCGCATTGAAATCCCCGCCGCCGGCTTGCCGGCGGCGCTGGGATGTCTGGCCCATGGTGAATTGCGCCCCCAGTTGGTGGAGGCCTTCAGGGCCCTTGGCTTCTCTGCCGTGGCCCTGGATCTGGAGGGGCTGGTGAGCGGCAAGCTGAACCGCTCCCTGCCGGGGCGCCGGGAGTGACCGGCGCTCTGGGGTCCCCAGGACCTGCGCTCAGGCGCTGGCCAGGAGAGGTTCCCTCTGGCTGTCGATCAGGGCCTCGGGTGTTTCGCGGCGGAAGCTGGTGAGCTTGTGCCGGCCGGAGCCCAGCTCCTCCCAAAGGACCTGACAGGCCCTCTCGGGCATGGTGTGGTCACCGCAGGTGAACACATCCACGGCCGCATAGCCCGATTCCGGCCAGGTGTGGATGGAGATGTGGGACTCCGCCAGCAACGCCAGGCCCGTGACGCCCTGGGGTTCGAAGCGGTGGGTGATCAGGTTGAGCAGGGTGGCACCAGCGCGTTTGGCTGCTGTCGTGATGGTGTCCCTGAGGAAAGCTTCGTCGTCGAGCCTTGCGCAATCGCAGTCGTAGAGCTCGAGGATGCAGTGTTTCCCTACCGCGTCGGTGGTGTCGCCTGGGGTGGAGACGGGGCGTGCAATGGAGTGGATGGGGGAGGCGGGGGGCTTCCATCCCGGGTTGGGATGGAGGCTGGAGAGGGTTTGGTTCATCGAATCCGATCAAACAGATCTCACCATACGCGCCAGGAGCACGGATCAGTGGTTCGCCAGGTTGCCTGCGGCGCAGGGGGCTCGGCCGTCAGGCCACCTGGGCGCCGCTGTGCAGTTCCACCACCTGGCTCTGCGCCCGCCAGCCGCTGCTGAAGGCCTCCAGATGGGTGGCACTCACCAGGCACTGGTGGCCGTCCCCCACCGCCTCCAGCAGCAGTTGCTGGCGCCCCGGGTCAAGCTCGGCCAGCACATCGTCGAGCAGCAGCAATGGCGGCTGACCCACCACCTGGCCCACCAGGTCCAGCTCCCCCAGCTTCAGGGCCAGCACCAGGGTGCGCTGCTGGCCGGCGGAGCCATAGCGCCGTGCGGCCTGGCCGCCGATCAGCAGGGCCACCTCGTCCCTGTGCGGACCCACCTGGCACTGGCCCAGCCGTTCCTCCTCGGGCCGCTGCCGGCGCAGCTGTTCCGCCATGGCTTCCCGCCAGGGTCCCTCCTCGTCGCTGGCGCCGTCCACCAGGGTGCCGCTGATGTAGTCGAGCTGGAGCGGTTCAGCGGCCCCACCGATGCGCTGCTGCCAGGCCACCGCCAGCGGCTCCAGGCGCCGCAGGGCCCGCTGGCGCCGACGGTGAAGGCGGGCGCCGACCAGGGCCATCTGCTGATCGAAGGCGTCCAGCAGCTCCTGCCGCTGACCGGCCGCCAGGCCCCGGCGCAGCAGCTGGCTGCGCTGCCGCAGCAGCCGCCCGTAGCGGCTCAGCAGGGCGCCATAGACCGGCTCCAGCTGCAGCACCACCCGGTCGAGCCAATGGCGACGCAGGGCGGGCTCCCCCCGCACCAGATCGAGATCGAGGGCGCTGAAGCCGACGCAGCGCAGGGGGCCGATCAGGTCGAGCTGCCGTTCCAGCCGTTTGCCGTTGCGGAACGCCTGGCGGCCGCCGCTGCGGCGCAGCTCCAGCTGCAGGCTGTCGGCCTCGTCGGTGAGGGCGCCCAGGCGGCTCCAGGGGTGGCCGTGGCCGATCAGGTCCCGGTCGACGCTGCAGCGGTGCGACCGCAGGCTGGTGAGCAGTTCCACGCCTTCCAGCAGGTTCGACTTTCCCTGGCCATTGCTGCCGATCACGAGCAGGCGGGGCGCCTCCAGCGTCAGCTGCAGGCCGTCGATGTTGCGGAAATGCCGGAGGTCCAGGCGGTGCAGCCGGATGGTTCTGGGGCGGTCAGCCGCTAAGGTACCGCCATCGGAGGGAAAGGGTCCTGCGGACCCCTACCGCCGTGGCAGGGCATGTAGCTCAGTTGGATAGAGCGTCAGATTCCGGTTCTGAATGTCGGGGGTTCGAGTCCCTCCATGCTCGTCAGCCCCGTCCCGTTCCCCCTTCGGCGTGGTTCCTCAGGTCGAGGCCCATCGCCCGGATGCCGCCGGGATCCACCACGAACCCCGCCCGGGTGAGGGCGTTGAGGGCCTCGGGTGGGGCCGACAGGGAGATGCTGCAGCCGCTCAGTTCCCGCCGCAGGCGGGCCAGGGCGGCCTGCACCAGGGCCGCGATCACCTCGTCCCGGCAGGGGTCGGCCGGATCGGCCACCAGGTCCCAGAGGTTGGCATTGAGGGCCTGGTCGCTGGTGGCGCGCACGAAGCCCACCAGCCGGCCGCCCGGGTCGAGCACCACCAGATGCCAGGCGCTGCGGGCCAGCACCCGCACCCAGCGATCCGTGCTGCGGGGGGAATCGCCGCAGGCCTCCAGCAGGCGGTTCAGACCGGCCGGTTCGGGGTCGTGCTGATGGAGCAGGGCGTAGCCCTCCCGCAGGCGTGGGGTCGAAGGCTGGCTGCGGAAGGGGATCAACAGAGAGTTCAGGGAATCAGCCCGTGTTGCGCATGCCTGCGGCGATACCGTTGATGGTAAGCAGGGCACCGCGCAGCAGTTCACTGCGGCTGTAGGTGCGGCCGTCGCCGCCACCGGGCCCGTCGCTCGGCCCCTCGCTCATCGGCGGTTGCCGTTTCTGCTCGCGCAGCCGCCGCAGCAGCGCCACCTGCAGATAGCCCAGGGGAATGATCGTGCGGTTGCGCAGGTCGACCGACAGCTGCAGGGCCGGGTCCCCGTCGAGGAGCCGGCTGTGGTTGCTGATCCGCAGCACCAGGCAGTGGGTGAGGGCGAACTCGCTGGCGATCGACGCGAAGATCTGCTCGAACACCTGCTTGTTCTGGGGACGTCCCAGGGAGGTGACGTAATGGCCGGCCAGCTCCAGGTCGACCTTGGAGAGGGTCATCTCCACTTTGGAGATCAGCATGCGGAAGAACGGCCAGCGCTGGTAAAGCAGTTGCAGCAGCTCCATCTGCTCACCGTCGGCATCGAGCTCGGCCTGCAGGGCCGTGCCCACGCCGTACCAGCTGGGCAGCAGGAAGCGGCTCTGGGTCCAGCCGAACACCCAGGGGATGGCCCGGAGGCTGGAGAGATCCTTGGCGCCGCTCTTGCGCCGCGCCGGACGGCTGGAGATCTGCAGCTTGCTGATCTCCTCGATCGGTGTCACCTGCTGGAAGAAGGCCACCAGGTCGGGGTTGTCGTGCACCAGGGCCCGGTAGTGGTCGCGGGAGCGCGCCGCCAGCCGCTCCATCAGCACGTTCCAGGTGGGGGTGTCGTCCACCGGGGTGCTCACCATGCTGTTCTGCAGCACGGCGGTGGTGACTGTCTCGAGGTTGTAGAGGGCCAGCTCGGGCAGGGAGTACTTGGAGGCCAGCACCTCCCCCTGCTCGGTGATCTTGATGCGCCCCTTGAGGGTGCCGCTGGGCTGGGCCAGGATCGCCTGGTAGGCGGGGCCGCCGCCCCGTCCCACCGAGCCGCCGCGGCCGTGGAAGATGCGCAGGGCGACGTCGTGGGCATCGGCCAGCGACTGCAGCGCGATCTGGGCCCGGTGGATCTCCCAGTTGCTGGAGAGGAAGCCGGAGTCCTTGTTGCTGTCGGAGTAGCCGAGCATCACCTCCTGCAGGGGCTGCTCGCCGTCGCTGTTGCTGATCAGCAGCTGGCGGTAGAAGGGGTCGGCGAACAGGCGTTCCATCACCGCCGGGGCCCCCTGCAGGTCTTCGACGGTCTCGAACAGGGGGATCACCAGCAGGGCCGACTTCTGGGCCATCGGATCCACCAGCCCCGCCTCCTTGGCCAGCAGCACCACCTCCAGCAGGTCGGACACCGTGTGACTCATGGAGATCACGTAGGTGCGGCAGATGCGGCGGCCGAATTCCTGCTGCAGCCGCTGCAGCATCCGGAAAACGGCAAAGGTCTCGGCCGTGGGGGCGCTCCAGCGGGCCGCCGGCGGCAGCAACGGGCGGCGGGTCTTGAGCTCGGTCAGCAGCCACTCCACCCGTTGCTCCTCGTCCATCTCCCCGTAAGGCACCGGCAGCAGCAGGTAGCGGCTGAGTTCGTCGATGGCGTCGCTGTGGCGGGTGCTCTCCTGGCGGATGTCGAGGCTGGCCAGGGAGAAGGCGAAGATGTGCACCTGGCTGAGCAGGTCCTGCAGGGCTTCGCAGCTCAGGCCGGTGGCATCGAGGCTCTCCTTGACCAGCTCCAGGTCGGTGCGGAACTCCTCCACCGAGGCGTAATGCAGCTCCTGGGGTGGGGCCGGCTCCATCAGGCTGGTGAGGCCCGCTTCATGGCCGGAGGAGCCGTCGCAGGGGGATTCCCAGCCCGCCTCGGCCAGTTGCTGGTTGCGCTGCTGGGTGAGCCGCAGCCGCTCAAGGGTGTAGCTCAGCTTGAGCCGGTAGGGCTCCAGCCGGTAGCGGGCGGCGCGCTCTTCGTAGATCTCCGGGAAGCGCAGCCGGTCCATCTCCAGGGATTCCAGCAGGGCGGCGCTCACCTGGCTCCACTGCATCGAGATGCTGAGCTGGTCGCGCAGGATCGACACCGCCTGGATGTAGCGGGCGAGCATCAGCTGTCGCTGGAAGCAGGCCGTGCGCCAGGTCACATCGGGCGTCACCGAGGGGTTGCCGTCCCGGTCGGAGCCCACCCAGGAGCCGAAGGTGCAGAAGGCGTCCCTGGGCGGCTGCACGTCGGGGTAGCTGGCCGCCAGGGCGGCGCGGATGCGCTGACGCAGCTGGGGCAGGGCGTCAAAGAGCACCTGCTGGAAGTAGTGCAGGGCGTAATCGACCTCGTCGATCACCGACGGCTTGAACTGGTGCAGCTCATCGGTGCGCCACCACAGGCGGATCTCCTCCTCCAGCTGCTGCCGCAGCCGCTCGTTGTCGTCCGGATTGCCCTGGCCGTTCACCTGCAGCTTCTGGATCAGGGCCGCCACCCGGCGCTGCTTGTGCCGCACGGTGTGGCGCACGATCTCGGTGGGGTGGGCGGTGAACACCAGCCGGATGTCGAGTTCCCGCAGCAGGTTCTCGAGCTGGCCCGGCGGCACGTTCAGGGCCCGCAGGCGCTCGAACAGCTGCCGGAAGGTGGCCGGATCGCTCTGGCTGGCCAGGGCCGGCAGGAAGGGGTCGTTGCTGGCGGGGGCGGGGGCCCGTTTGATGCTTTCGAGGTAGCTGTCTTCCTCGATGTGCTGCTCGAGGATGTTGACGAGCTGGAAATACAGGGAGAAGGCCCTGGCGGCGGCGATGCCCTCGGCCAGATCCATCGCCTTGATCAGCGCCACGATGCCGTCGGTGTCGACCGCGGAGGAGACCTCCGGATCCAGACCCGGTGCCACCGGACCGCTCAGTTCCTTGAGTCGCAGCAGGCGTTCCACCTGCTCGGGGGGGCATTCGCTGCGCAGCACCGTCTGCCAGAGATCCTCCACGAGTTCCAGTCGCTCGGTGAGCAGCCGGATCACCCCCGGGGAGGCCTCGGCGGGAACGACCGAGGGTTCGGTCAGGTGGAGCCGCATGGGGGCGGTGGGCGCGGGGGTGCTGTTCATGATCCTCCAGAAACCTGGGCGGCTTCTGTCGCCAGCCACGCGTCCAGGGCCTTCTCCCGTGCCTCGAGAGCCACGGCCTCGCTGCCGATGATCGCACCGATGCTTTCGCCGCGCCGCTCACGGGCGAGCCAGCGCATCGCCTGGTTGCCCGTGGCGAGCAGCCCGTGGAGCGGGGCCAGCCAGCGCTCCAGCCCCAGCTCCGCCGCCAGGGGGGCCATGCCCTCCAGCTCGGCGGCGATCCAGGCGCGGGCCTCCAGCGTCTCTCCGGTGCGCCAGTGCCCCAGCTGGGCCTCAAGGCTGGAGCGGGCCGCCGCCCGGTCGTTGGCATCGGCCAAGGCCTCCAGCTCGCCTGCGGCCAGCCGGCTGGCGGTCAGGGGATCCTGGCCGTGGGGATCCCGCAGCAGTTGCTGCAGGCGCAGTTCGGTGAAGGCAGTGACGGCCAGCAGCAGCAGCGGGTCGTCGATCAGGTCGCAGATGCGGATTTCCAGGCGGTTGAGGCCATGGGGGCGGTCGTCACCGTTGGGGCGCACCGAGGTCCACAGGTGACGCACGTTGCGCATCGCCCCGGCGGCCAGCTGCTGCTCCATCCAGTGGATGTAGTGGCCGTGGTCGCGGAACAGGGGCACCTGGGGCGGGGTGATCGGAAACTGCAGCCAGCGTTGGGAGTGGGCTCCGGTGGCCACCCCGTCCAGGAAGGGGGAGCAGGCACTCAGGGCCAGCAGCAGGGAGGCCTCGCAGCGCAACAGGCGCAGGCCGGCGAACAGGGCGTCCATGTCCGTCAGCCCCAGGTTGATGTGGACGCTGGCGGTCACGACCCGGGTGCCGTAGGTGGCCTCGATGTAGGAGTGGTAAGGGTTGTTGGGGTCGGAGCGCTCGAAACGGCGGCTGTCCCCCAGGCTCAGGGTGCTGCCGGGCAGCAGGGTGAGCTGGCGGGGCTGGAGCCAGCGGCGCAGGCGACGGCGCGGTTCCAGCAGCAGTTCCAGCTGGGCGGTGTAGGAGGCCTCGGGCGGGGTGACGTACTCCAGATTGCGCTGGTCCGGTTCGGTCATGAAGCCCGCCAGGGCGGCGGCCGCCTCGGCCGAGCAGCCCACCACCGTGCCATCGGCCCGGCCGGTGTACATCTCCACTTCAAAGCCCTTGAGCAGCAGGGGCGCGCTCATGGCGTGGCATCCGCCGCAGCGGCCACGGCCGGCTCCAGGCAGGCGAGGGCCTTGAGCATCCCCCGCGCCTTGTTGCGGGTTTCCTGGTACTCCGCCTCCGGGCGGGAATCGGCCACGATGCCGGCCCCGGCCTGCACCTGCACCCGCCAGCCGCCGTCGGGATGGGGCCGCACCACCATGGTGCGGATCGTGATCGCCGTGTTCAGCGCCCCGGCCAGATCCACGGCGCCGTAGACCCCCGAATAGGGGCCCCGGGCATCCGGTTCAAGGGCATGGATCAACTGCATGGCACGGATCTTGGGGGCTCCGCTCACGGTGCCGGCCGGGAAGGACGCCATCAGCAGATCCCAGATGTCGTGATCCTCGGTCAGCAGCCCTTCCACCTCGCTGACGATGTGCATCACGTGGGAGTACTTCTCGATCACCATCAGCTCGGTGACCTGCACCGTTCCGGCGCGGCAGACCCGGCCCAGGTCGTTGCGGCCCAGGTCGACCAGCATCACGTGCTCCGCCCGCTCCTTCGGGTCGGCCAGCAGTTCCTCGGCCAGGGCCGCGTCCCTCCGGGCATCCTCGCCGCGGGGGCGGGTGCCGGCGATGGGCCGCAAGGAGGCCTTCACCCCTTCGGCGCAGGGCTCCGCCTTCACCATCACCTCGGGACTGGAGCCGATCAGATGCCAGTCGCCGAAGTTGAAGAACGCCATGTAGGGCGAGGGATTCACCATCCGCAGGCTGCGGTAAAGCTCGAAGGGATCGTGGCTGACCCGGGTTTCCAGCCGCTGGCTCAGCACCAGCTGGAAAACGTCACCGGCGGCGATGTGCTCGGCCGCGGTGGCAACCGCGGCTTCGAAGTCGGCCTGGCTGCGGTTGCTGCTGGTGGCCAGCTCGGCGCCGCTCGCCTCATGCCAGGCCAGGGGTTTCACGTGCGCCGGCAACGGGGCGTGCATGCGGGCCTCGAGGGCCTCGATGCGCGCCGCCGCCCGGTCGTAGGCCTCGCCGGGATCGGCCCCTGTGGAGAGATCCACGTAGGCCACGGCCGTGATCTGGCGCTTCACCTGGTCGAACACCAGCAGGCTGTCGGCCAGCATCCAGCAGCCGTCGGGTGGGGCCCCTTCGGCGGCGTTGTGCACCGGCACGCTGGGCTCGATCCACTGGATCAGCTCGTAGCCCCAGAAGCCGAACAGCTGGGCCACCTTGGGCAGGCCCTCCACCGGTCCGGGACGCAGCGGAGCCAGGGCCTCCCGCAGCAGGGTGAAGGGATTGCCCTGGAGCTGTTCGCTGCGGCCATCCCGCCAGCGCCGCTCTCCCCTCTCGCCACGGCAGGTGAGGGTCCAGAGCGGGTCGCTGACGACGAAGCTCCAGCGGCCCAGCTGCTCACCTCCCTCCACCGACTCCAGCAGCACCCCATGGCTGCTGAGCGCCCCCACCTTCAGCCAGGTGGTCAGGGGCGTTTCCAGGTCGGCGGGCCAGCGCTTCCAGAGGGGAAGAAGATTGACGGCCAAGTCAGCACCTGCTTCCCCACCGGCGATCCGGGCGAGGAAGGCGCTGCGATCAGAACCGGGCATCACGGCGACAGGCAGGCAAAAAAAACGGGGCTCTCGGCCCCGCCGTTATAGGTGCTGGCCGGAGGGGCTCAGGCTTCGTGGGTGGCCTTGCCGCTGAACTTGAGGCTGGCGGGGTTGGGGTTGGCGCCGATGCTGCGGGGGGTGTGGCCCACCATGGCGCGGCCCTCGTTGACCTTCTCGGGGAAGACGCCGTCCTTGGGGTGCAGGAACTCGGTGTCGCCGCCGGGGTAGATCCGGTAGATCTTGTAGTCCTCGATCCGGGGCTTGAACTTGGTGCGCAGCTGGGTGCCGAGGGCCAGGCACTGCTCCTTGCGGGCGAAGTACATGAGGTTGTCGCCTTCGTTCATCTCCGCGGCACCGCCGGTGGGGAGTTCGAACGCCTGGGCCTTGGAGCTGCTCCAGGTGATGGCGTACTTCTCCTCGGTTTCGGCCGAGTTCAGCAAGCCACCGGTGCTGCCGATGGACTTCGGAAGTTGACCGTGGAGGGCCGTATCAGGCATGACTTGCAGACCGTTTCAGGCGGAAACTAGCACCGTGTTTTTCGGCTTCCCGGCGCTCCCGGCGGACTCTTCACACCCGTCAACAAACCTGGCCCACCGGGGGCCCATCCCCTCAGCCGCTGCGCTCGGCGGCCGGGAAGAACACGGTCAGGTTGCTGCCGCCCCGCTCGGTGAGCCGGCCCCCCAGGCGGTGGAAGAGCCGCTGGGTGGCCTGGCGGCTGAGCTGCAGGCTGCCGGTCTCCGGATTCCAGCTCAGCACCGGCCCCACCGGCATCGGCACGGCGGCCGCCAGCCCATCGCCTTCCCGGCTGTCGGGGTCGTCGCTGCTGAGCTGCAGCTTCAGCCGCGACCCCGCCGGCAGCAGCCGCAGCCGCACCTCGCTGCCGCTGGGCAGGCTGCGGCTGAACCGGTCCATCAGTCCGCCGAGCATGGTTTCAAGACGGCTGGGATCGCTCATCACCGGTGGCAGGTCGGCGGCGATCTCGAGCACCAGCTTCAGATCGCGCCGGCCCAGCTGGCGTTGCCACAGCCCCTCCAGCTGAAGCAGCAGCCGGCTCAGGTCCGTCCGGGCCAGGTCGCTGTCGCTCAGGGGCTGGCCACTGCCGGGCTGGCGCTGCAGTTCCGCCGCCAGGAAGATCAGGCCGAAGCGGTCGATCTGCTCGCTGCACTCCCCGTCGATCTGCTCCAGCCGCTGGCGCACCACCGCCGGCAGGTCGGTGCGGCGCAGCAGGGAGCGGATCAGGGTGCGGATCGTGGCCAGGGGGGTGCGCACCTCATGGGTGAGGGCCTCGAGCAGGGCCAGTTCGCTGCTGACGGCGTCGTTGCCTTCGCTCCGTTTCTCCCCGTGCACCAGCGGCTGCAGGGTGACGCTGGGGGCCATCGCCGCCAGCCGCTGGGCCAGCAGGGGCCAGAAGCGGCTGCCCAGATCCGGGGCGTTGCGGAGCGGACCCAGCAGCTGCAGCCGGCGGCGCAGCCCCAGGCCGGCGGCCTGATCGTCCTCGGCCAGGCGGCGATCGAGCAGCTCCAGGGCGGCCGACAGGATCGCGGCCTCGAAGCGCACCACCAGCCGGCGCGCCTGTGGCGGGCCATCCAGGGCCAGGGCCACCTGCAGCACCGGCGTGATCAGCACCAGCAGCGGATCGGTGCCGTCGTCCAGGCGCAGGCTGAGGCGCCGGAAGCCCCCCGGGCGGCCGGCCGTGCCCCGGGGGGCGGTCCCCGCGGGGGGCGGCAGGCCGGGCAGCAGCGGCAGCCCCGATGGCATCAGGTTGCCCACCTCCACCGGTGTCCAGACCCAGCCGTCGAGCCACTCCAGCAGAGCGGGCTCATAGAGGGCCGGCAGGGGCGCCGCCAGCCACACCCCCGGCTGGGGCGGGGCGGCCCCGAGCAGATCCTCCTGCACGGTGGCCAGGGCGGCCCACCACTGACGCCTGACGCTGTCCTCGTCCCCCCGCCCCGCCGGCACGCCGTCCGCCAGCAGTGAACGCAGTTCCCCCAGGCTCACCACCATCGCCGCAGGCTGCGGCTGTGCCTGGCCACGGAGGCGCAGAGCCCGAGGCTGATGCAGTTGACGAGCATGGCTGAACGGCCGTAGCTCAGGAAGGGGAGGGGAATGCCGGTGATGGGTCCGAGACCGATGGTCATGTTGACGTTCACCACCACCTGGAACATCAGCATGGCGCCGATCCCCACCACCACGAGCGATTCATAGTCGCTGCCGGCCCGGCCGGCGATCTGCAGCAGGCGCCAGATCAGCACCA
>NZ_JAGQBG010000037.1 GCF_024345515.1 Cyanobium sp. N5-Cardenillas
CCTGCTGCAGGGTGGTGCGGCGCAGGTCGGTGCACACCCGGGGGAGCTCGGCGCCGCCCTCCCCCAGGCTCTCCAGGCCGAAGCGTTCCACCCAGTCGGGCTGGAACGGCCACACCTGGTGCTCGCCGGTCTTGCTGGTGGGCAGCACCCGCAGCACCCGGTCGCCCCCCGGCGCCAGGGCGGAGAGGTCGCAGAAGAACACCTCGTGGTTGCGCAGGCCGTAGGTGGCCATCAGGCCATAGGCCAGGCGCCAGCAGGGGTTGGGGATGGCCGCCACCAGCTCCAGGATGCGGGCGTCGCTGGGCAGTCCGCGGAACCGGGCCACATGCAGGCCGTAGCCACCACTGCGCTCGCTCCAGTCGGCCGGCAGGGGCAGCTGCAGATGGCGGGCCAAAGCCCCCAGGGCGATGCCGCACTGCTGGCGGCTGCGGCTGGCCAGGGGGTAGGTCTCCAGCACCCGCTCCAGCAGGGGCCCGTCGACGGTCGACGGCGCGCTGCCGGGGGCCTCGGCGGCCACCGCCGCCAGACGCCGCAGGTAGGGCCGGTAGGCGCCGCTCCAGGTGCTGCGGCTGCCGGCGGGCCGGCGGCGGCGGCGGGGATCGGCGAAGAAGGCGGCCTCGAAGCTGGCCAGGAGGGGCAGCACTCCCGCAGCCTCAGGGGGCGCCACCGCCTGAGCCTTCTCCGGAGCAGGGGCTGCCGCAGCGGACGGACGCCGGCGCCAGGACTCCCAGCGGAAGGTTCCCTGCTCCACCGCCTGCCGCACCCGGTCGAGCTGCTCGAGGCCGGCGGCCACCCCGGCACCGGTGGCCGGCAGCCCCAGGCTGATGCGCTGCACCGGCCGCTCCGCCGTGCCCTTCGGGCAGGGCAGGGGCCCGCGCAGACCCAGCCGCTGCTGGCGGATCTCCAGGCGCAGGCCGGTGCCCAGGGCCGCCAGACGTTGATTCTCCTGCCGCACCAGCGTTACCGGGTCGATGCCAGCCATGGCGCCGGGATCGGCAGCGGCTGGCGATGGCGGGGCGGCCAGGACGATGGCGCGGCAGGCAGGGACCTGAACCGGAACCTACCCAGGCCATTCCCGGGCCGCCAGGGTGCGGGTCGATGCATCGGTGGACGGCCGCCGGTGGGGAGGCGGGGTTACGCTCTGCCTTTCTGATCGAAGGCATGGCCAGGGTCGGCGTGCTGCTGCTGAACCTCGGCGGTCCGGAACGGATCGAGGACGTCGGGCCATTCCTCTACAACCTGTTCTCGGATCCGGAGATCATCCGTCTACCCACCCCGGCGCTGCAGAAGCCCCTGGCCTGGCTGATCAGCACCCTGCGCAGCGGCAAATCCAAGGAGGCCTACCGCTCCATCGGCGGCGGCTCCCCCCTGCGGCGCATCACCGAACAGCAGGCCAGGGAGCTGCAGAGCCGCCTGCGTCAGGAAGGGGTCGACGCCACCAGCTACGTGGCGATGCGCTACTGGCATCCGTTCACCGAATCGGCCGTGGGCGACATCAAGGCCGACGGCGTGGAGGAGGTGGTGGTCCTGCCCCTCTATCCCCATTTCTCGATCAGCACCAGCGGCTCCAGCTTCCGGGAACTGCAGCGGCTGCGCCAGGCCGACCCGGCCTTCCGGCGCCTGCCGATCCGCTGCATCCGCAGTTGGTACGACCATCCCGGCTACATCAATGCCATGGCCGGGCTGATCGCCCGGGAGGTCGGCGCCTCCGGCACGCCGGAAAAGGCCCACATTTTCTTCAGCGCCCACGGGGTGCCCAAGAGCTACGTGGAGGAGGCGGGAGACCCCTACCAGCAGGAGATCGAGGCCTGTGCCGCCCTGGTGATGCGGCGACTGGAGGAGTTGCTGGGCCATGCCAACCCCTCCACCCTCGCCTACCAGAGCCGGGTGGGGCCGGTGGAATGGCTCAAGCCCTACACCGAGGATGCCCTGCGGGAACTGGGCGAGCAGGGCGTCAAGGAGCTGGTGGTGGTGCCGATCAGCTTCGTCAGCGAACACATCGAGACCCTCGAGGAGATCGACATCGAGTACCGGGAGATCGCCACCGAAGCGGGCATCAGCCATTTCCGTCGGGTGCCGGCCCTCGACACCGATCCCACCTTCATCCAGGGCCTCGCCGACCTGGTGCACGAGGCCATGGCGGGCCCGGAGGTGAACCTCGACATGGCGGCCCAGCTGCCCAAGAAGGTGAAGCTCTACCCCCAGGACAAATGGGCCTGGGGCTGGAACAACAGCTCCGAGGTGTGGAACGGTCGCCTGGCGATGGTCGGATTTTCCGCTTTTCTGCTGGAATTGCTCACCGGTCAAGGCCCGCTTCATGCCCTCGGACTGCTCTGATCGCCCCCGGCGTCCCCGCCTGCGGGGCCGGTCGCTGGTGATCGCAGCGACCCTGGGCCTGAGCAGCCAGGGCCTGCCCGCCGATGCCCGCAACGCCAGCCTCTGGGGCCGGGGTGCCTTCCCCGTGGCCAGTTTTGCGGGCTACACGAGCGGGTTCGGCATGCGCTCCCATCCCCTCAGCGGCGACGTCCGGCCCCACTACGGCATCGACATCGCCGCCCCCCTGGGGTCGCCAATCCGCAGCTGGTGGACCGGAACGGTGAGCGAGGTGATCGTCGACGGCGGCTGCGGCAACGGACTGGTGATCCGCTCCGGCAGCTATGAGCACATCTATTGCCACCTCAGCGGCCAGGCCGGCAGTGGCGTCTACCGCAGCGGCAACGTGTTTCTGCGGGTGGGCCAGCGGGTGGCCACCGGCCAGGTGATCGCCCACGTCGGCCTGACGGGCAGCACCACCGGCCCCCACCTGCACTGGGGTATGCGCTACAGGGGCGCCTGGATGGACCCGGCCCGCGTGTTGCGGGCCATGGCCCAGAGCCGACGCCAGCGCAACCCAATCCCCCTGCAGCGACCTAACCTGGGTGTCTTCCGCTGATGGTGTCCAGACCGCTGCCCGGCGTCACGCCTCCCGGGCGCCCCGGTCTTCCATCCTGACGACCCCGTTCCCCCTCGCCAGTCCCCAGCCGCCGCCGTGACGCTCACGCCCCTTCCCCCCGCCACAGCCGCCGCAGGGCACACAGCCGCCGCAGGGCCGTCACCCGCCCCTTCAGCTCCTGAAGCGTCGGTTCCGATGCGGGTGAGCGGGGGTTATGCCCTGATGGATGCCCTGCACCGCCACGGGGTGCGGCACATCTTCGGCTACCCGGGTGGGGCGATCCTGCCCATCTACGACGAGCTCCACAAGGCCGAGTCCCGGGGCTGGCTGAAGCACATCCTGGTGCGCCATGAACAGGGCGGCACCCACGCCGCCGACGCCTACGCCCGCGCCACCGGCCGGGTGGGCGTGTGCTTCGGCACCTCCGGCCCCGGCGCCACCAACCTGGTCACCGGCATCGCCACCGCCCAGATGGATTCGGTGCCGATGGTGGTGATCACCGGCCAGGTGCCCCGCGCCGCCATCGGCACCGATGCCTTCCAGGAAACCGACATCTTCGGCATCACCCTGCCGATCGTCAAACACTCCTGGGTGGTGCGCGACCCCGCCGACATCGGCCGCATCGTGGCCGAAGCCTTCCTGATCGCCGCCAGCGGCCGCCCCGGCCCGGTGCTGATCGACGTGCCCAAGGATGTGGGTGCCGAGGAGTTCGACTACACCCCCGTGGCCCCGGGATCGGCGGTCCCCTCCGGCTTCAAGCGTCCGCCGGCCCCCAGGTCTGAAGCCATCAAGGCGGCCCTGGCCCTGATCCGCCAGGCCCGCAGGCCCCTCCTGTACGTCGGTGGCGGCGCCATCGCCTCCGACGCCCATGGCGAGGTGCACCAGCTGGCAGAACGGTTCCGCCTGCCGGTCACCACCACCTTGATGGGCAAGGGGGCCTTCGACGAGAACCATCCCCTGGCCGTGGGCATGCTGGGCATGCACGGCACCGCCTACGCCAACTTCGCCGTCACCGAATGCGATCTGCTGATCGCCGTCGGGGCCCGTTTCGATGACCGGGTCACCGGCCGGCTCGACAGCTTCGCCCCCCGGGCCCAGGTGATCCACATCGACATCGATGCGGCCGAAGTCGGCAAGAACAGGGTGCCCGAGGTGCCGGTCGTCTCCGATGTCCGCCTGGCCCTCGATGCCCTGCTGCAGGCCTCCATCGGCGAAGGCTCCAACCGCCGCACCGATGCCTGGCTGGAGCGCATCGACACCTGGAAACACCACTACCCCCTGGTGATCCCCCAGCCCACCGGAGAGATCGCCCCCCAGGAAGTGGTCATCGCCCTGCGGGAACTGGCGCCCGAGGCGTTCTTCACCACCGATGTGGGGCAGCACCAGATGTGGGCCGCCCAGTTTTTGCGCAACGGACCCCGCCGCTGGATCAGCAGTGCCGGCCTGGGCACCATGGGCTTCGGCATGCCGGCCGCCATGGGCGTCCAGACCGCCTTCCCCGACGAGCAGGTGATCTGCGTGGCAGGGGACGCCAGCATCCTGATGAACATCCAGGAGCTGGGCACCCTCAGCCAGTACCAGCTGCCGGTGAAGGTGGTGGTGCTCAACAACGGCTGGCAGGGCATGGTGCGCCAGTGGCAGGAAAGCTTCTACGAAGAGCGCTATTCCAGTTCCGAGATGACCGGCGGCATGCCGGACTTCCCCGCCCTGGCGGAGGCCTTCGGGGTCAAGGGCATCGGCATCACCGACCGGGCCCAGCTGCACTCGGGCCTTGCCGAGGCCCTGGCCCACCCCGGTCCGGTGTTCGTCGACGTGCGTGTGCGGCGCAACGAGAACTGCTACCCGATGGTGCCCCCGGGAGCCAGCAACGCCCAGATGGTGGGTCTGCCCAGCCATCCCGAACTCGCCATCGATACGATCCGCCAATGCAATGCCTGCGGCAGCACCACCGCCAGCGCCCACCTCTTCTGTCCCAGTTGCGGCGCCAAACTCTGACCCTGCTCGGGGTCCTGCTGGCGCTGCTGCTCGGCTGGCCCGGCATGGCGGCGGCGGCGGAGGTGTACCAGGTGCGCAGCGGCACGTTGCTGCAGGTGGGCGATGGCAACCGCAGCTACGCCGTTGAGCTGGCCTGCATGAAGCTGGTGGCGGAGCAGGAGCAGCAGGCGACCGCCTGGCTGCGTCAGGCCATGCCCCGCCGCACCAAGGTGAATCTGCGGCCGATGGGCCAGCGGGACGGCACGCTGCTGGCCCAGGTGAGCCTGCTCTCCACTGGCGCCGACATCGCCACCGGACTGATTGATGCCGGCCTGGCCCGGGCGGAGGCCTGCCCATGAGCCTCAACCGCACCGCCAAGGGCATCGTGCTGGTGCCCACCCTACTGCTCGGGGGGGCCTTCCTGGCCGCCGGCACCTGGATGGAGGGGCCGGCCGCCGCCAACCGCGGCCTGGCCCTCAGCCTGGGGGGAATCCTGATGGCCGCGGGACTGCTGGCCCAGCTGCTGCCCGAACCCGGCCCGGACCCATAGTTGGTGTAGTCAGGGCAAAGGGGATGGACAACTCCGATCGGCTCGTTGTGCCCCTGGCCCAGGTGGGGCTGGACTCCATCGCCGAGGTGGGCGGCAAGAACGCCTCCCTGGGGGAAATGATCCAGCAGCTGGGGCCGGCGGGCGTCCAGGTGCCGGGGGGCTTCGCCACCACGGCCGCGGCCTACCGCCTGTTCATCACCGCCAACGGGCTCAGGCCCGCCCTCGCCGCCCTGCTCGACGGGCTCGATGCCAATGACCTGGCGGCCCTGCAGGCGGCCGGCCAGGGGGCCAGGGAGTTGCTGGGCGGGGCGGATCTGCCGCCGCCCCTGGCGGCGGCGATCGTGGCGGCCTACCGGGATCTGGCCGCCGCGATGGCCGCCGGCGGCGTCCCCGCCGCCGTGGCGGTGCGCTCCAGTGCCACGGCCGAGGATCTGCCCGAGGCCAGCTTCGCCGGGCAGCAGGAGACCTACCTGCACGTGGAGGGGGAAGCGGCGCTGCTGGCGGCCTGCCGACGGTGCTACGCCTCGCTGTTCACCGATCGGGCCATCGCCTACCGGCAGCAGCACGGCTTCGATCACCTGGAGGTGGCCCTCTCGATTGGGGTGCAGCGCATGGTGCGCTCCGACCTGGCCAGCTCCGGGGTGATGTTCAGCATCGACACCGAAACCGGATTCCGCGACGCCGTGCTGCTGACCGCCGCCTACGGGCTGGGGGAGAACGTGGTGCAGGGCGCCGTCAACCCGGATGAATGGCTGATCTTCAAGCCCACCCTGGAGCAGGGGTTCGCCCCGATCCTCAGCCGTCGGCTGGGCAGCAAGGCGCTGCGCATGGTCTACGCCGACCCCTCCGGCGGCGATGGCCGGGCGGTGCGCAACGAGGCGGTATCCCCGGAGGACAGCCGGCACTTCGCCCTCAGCGATGACGAGGCGCTCACCCTGGCGCGCTGGGCCTGCGTCATCGAACGCCACTACGGGGCTCGCCGTCGGGTGCCCACCCCCATGGACATCGAATGGGCCAAGGACGGCCTCAGCGGCGCCCTGTTCATCCTCCAGGCCCGGCCGGAAACGGTGGAATCCCGCCGGGGCGGGGCGGTACTGCGCAGCTGGCACCTGGAGCCGCACCAGGCCGAGGAGATCACCAGCGGCCGGGCCATCGGCGCCTCGGTGAGCAGCGGCCTGGCCCGGGTGATCAGCGATCCCGGCGAGATCGCCCGGTTCATGGACGGCGACCTGCTGGTCACCCGCCGCACCGACCCCGACTGGGAACCGATCCTGCGCAAGGCCAGCGGGGTCGTCACCGACCAGGGCGGCCGCACCTGCCACGCGGCGATCATCGCCCGGGAGATGGGCCTGACGGCGATCGTCGGCACCGGCGATGGCACCAGCCGCATCGGGGACGGCGACAGCATCACCCTGAGCTGCTGCGAGGGGGATGTGGGCCACGTGTACCGGGGCGCCCTGCCGTTCCGGGTGGAGGAGCAGGCCATCGGCGATCTGCCCGCCACCCGCACCCGGATCCTGATCAACGTGGGCAACCCCGAGGAGGCCTTCAACCTGGCCTCGATCCCCTGCGACGGGGTGGGGCTGGCCCGGCTGGAGTTCATCATCGCCAACCACATCCGGGTGCACCCGATGGCGTTGCTGCAGCCCGAACGGGTGACGGCGGCGGACGACCGGGCGGCCATCGCCGAACTGGTCGCGGGCTACGACACCCCGTCCGACTACTACGTCGACCTGCTGAGCCAGGGCATGGCCCGGATCGCTGCCGCCTTCCATCCCCGGCCGGTGATCCTGCGCTTCTCCGACTTCAAGAGCAACGAATACGCCCGCCTGCTGGGCGGATCAGCCTTCGAGCCGGAGGAGGAGAACCCGATGATCGGCTGGCGCGGGGCCTCGCGCTATTACGCCCCCGCCTTCCGCGCCGCCTTCGCGTTGGAGTGCCAGGCCCTGCGCCGGGTGCGGGAGTCGATGGGCCTGGGCAACGTGATCCCGATGGTGCCCTTCTGCCGCACCCCCGAGGAGGGGGACCGGGTGCTGGCGGTGATGGCCGGGGAGGGGCTGGTGCGGGGAAAGGATGGCCTGGAGGTGTACGTGATGTGCGAACTGCCCAGCAACGTGATCGGCGCCGAGGCCTTCGCCGAGCGCTTCGACGGCTTCTCGATCGGCTCCAACGACCTCACCCAGCTGACCCTGGGGCTCGACCGGGACTCCGCCCTGGTGGCGGACCTGTTCGACGAGCGGCACCCCACGGTCAAGGAGATGATCCGCCTGGCGATCCGCACGGCGCGGCGCTGCGGCCGCAAGACTTCGCCCGTTTCCTGGTGGAGGAGGGCATCGACTCGATCAGCCTCAACCCCGATGCTGTGGTGCCCACCCGCATCGCCATCGCCGCCATGGAGGCCGAACTGGACAGGACCGCCTCAGCAGGAAGCCCGACGCAGCCGGACTGAGGGGGCGCCCATGGGTGGGGCCCAGAGGCGCCAGAGCAGCAGGGCGTGGGCGCTGCAGCGCACCACACAGAGCGCCGCCAGACCCATGCAGAGGGGACAGTGAGCCAGACCCATCAGAACGCCGGCCCCAATCCGATCAGCTTCCACCATGGCACCTCCTGTGGCGCCGTGCCCTAGAACGCCAGCAGACCCCTGCCTGCGCCGGCCGTGCTGCGCCTCAGCGAGCTGAAGTTGCCGCTTGATCACAGCGCCGCCGATCTGGAGGCGGCCATCAGCCAGCGGCTGCGGCTGGCGCCCGGTGAACTGCGCCGCCACCAGCTGGTCAAACGCAGCGTCGATGCCCGGCGGCGCGGGGCGATCTCGCTGGTGTACTGCCTCGACCTTGAGCTCGAGGGGGCCGCCAGGCGACGCCTGCTGCGCCGCTTCGCCGGCGACCCCCACCTGCGTCCCACCCCGGACAGCCGCTACCGGCCCGTGGCCCGGGCCGATGGGGCAAGCAAGGCGCTCCGCCCGGTGGTGGTGGGCGCCGGCCCCTGCGGCTACTTCGCCGCCCTGCTGCTGGCGCAGATGGGTTGGCGGCCCCTGTTGCTGGAGCGGGGCAAGGTGGTGAAGGAGCGCACGGCGGACACCTTCGGCTTCTGGCAGGGCCGTCGCCGCTTCGATCCCGGCTCCAATGCCCAGTTCGGCGAAGGGGGCGCGGGCACCTTCTCCGACGGCAAGCTCTACAGCCAGGTGAGCGAGGACCCCGCCTACATCCGCAAGGTGCTCGAAGAACTGGTGGCGGCCGGGGCCGACCCCGACATCCTCACCCTGCACCACCCCCACATCGGCACCTTCAAGCTGGCCACGGTGGTGCGGGGGCTGCGGGCCCGGATCGAGGCCCTGGGCGGGGAGGTCCGCTTTGGCCAGCACGTGGTCGAGCTGCTCCTGGAGGGCGGCACCGACCGGCAACTGGCCGGTGTGCGCATGGCGGACGGCACGGTCATGGCATCCCGGCATCTGGTGCTGGCGCCGGGCCACAGCGCCCGGGACACCTTCCAGATGCTGCACGGGCTGGGCGTGGCCATGGAGCCGAAAGCGTTCGCGGTCGGGGTGCGGATCGAGCATCCCCAGGTCCTGGTCGACCGGGCCCGCTGGGGGGAAGCCGCCGGCCATCCGCGGCTCGGCCCCGCCGAGTACAAGCTGGTGCACCACTGCACCGGCGAAGCCAACGCCGGCCGCAGCGTCTACAGCTTCTGCATGTGTCCCGGCGGTCTGGTGGTGGGCGCCACCTCCGAGGAGGGCTGCGTCGTCACCAACGGCATGAGCCAGCACTCCCGCCAGGAACGCAATGCCAACAGCGGGCTGGTGGTGCCCGTGACCCAGGAGGACCTGGCGCCCTACGGCGAGCCGGGGGGGGAGGCCCTGGCCGGGATGGCCTTCCAGCGCCACTGGGAACAGCAGGCCTTCCGCGCCGGCGGCGGCGACTACCGGGCGCCGGCCCAGTGGCTGGGGGACTTCCTGGCCGGTCGACCCAGCCAGGAGGCGCCTGCGGAGGCGGTGGAGGGGTCGTACCGACCCGGCCTGCGCTTCGGCAGCCTTGATGGCTGCCTGCCGGACTATGTGCTCGGGGCGATCCGGGAGGCCCTGCCGGTGTTCGCCCGCCGCATCCCCGGCTATGCCATGGAGGGCGCCCTGCTCACCGGCGTCGAGACCCGCACCTCCTCACCGCTGCGGTTGCAGCGTCACCCGACGCGGCTGGAAAGTCTCAACACCCCGGGGCTGTTCCCCGCGGGGGAAGGCGGGGGGCATGCGGGGGGCATCCTTTCGGCCGCGATTGACGGCATCAAGGTGGCCGAGGCCGTGGCCCTCAGCCTTTGCGGGTCGCCGCTCCCTGGGACACCACCCCACTCCACTGCACAGCCTTGACCCGATCACGGCGCCAGGAATGGAACAGCTGCGGTTCGGCCGCCGTGCAGAGCGGACAGAGGGCGATCCGCGCCGGGTCAAGGCCCAGGCGCTGCAGCTGCAACGCCGTGGCCCGGCGGATGTCCAGCCGGTCCTTGCCGGGGTCCGGATCCAGCAGCAGGGCACCGCAGCGCTCGAGGTCCCCCAGGGCGCCATCCGGCAGCGGGTCAGGGGCCCCGGCCTCCATGGCGGCCGCCACCTGCAGGGTGACGGCGCGCTCCACCTGGTAGCGGACGCCGTCCACGGCCGGCCCGAGCGCCACCAGCAGCTGCTCCCGGCGGGCACCATCCGCCACCAGCGCTTCGATCGCCGCCGGCACGATCCGCGCCGCGACGCCACGCCAGCCGGCATGGCAGGCCGCCACCCGGCCGCCGGCGGGGTCGACGATCAGCACTGGGGTGCAGTCGGCGCCGCACACCCAGAGGCTCTGGCCGCCGCCATCGCTGCGCAGTCCATCGGCCTCCGGCCAGGGGGCCCCCTCGGCCTCCCCGGCGGCCAGCACCGAGCCGCCATGCACCTGGCGGGTGCGATGCACGCTCACCCCGGCACTGATCTCGCCGGCCAGCTCCTCGGGCGGACGGCCCTGCCACTGGCGGGTGAAGAAGCCATGCTCGAAGCCGGCCAGCAGGTCGCACTGCAGGTAATGGCCGCCGTAGGTGCCCACCCAGGTCCAGCCGGGCAGGTCGTTGAAGCCCGCATCGGGCCGCTCGAAGGGGGGCTCGAGCGCCTCAGCCATCCGGCAGGTCCCGCAGCAGCCAGAAGCCCTCGAGAGAGGGCGCCTCCTCGCTCGCCTGGATGGCGATGAACTGCAGACCGCCGGCCCGCTCCCGGGCCTCCGTCAGGGCCGCACTGGCGAGCCGCGCCTCCTCCTCCGGCAGGCGGGCCAGGATCCAGCGGTCCTCCAGCCCGGCCTCCAGCACCAGCTGACCGGCGCAGACCTCCAGCCGCGCCGGCTCCAGGCCGGACAGCCAGCCGGCGATGGCCAGGGCCCGACGGCGGCTGAACAGCCGGATCCCCGGTACGGGAGTGGCGGGATCCAGGCCCTCGGGCAGGGCCACCAGGCCGGGGAAGGCAATCTCCCAGCCCGCCGCTTCAACCAGGGTGGCGGCACTGAGCGTGGCCCAGCTCCAGCTGTCGCCCCGGGCCGCCTCCGGCAGGGGCAGCGCCACGGGTGCGATCGGCTGCGGGGGCGGGGCCAGGGGACCGGCCATGTAGCCCGGCTCCTGGGGGTAGACGGTCGCCTGTCGCTCCTGCAGCCACTCCACCAGGCCATAACAGCGCCGGCTCGGCACCAACTCCAGGCCAAGCCCTTCGGCGGCCCGCTGCACCATGGCGCGCATCGAGCCGCGCCAGCAGCGCAGCCGACGCGGCGGACCGTAGCCCTGGGCGGCGGCGTCCTGGAGGGCCGTTTCGATCGCCCCGCGCAACCACTGGGAATTGACGCTGGCGGCGGGGCACGCCATGGACCAGCGGAAGGGGTCCGGCGCCGGCTGCAGCCCTGCTGTGGTGCAGATCAGCAGTTCCCAGCGCTTCTTGCCATCGGCCTCCAGGATCGGCCTGGAGTAGTAGTCGAGTTCCCAGTCAGGGCCAGGCGCCTGCAACGCTCCGCTCATCCTGCGTCCTGTTCCTGCTGGCGCAGCAGCGACCGGGCCCGGTGGGCCCGGTCCTCGGCCTCGGCCATCACGGTCTCCTTGGCGATCAGCAGCTCGCCGGCCGGACCTTCCAGCAGGGCGGTGTTGAGGGCGATGCGGCCCCGGGCGGGGTCGATGGCGGTGATCAGGGCCTTGATGGGCTCCCCCTGCTGGAACGCCTCGCGCAGGTCGCGCAGGACGCCGCCGGTGACGCAGGAGTGGTGCAGCAGGCCGCTGACGCCACCCAGATCAACGAAGTAGCCGTAGGGCTTGACCGACGCCACATGGCCCTCCACCAGCTGCCCCACCTCCAGGGTGGCGAAGCGGGCGGCGGTGGCGGCCCGCTTCTCGGAGAGCACCAGCTTGCGCGTCTCGCCATTGACTTCCAGGAAGGCGACCCCCAGGGTCTGGCCGACGAGGGCCTCATGGTTCTCACCGTCGTTGAGCTGGGAGCGGGGGATGAAGCCGCGCAGCCCCTCCAGATCGCAGGTGACACCACCGCGGTTGAAGCCGCTCACCTTGACCTGCACCACCTTGCCCTCCTTCTCCAGCTGACGCACCTTCTCCCAGCTGTGGCGCAGGGCAAGGGCGCGGGCGCTGATCGTCACCATGCCGTCGGCGTTCTGCTCCCGGGTGACGAGCACCTCGATCGCCAGGCCCTTGGGGAAGCGCTCCTTGAGGTTGGTGATCACCCCCAGACCGCACTCGCTCTTGGGCATGAAGCCGGGCGCCTTGCCGCCGATGTCGACGTAGACACCGTCGCTTTCCATGCCGATCACCACCCCCTTGACCACCTCACCGGTGGTGCCGACCGGAGCGTTCTCCTCAAGGGCGGCGAGAAAGGCCTCTTCGTCAAAATCGAAGTCGTCGACGGTGCGGGCCTGGCGGGATGCCGCCGCAGGTGCGGCGTCGGCGGCAGCGGCACCACGGGGGGCCGCACCGCCTGAACCGCCGCGGCGATCGGGCGCCGGGCCGAGCAGGTCGGCCATGGTGAGGCCCTCGAGGCCATCCATGCTGAACCGGTCCTCGTCCGCCGGTGGGGACGACGGCGGTCGCACCGGCGGGGCGGCCGGGGTCGAGGGGCCAGGAGCAGGGGGTGCTTCGGCCACCACCTCCTCCTCCTTCTTGATCATCAACACCTGGGGGGGTTTGCGCAGCGGCGCCGGGGCCGACCCGGAAGGCCTCGCCGGCGGCATCGGGCGCTGGGCGGGGTTCCGGGGCTGACGCGGCGCGGGGTTGCCGGTTCCTGCCATGGAGGTCCTCAGCGAAGCACGGGGCTCCACACTGTACGAATCACCCGTTGAGGCCCGTCCTCCCCCGCCGATGCCCCCCAGCACCGAGCGACGCCTCGCCAGTCTCAGCTGGACAGGGGTGCGTGAGCACGCCGCCCGACCGGGCAGCACGGTCGTCTGGCCGTTCGGTGCCATCGAGCAGCACGGGCCCCTGCTGCCCCTGGGCACCGATGGCCTGTTCGCCGAACGGGTGGCTGAGGCGGTGCTGGAGCGGCTCGACCCCAACTTGCCGATCTGGCGGCTGCCGCTGCAGAGCATCGGCTTTTCGCCGGAGCACCTGGGGTTCCCCGGAACCCTCAGCCTCCCGGCCGATCTGGTGATTGAGCTGGTGCGCTCCGTCGGCAGGGGGATCGCCGCAGCGGGCTTCCAGCGGCTGGTGCTGTTCAACGCCCATGGCGGCCAGATCGGCCTGCTGGAAGCGGCGGCGCGGGAGCTGCGGGTGCTGGAACCCGGCCTGGCGGTCCTGCCCTGCTTCCTCTGGCGTGGCGTCGACGGCCTGGCGGAACTGATTCCCGAACCGGAACGCAGCACGGGGCTGCATGCCGGCCTGGCCGAAACCAGCCTGATGCTGTTCCTCGAGCCGGCCACCGTCGGCGCCCTGCCCGCCGCCGACGGACTGGACCCCTCGCCACCCCCGCCCCCCGGCTGGAGTCTGGAGGGGGCCTGCCCCTGCTCCTGGCGCACGGAGGAACTGAGCAGCAGCGGGGTCATCGGTGATCCCAGCGAGGCCAGCGACGACCTCGGCCGCAAACTCTTCCTGCGCCTGGTGGGCAGCTGGGAGCGGCGCCTCGACGCCCTTGTGCGCAGCGACTGGCCGCCGACTTCCGGCAGACCATGACTAGAGTCGTCTGATTGCCTGCGCCTGTGGTTCCCATGCCCACCCTCGAAACCACCACGTCTGTCGATTCCTCACTGGATCCATCAGGCCCGTTCGAGGGGAGTGAGCTTCCCGACTTCACCACCGCCGCCTACAAGGACGCCTACAGCCGCATCAACGCGATCGTGATCGAAGGCGAGCAGGAAGCGCATGACAACTACATGTCGCTGGGGACCCTGCTTCCCGACCAGGCCGAGGAGCTGACCCGCCTGGCCCGCATGGAGCTGAAGCACATGAAGGGCTTCACCGCCTGTGCCAACAACCTGGGCGTCACCGCCGACATGCCCTTCGCCCAGGAGTTCTTCTCCCCCCTGCGCAACAACTTCCAGGCGGCCCTCAAGGACGGCAAGGTGGTCACCTGCCTGCTGATTCAGGCCCTGCTGATCGAAGCCTTCGCCATCTCGGCCTATCACATCTATATCCCTGTGGCCGATCCTTTCGCCCGCAAGATCACCGAGGGGGTCGTCAAGGACGAGTACACCCACCTCAACTACGGCCAGGAGTGGCTCAAGGCCCACCTTGAGGAGTCCCGCGCCGAGCTGGAGCAGGCCAACCGCGACAACCTTCCCCACGTCCGTCGCATGCTGGATCGGGTGGCCGCCGACGCCGCCGTCCTGCACATGGAGAAGGAAGACCTGATCGAGGATTTTCTGATCGCCTACCAGGACGCCCTCACGGACATCGGTTTCACGCCTCGGGAGATCGCCCGCATGGCTGCCGCGGCGCTGGTGGGCTGAGCCAACGGCTCAGGCTCACCGGGAGAGGATGTAGCGTCGGCGACATCCGGCCCCGTTTCCGCCGCCGCGTTCCTGTTCCTGCATGTTCGGCCTGATCGGTCATTCCACCAGCTTCGAGTCGGCGCGCAACCTGGCGCGAAGCCTCGGTTTCGAGGAATACGCCGACGGGGATCTGGACATGTGGTGCAGTGCTCCCCCCCAGCTGGTGGAGAGGATCAGCGTCACCAGCCCAACGGGCAAGCGCATCGAAGGGGCCTACATCGATTCGGTGTTCGTCCCCGAGATGCTGAGCCGCTTCAAGACGGCCAAGCGCAAGGTGCTGAATGCCATGGAGCTGGCCCAGAAGAACGGCATCGACATCACCGCCCTGGGGGGCTTCACCTCGATCATCTTCGAGGATTTCAAGCTGCTCAGGGAACAGCAGGTGCGTGCCACCACGCTGGATTGGCAGCGGTTCACCACCGGCAACACCCACACCGCCTGGGTGATCTGCCGCCAGGTGGAAGAGAACGCCCCACGGCTTGGCATCGACCTGCGGCGGGCCAGGGTGGCCGTGGTGGGCGCCACCGGTGACATCGGCAGCGCCGTCTGCCGCTGGCTCTCCCAGCGCACCGGGGTGCAGGAACTGCTGCTGGTGGCCCGCCGGCCCCAGCCTCTCGCTGATCTCCAGCAGGAGCTCGGCGGTGGCCGCATCCTTGCGTTGGAGGCGGCCCTGGAGGAGGCGGATGTGGTGGTGTGGGTCGCCAGCCTGGCCCAGGCCAGCAGCCTCGATCCCAGCCGCCTGCGCCGCCCCTGCCTGATGATCGATGGCGGTTACCCCAAGAATCTGGACACCAAGGCCGCCGGCGATGGCATCCACGTGCTCAAGGGGGGCATCGTGGCCTTCGGCTCCGACATCGGCTGGCAGATGATGGAGGCCGCGGACATGGCCAACCCCCAGCGCGAGATGTTCGCCTGCTTCGCCGAAGCGATGCTGCTGGAGTTCGAAGGCCTGCACACCAACTTCAGCTGGGGCCGCAACAACATCACCCTGGAGAAGATGGACCTCATCGGCGCCGCCTCGCTTCGCCACGGTTTCCAGGCCCTGGGCCTGGAGGCTCCTGCACCGGTTCCCAGCCTCTCCTCCACCTGATTTCCCCTCCGCCTGATCCGTCCCCTGCTTTCCCAACCATGGCCCGCCGCGTCCTGCTGGACTTCGAGAAACCACTGGTGGAGCTGGAGGAGCAGATCGAGCAGATCCGCCAGCTGGCCCGCGATTCCGAAGTCGATGTGAGCCAGCAGCTGCTGCAGCTCGAAACCCTCGCCACCCGGCGCCGCGAGGAGATCTTCAGCTCCCTCAGCCCGGCCCAGAAGATCCAGGTGGCCCGCCACCCCCAGCGGCCCAGCACCCTCGACTACATCCAGGTCATCACCGACGAGTGGATCGAGCTGCACGGCGACCGCCGTGGCAACGACGACCGCGCCCTGGTGGGCGGCGTGGGTCGCATCGGCAACCAGGCGGTGGTGCTGCTCGGCCACCAGAAGGGCCGGGACATGAAGGAGAACGTGGCCCGCAACTTCGGCATGGCCTCGCCCGGCGGCTACCGCAAGGCGATGCGGCTGATGGACCACGCCGACCGCTTCCGCCTGCCGATCCTCAGCTTCATCGACACCCCCGGGGCCTACGCGGGGGTCAAGGCCGAGGAGGAGGGCCAGGGCGAGGCGATCGCCGTGAACCTGCGGGAGATGTTCCGCCTGCGGGTGCCCATCGTCGCCGTGGTGATCGGCGAAGGGGGCTCCGGCGGCGCCCTCGGCATCGGGGTGGCCGACCGGCTGCTGATGTTTGAGCACAGCGTCTATACCGTGGCCAGCCCCGAGGCCTGTGCCTCGATCCTCTGGCGCGATGCGGCCAAGGCCCCCGCCGCCGCCGAGGCCCTGCGCATCACCGGTGCCGACCTGCTGCAGCTCGGGCTTGTGGATGCCCTGCTGAAGGAACCCTCCGGGGGCAACCACTGGGCACCGATGCAGGCGGCCGAGACCCTCCGCACGGCCCTGCTGGGCCAGCTCGCCGAGCTGCAGACCTGCAGCGAATCCGACCTGCTGAATGCCCGCTACGCCAAGTTCCGACGCATGGGCCAGGTCCTGGAGGGGGCGGCAACGGATCCCGCCATCGCCCCGTAGGGTTGTCCAGCTGCCCATCCGTCCGTTGACCGCCGCCCTGATCACCGGTGCCTCCCGGGGCATCGGCGCCGCCGCCGCCCGCCGCTTCGCCGCCGAGGGCTACGACCTCCTGCTGGTGGCCCGCAGCCAGGGCGACCTTGACGACCTCGCCGGGGAGCTGCGGGGGCTGGGCCGGCGCGTCGAAACCCTGCCCCTCGACCTGGCCCAGGCGGAGGCCATCCCTGGGGCGATGGCCGAGCTGCTCGGGCGGGGGCTGAGCCCTTCGGTGGTGATCAACAACGCCGGTGCCGCCTGGACCGGCCCCCTGGCGGCCATGCCCCTCGACCGTTGGCAGTGGCTCCTGCAGCTCAACCTCACCAGTGTCTTCCAGGTCTGTCTGGCGGTGCTGCCCGGCCTGCGCCAGGCCGGTGGCGGACGGATCATCAACGTCAGCAGCCATGCCGCCAGGAATGCCTTCCCGGAGTGGGGGGCTTACTGCGTCAGCAAGGCCGCCCTGGCCTCCTTCAGCCGCTGCCTCGAGGCCGAGGAACGGGCCGCCGGCATCGCGGTGAGCACCCTCACCCTGGGGGCGGTGAATACACCACTCTGGGACAGTGAAACCGTCCACAGTTCCTTCGACCGACGTGCCATGCTTTCCCCACAGCAGGTGGCTGATTCCCTGCTTTACCTTGCGCGGCAACCCCACAGCCAGACGGTGGAGGACCTCACCCTGATG
>NZ_JAGQBG010000038.1 GCF_024345515.1 Cyanobium sp. N5-Cardenillas
GATGACCGAGCGCGGCACCTTCATCATCAACGGTGCCGAGCGGGTGATCGTCAACCAGATCGTGCGGAGCCCGGGCGTCTACTTCAAGGACGAGCAGGACAAGAACGGCCGCAAGACCTTCAACGCCAGCCTGATCCCCAACCGTGGGGCCTGGCTGAAGTTCGAGACCGACAAGAACGACCTGCTGCACGTCCGCGTCGACAAGACCCGCAAGATCAACGCCCACGTGCTGATGCGGGCCATCGGCCTATCCGACAACGACGTGCTCGACAAGCTGCGTCACCCGGAGTACTACCAGAAGTCGATCGAGGCTTCCAACGAAGAGGGCATCTCCTCGGAAGACCAGGCCCTGCTGGAGCTCTACAAGAAGCTGCGCCCCGGTGAACCGCCCTCGGTGAGCGGCGGCCAGCAACTGCTGCACTCCCGCTTCTTCGATCCCAAGCGCTACGACCTGGGCCGGGTGGGCCGCTACAAGATCAACAAGAAGCTGCGCCTCACCATCCCCGATGCGGTGCGCACCCTCACCGCCGAGGACGTCCTCTCCACGATCGACTACCTGATCAACCTCGAACTCGATGTGGGCGGCGCCTGCCTCGATGACATCGACCACCTCGGCAACCGCCGGGTGCGTTCGGTGGGCGAGTTGCTGCAGAACCAGGTGCGCGTCGGTCTGAACCGTCTCGAGCGGATCATCAAGGAACGGATGACCGTCGGCGAGACCGAATCGCTCACGCCGGCCCAGCTGGTGAACCCCAAGCCCCTGGTGGCGGCCGTCAAGGAGTTCTTCGGCTCCAGCCAGCTGAGCCAGTTCATGGACCAGACCAACCCCCTGGCGGAGCTGACCCACAAGCGCCGCATCAGCGCCCTCGGCCCAGGCGGCCTCACCCGGGAGCGGGCCGGCTTCGCCGTGCGCGACATCCATCCCTCCCACTACGGCCGCATCTGCCCGATCGAGACCCCCGAAGGCCCCAACGCCGGCCTGATCGGTTCGCTGGCCACCCACGCCCGGGTGAACGAATACGGCTTCATCGAAACCCCCTTCTGGCGGGTGGAAGACGGCATCGTGCTCAAGCAGGGCGATCCCCTCTACCTCTCCGCCGACCTGGAGGACGAGTGCCGGGTGGCCCCCGGTGACGTGCCCACCGACGCCACCGGCCGCATCACCGTTGATCTGGTGCCGGTCCGTTATCGCCAGGACTTCGAGAAAGTTCCCCCCGAGCAGGTGGACTACGTCCAGCTGTCGCCGGTGCAGGTGATCTCGGTGGCCACCTCCCTGATCCCCTTCCTCGAGCACGACGACGCCAACCGGGCCCTGATGGGTTCGAACATGCAGCGCCAGGCCGTGCCCCTGCTGCGGCCCGAGCGGCCCCTGGTGGGCACCGGCCTGGAAACCCAGGTGGCCCGCGACTCCGGCATGGTGCCGATCACCAAGGTGAACGGCACCGTCTCCTTTGTGGACGCCACCGCCATCGTCATCCGTGACGACCAGGGCCGGGATCACACCCACTTCCTGCAGAAGTACCAGCGCTCCAACCAGGACACCTGCCTCAACCAGCGGCCGATCGTGCGCCAGGGCGACCCGGTGATCGCCGGCCAGGTGCTGGCCAACGGCTCGGCCTGCGAAGGCGGCGAGATCGCCCTCGGCCAGAACGTGCTGATCGCCTACATGCCCTGGGAGGGTTACAACTACGAGGACGCCATCCTCGTGAGCGACCGGCTGGTGCAGGACGACCTCTACACCTCGGTGCACATCGAGAAGTACGAGATCGAAGCCCGCCAGACCAAGCTCGGACCCGAGGAGATCACCCGGGAAATCCCCAACGTGGCCGAGGAGAGCCTGGGCCACCTCGATGAGATGGGCATCATCCGCATCGGCGCCTACGTGGAATCCGGCGACATCCTGGTGGGCAAGGTGACCCCCAAGGGTGAATCCGACCAGCCGCCGGAAGAGAAGCTGCTGCGCGCCATCTTCGGCGAAAAGGCCCGCGACGTGCGCGACAACTCCCTGCGGGTGCCCAGCACCGAACGGGGCCGGGTGGTCGACGTGCGCATCTACACCCGTGAGCAGGGCGACGAACTGCCGCCGGGGGCGAACATGGTGGTGCGGGTCTACGTGGCCCAGCGCCGCAAGATCCAGGTGGGCGACAAGATGGCCGGCCGCCACGGCAACAAGGGCATCATCAGCCGCATCCTTCCCCGGGAGGACATGCCCTACCTGCCCGATGGCACCCCCATCGACATCGTGCTCAACCCCCTGGGTGTGCCGAGCCGCATGAACGTCGGTCAGGTGTTCGAATGCCTGATGGGCTGGGCCTCGTCCCACCTCGACTGCCGCGTCAAGGTGGTGCCGTTCGATGAGATGTACGGCCCCGAGAAGTCGAAGCAGACGGTGCAGGCCTACCTCGAGGAGGCTGCCAAGCTGCCCGGCAAGGCGTGGGTCTATGACCCCACCAACCCCGGCAAGATCCAGCTGATCGACGGCCGCAGCGGCGAACCCTTCGACCAGCCGGTGACCGTGGGCTACGCCCACATCCTCAAGCTGGTGCACCTGGTGGACGACAAGATCCATGCCCGCTCCACCGGCCCCTACTCCCTGGTGACCCAGCAGCCCCTGGGCGGCAAGGCCCAGCAGGGCGGCCAGCGGCTCGGGGAAATGGAGGTCTGGGCCCTGGAGGCCTACGGCGCCGCCTACACCCTGCAGGAACTCCTCACCGTCAAGTCCGACGACATGCAGGGCCGCAACGAGGCCCTCAACGCCATCGTCAAGGGCAAGCCCATCCCCCGGCCGGGTACCCCCGAGTCCTTCAAGGTGCTGATGCGGGAGCTGCAGTCCCTTGGCCTCGATAGCGCCGTCTACACCGACGCCGGTGAGGAAGTCGACCTGATGCAGGACGTCAATCCTCGCCGCAGCACCCCCAGCCGTCCCACCTACGAATCCCTCGGTGTCGCGGATTACGACGATGACTGATCGCTTGATTCACCGGCTCTGATTTCTCCGCTTCTCCCGATCACCCTGCGTTTCCGCCATGTCCAACAGCAACCTGCGCACCGAAAACCACTTCGACTACGTGAAGATCACGCTCGCTTCCCCCGAGCGGATCATGCAGTGGGGGCAGCGCACGCTGCCCAACGGTCAGGTGGTGGGTGAGGTCACCAAGCCGGAAACGATCAACTACCGCACCCTCAAGCCCGAGATGGACGGGCTCTTTTGCGAGAAGATCTTCGGCCCCTCCAAGGACTGGGAATGCCATTGCGGCAAGTACAAGCGGGTGCGTCACCGCGGCATCGTCTGCGAGCGCTGCGGCGTGGAGGTGACCGAGAGCAGGGTGCGGCGCCACCGCATGGGCTTCATCAAGCTGGCGGCCCCCGTGTCGCACGTCTGGTACCTCAAGGGGATCCCCAGCTATGTGGCGATCCTGCTCGACATGCCCCTGCGGGACGTGGAGCAGATCGTCTACTTCAACTGCTACGTGGTGCTCGACAAGGGGGACCACAAGGACCTCACCTACAAGCAGCTGCTCACCGAAGACGAGTGGCTGGAGATCGAAGACCAGATCTTCGCCGAGGATTCCGAGATCGAGAACGAGCCCATCGTGGGCATCGGCGCCGAAGCCCTCAAGCAACTCCTCGAGGACATCGCCCTCGAAAAAGAGGCTGAGCAGCTGCGGGAGGACATCAACAACTCCAAGGGCCAGAAGCGGGCCAAGCTGATCAAGCGCCTCCGGGTGATCGACAACTTCATCGCCACCAACGCCCGTCCCGACTGGATGGTGCTGGATGTGATCCCGGTGATTCCACCCGATCTGCGCCCGATGGTTCAGCTCGACGGCGGTCGTTTCGCCACCAGCGATCTCAACGACCTCTACCGGCGGGTGATCAACCGCAACAACCGCCTGGCGCGCCTGCAGGAGATCCTTGCCCCCGAGATCATCGTCCGCAACGAGAAGCGGATGCTGCAGGAGGCCGTCGATGCCCTGATCGACAACGGCCGCCGCGGTCGCACCGTGGTGGGGGCCAACAACCGGGCCCTGAAGTCGCTCAGCGACATCATCGAGGGCAAGCAGGGCCGCTTCCGCCAGAACCTGCTCGGCAAGCGGGTGGATTACTCCGGCCGTTCCGTGATCGTGGTGGGCCCCAAGCTCAAGATGCACCAGTGCGGCCTGCCCAAGGAGATGGCGATCGAGCTGTTCCAGCCGTTCGTGATCCATCGCCTCATCCGCCAGAACATCGTCAACAACATCAAGGCGGCCAAGAAGCTGATCCAGCGGGCCGACGACGAGGTGATGCAGGTGCTGCAGGAAGTGATCGAAGGGCACCCGATCCTGCTCAACCGGGCCCCGACCCTGCACCGTCTGGGTATCCAGGCCTTCGAACCCAAGCTGGTCGATGGCCGGGCCATCCAGCTCCACCCCCTGGTCTGCCCCGCCTTCAACGCCGACTTCGACGGTGACCAGATGGCCGTGCACGTGCCCCTGGCGATCGAGGCCCAGACCGAGGCCCGCATGCTGATGCTGGCCAGCAACAACGTGCTGTCTCCCGCCACCGGCGAGCCGATCATCACCCCGTCCCAGGACATGGTGCTGGGCGCCTACTACCTCACCGCCGTTGATCGTGAGAAGGTGCAGCCCGCCTTCGGCGACCGCTCGCGCACCTTCGCCGATCTCGAGGATGTGATCGCCGCCTTCGAGGAGAAGCACCTCACCCTGCACGACTGGGTCTGGGTGCGCTTCAACGGCGAGGTGGAGAGCGACGACGAGGACAACGAGCCCGTCCAGCAGGGCATCCTCTCGGACGGCACCCGCTTCGAGCAGTGGAAGTTCCGCCGCGACCGCTTCGATGAGGACGGCGCCCTGATCAGCCGTTACCTGCTGACCACCGTGGGTCGGGTCGTGATCAACCACACCATCATCGACGCCGTGGCCGCCACCTGAGTTCCACCGGCCGGGCCGAGCCCCGGGCCCCGTGTCTTCCGTTCCCCTCCAGCCTTTTCCAACGCGCGCTGCCATGACCGCCACCCCCGCCAAGAAGATCAGCAAGAAGAGCGCCAAGGCCGCCGCCGACCTGGCGGCCGCCACCGCCGCCGCCGAACTGGCGGCCTCCGCCCTGAGCAAGCAGGCGCCGCCGTTCCGTAACCGGATCATCGACAAGAAGGCGCTGCGCAACCTGGTCTCCTGGGCCTACAAGCACCACGGCACCGCGGCCACCGCCGCGATGGCCGATGAGCTGAAGGATCTGGGTTTTCACTACGCCACCCAGGCGGCGGTGTCGATCTCGGTCGACGACCTGCGCATTCCCGGCGACAAGGCGGTGCTGCTGGAGGAGGCCGAGGAGCAGATCACGGCCACCGAGGAGCGCTACCGGCTGGGTGAGATCACCGAGGTGGAACGCCACACCAAGGTGATCGACACCTGGACCGAAACCAACGAGCGGCTGGTGGCGGCGGTGCGCCGCAACTTCAACGACAACGATCCACTCAATTCCGTGTGGATGATGGCCAACTCCGGCGCCCGGGGGAACATGTCCCAGGTGCGCCAGCTGGTGGGCATGCGCGGCCTGATGGCCAACCCCCAGGGGGAGATCATCGACCTGCCGATCCGCACCAACTTCCGTGAGGGCCTCACGGTCACCGAGTACGTGATCTCCTCCTACGGCGCCCGCAAGGGCCTGGTGGACACCGCGCTGCGCACCGCCGACTCCGGCTACCTCACCCGTCGCCTGGTGGACGTGGCCCAGGACGTGATCGTGCGGGAGGAGGACTGCGGCACCCACCGCTTCATCCCCATCAACGCCGACGAGCGCGGCCGCTTCGGCACCAAGCTGGTGGGCCGTCTGGCGGCCCAGCCCGTCGTCGACAGCGACGGCGTCGTCATCGTCGATCGCAACGGTGAGATCGACCCGGCCCTTTCCGCTGCCATCGAGAAGGCGGCGATCGCCACCGTGATGGTGCGCTCGCCCCTCACCTGCGAGGCCTCCCGATCGGTCTGCCGCAAGTGCTACGGCTGGGCCCTGGCCCACAACGAGCTGGTCGACCTGGGCGAAGCCGTCGGCATCATCGCCGCCCAGTCGATCGGCGAGCCCGGTACCCAGCTCACCATGCGGACCTTCCACACCGGTGGTGTGTCCACGGCCGAGACCGGCGTGGTGCGCTCCCTGGTGGATGGGATCGTGGAGTTCGGCCCCAAGGCCCGTGTCCGCGACCACCGCACCCCCCACGGGGTGGAGGCCAAGCTGGCCGAAACCGATTTCACCCTCACCCTCAAGCCCTCGGGCAAGGGCAAGGTGCAGAAGATCGACATCACCAACGGCTCGATCCTCTTCGTGGCCGATGGCGATCCCGTCGCCAACGACATCATCCTGGCCCAGATCTCCTCGGGCTCAGCGGTGAAGAAGAGCGTGGAGAAGGCCACCAAGGATGTCATCTGCGACCTGGCCGGCCAGGTGCGCTTCGAGGACGTGATCCAGCCCCGGGAAGTCACCGACCGCCAGGGCAACATCACCCACAAGGCCCAGCGTCTCGGACGCCTGTGGGTGTTCAGCGGTGACGTCTACAACCTGCCGCCCAACGCCCTCCCCGTCGTGGAGACCGACAAGCCGGTGACCACCGGCAACGTGCTGGCCGAGAGCCGTCTGCAGAGCGAGTACGGCGGCGCCGTGCGGCTGCGCGAGTCCACCGGCGACTCCCGCGAAGTGCAGATCGTCACCGCCAGCCTCACCCTCAAGGACTGCAAGCTGGTGGGTGAATCCAGCCACACCGGCGAAAGCTGGCACCTGGAGGGCAAGGACAACACCCGTTACCTGGTCAAGACCCAGCCCGGCACCAAGATCGGCGCCGGTGAGGTGATCGCCGAACTCACCGACGACCGCTTCCGCACCCAGACCGGTGGCATGGTGAAGTTCGCCCCCGGCCTCTCGATCAAGAAGGCCCGCTCCGCCAAGCACGGCTTCGAGGTGAGCAAGGGCGGCACCCTGCTGTGGATTCCCCAGGAAACCCACGAGATCAACAAGGACATCTCCCTGCTGATGATCGAGGACGGCCAGTGGATCGAGGCCGGCACCGAGGTGGTGAAGGACATCTTCAGCCAGACCGCGGGCATCGTCACCGTCACCCAGAAGAACGACATCCTGCGGGAGATCATCGTGCGTTCTGGTGAGCTGCACCTGATCTCCGACGCCAAGGTGCTCGGCCGCTATGGCGAGGACGGCAAGATGGTCAATCCCGGCGAAGAGATCGCCCCTGGCCTCAAGGCCGCGGCGATGAAGTTCGTCGAGAAGGTCGACACCCCCGAGGGCGGCGCCCTGCTGCTGCGGCCCGTCGAGGAATACGCCATCCCCGATGCCGCCCACCTGCCCGAACTTTCCACGGTCAAGCAGACCGGCGGCCCCTCCCTGGGGCTGAAGGCCACCCAGCGCCTCACCTTCAAGGACGGCGAGCTGATCAAGTCGGTGGAAGGGGTGGAGCTGCTGCGCACCCAGTTGATCCTGGAATCCTTCGACACCACCCCCCAGATGACGGTGGACGTGGAGGCCGTCGCTGACAAGCGGGCCAAGACCATCGAGCGGCTGCAGCTGGTGATCCTGGAAACCTTGCTGGTTAGGCGCGACACCCTCTCCGACGCCAGCCACGGCTCCACCCACACTGAACTGCAGGTGGAGGACGGCATCACCGTCAAGCGCGGCGATGTGGTGGCCACCACCCAGATCCTCTGCAAGGAGAACGGCGTGGTGCAACTGCCCGAACCCGTCGTCGGTGAACCGATCCGGCGCCTGATCGTGGAGCGGGCCGACGACACCCGCAGCCTGGACCTGGGCGGGGCCGCCCCGAAGGTGGCGGTGGGCGATCGCATCGTCGATGGCGACGTGCTCGCCGATGGGGTGCTCTCCCCCTGCTGCGGTCAGGTGGAGGCCATCAACGGCAAGACCCTCACCATCCGTCTGGGTCGGCCGTACATGGTGTCGCCCGATTCGGTGCTGCACGTCCGTGACGGTGAACTCGTGCAACGGGGCGACGGCCTGGCCCTGCTGGTGTTCGAACGCCAGAAGACCGGCGACATCGTCCAGGGTCTGCCCCGGATCGAAGAACTGCTGGAGGCCCGCCGACCGCGGGAATCGGCCGTGCTCTGCCGCAAGAGCGGCACCGTGCAGATCAAGCAGGGCGAGGACGACGATACGATCACCGTGTCGGTGATCGAGGCCGACGACGTCATCACCGAGTACCCGATTCTTCTCGGCCGCAACGTGATGGTCTCCGATGGCCAGCAGGTGAGCGCCGGTGAGATGCTCACCGATGGCCCGATCAATCCCCACGAGCTGCTGGAGTGCTTCTTCGAGGACCTGCGCAGCCGCAAGCCCACCATGGAGGCGGCCCAGGAGGCGATCTCCAAGCTGCAGTTCCGCATGGTCACGGAAGTGCAGAACGTCTACAAGTCGCAGGGGGTGTCGATCAGCGACAAGCACATTGAAGTCATCGTGCGCCAGATGACCAGCAAGGTCCGCATCGAGGATGCCGGTGACACCACCCTGCTGCCCGGGGAGTTGATCGAGCTGCGTCAGGTGGAGCAGGTGAATTCCGCCATGGGCATCACCGGTGGCGCTCCGGCCGAGTTCACCCCCGTGCTGCTGGGCATCACCAAGGCCTCCCTCAACACCGATTCGTTCATCTCGGCGGCCTCCTTCCAGGAGACCACCCGGGTGCTCACCGAAGCGGCGATCGAGGGCAAGAGCGACTGGCTGCGGGGCCTCAAGGAGAACGTGATCATCGGCCGCCTGATCCCCGCCGGCACGGGCTTCGGTGGCTTCGAGGAGGAGCTGCGTGCCGAGGCCGGACCCCACCCCGACATCCTCGAGGAGGAGGCCGCGGGCTACCGCCGCAACCAGAACCTGCGTCCCGACTACACCGTCGAGATGCCCGCCCCGGCGGTGACCGCCGCCGTGCTGGACGACCCCTCCGAGGAGGATCTGGAGGCCACCCGCAGCCGCCACGGCATCGAAGCGGCCACCAGCGGCTTTGCCGCCTTCGCCCGTCCCACGGCGGATGAGGGCCTCGAAGAGGAGCTGATCGCTGATCCGGCCGCCCTCGAGGGCCTGCAGGAGGAGGGGCTGCTCAGCGATGACTGATCCCGCCATCGCCACCCCGGTGCCGGTGCGCCGGGTGCCGCGCTTCGGCTTCCACACCCACACCGAGCGCTTCAATGGCCGGCTGGCCATGCTCGGCTTCATCGCCCTGGTGGCGGTGGAGTGGAAGCTGGGTCACGGCCTGCTGATCTGGCCCTGATGGCGGAGCCCGTTCCCCTGCTGGGGATGGGCCTGGAGGCCCTCCAGGAGTGGGCGGGCCTGCAGGGCCAGCCCGCCTTTCGTGGCAAGCAGCTGCACGACTGGATCTACACCAGGGGAGCCCGCAGCCTCGAGGAGATCACGGTGCTGCCCAAGGCCTGGCGGGAGCAGCTGGCGGCCGCCGGCACCGGCCTCGGCCGCTCGCCCCTGCTGCACCGCAGCGACGCCCGCGACGGCACCACAAAGCTGCTGCTGGGCACCGCCGACGGCCTCAGCATCGAGACGGTGGGAATTCCCAGCGGCGACCGGCTCACGGTCTGCGTCAGCAGCCAGGTGGGCTGCCCCATGGGCTGCCGCTTCTGCGCCACCGGCAAGGGGGGGCTGCAGCGCTCCCTGGCGGTGCACGAGATCGTCGATCAGGTGCTGAGTGTGCGGGAGGCGATGGACCGCCGCCCCAGCCACGTGGTGTTCATGGGCATGGGGGAACCCCTGCTGAACACCGAAGCGGTGCTTGAAGCCATCGCCTGCCTCTGCACCGATCTGGGCATGGCCCAGCGGCAGATCACCGTCAGCACCGTGGGGGTGCCCCGCAGCCTGCCCACCCTGGCCGAGCGCGCCCTGGAGCGGCTGGGCCGGGCCCAGTTCACCCTGGCCGTGAGCCTCCATGCCCCCGACCAGCGCCTGCGGGAGGAGCTGATCCCCACCGCCCACGCCTATCCCATGGAGGCGCTGCTCGACGACTGCCGCCACTATGTGGCCCTCACCGGCCGGCGGGTGAGCTTCGAGTACATCCTGCTGGGCGGTCTCAACGACCATCCCCGCCAGGCCGACGCCCTGGCCCGCCTGCTGCGGGGGTTCCAGAGCCACGTCAACCTGATCGCCTACAACCCGATCGCCGAGGAGGACTTCCGGCGACCCGCTCCGGAGGCGGTGGAGGCCTTCCGTTCCCAGCTGGAGCGGCGCCACATCGCCGTGAGCGTGCGGGCCAGCCGCGGCCTGGATCAGGATGCGGCCTGCGGTCAGCTGCGCCGCCGCCTGCTCAGCGCCCCGGTGGCGTGATCGGCCGGGCCATGGCCCAGCGACCCGCCGCCGTGTTCGCCATCACCGGCCTGGTGGTGGCCCTGGCCTATCTCGGGCTGTGCGGCCTGCTGTTCCTGCGCCAGCGTTCCCTGCTCTATTTCCCCCAGCCCCGCTCAGCCGAAGCGCCCGGCGAGCTGCTGACCCTGCCGATCGCCGACGGCCCGCCGGGGGGCCGGGTGCTGGTGAGCGTCCGCCGCCGCCCCGGCCCGAAGGCGCTGCTTTATTTCGGCGGCAATGCGGAGGCCGTGGCGGGCCAGCTGCCGCTGCTGGAGGCCGCCTTTCCCGAGCACGCCCTCTACCTGATGCACTACCGGGGCTATGGCGGCAGCAGCGGCCAGCCGTCGGAGCAGGCCCTGTTCGCCGATGCCCGCGCCCTGTTCGATCGGGTCCGGGCCGACCACGACCATATCGCCGTGCTGGGCCGCAGCCTGGGCAGCGGTGTGGCGGTGCACCTGGCGGCCCGGCGTCCGGTGGCCCGGCTGGTGCTGGTCACACCGTTCGACAGCATCGAAGCGGTGGCGGCCCGCCAGTTCCCGCTGGTGCCGGTGGCCCTGCTGCTGCGGGACAAGTACCGCTCCTGGGCGGAGGCCCCCCGCGTGGACGCGCCCACCCTGCTGATCGCCGCCGAACGGGACGAGGTGATCCCGCGTGCCCATACCGACGCCCTGCTGTCGAGCTTCCGCCCCGGCATCGCTTCCATGGTGGTGCTGCCCGTCGACGGCCACAACGCGGTGGAGGGCTCCCCCGGCTACATCCCGCTGCTGCGCGAGTTTTCGGCGTCCCGCTCGGCGGAGTAGGCCCCACGGGCGCCCTGGCCGTTCCAGGGGGTGAGCCGCAGCATCAGCAGGAAGGCCGGCAGGGCCGCGGCGGTGGTGGCCAGGAAAAAGCCCGGCCAGCCGAGCCGTTCGGCCACCAGCCCGGCGGGGGCGGCCAGCAGCGAGCGGCTCAGGGCGTAGACCCCCGAGAGCAGGGCGTACTGGGTGGCGGAGAAGCGGGGGTTGCAGAGGCTCATCAGCAGCGCCACGAAGGCGGCGCCCACCATGCCGCCACCGATGTTCTCCAGGGCCACGGCCGTCAGCAGGGCCGGCATGCCGCCGTCGAAGCGGGCCAGGGCCCAGTAGGCGAGGTTGCCCGCCGCCCCCACCAGGGCGAACAGCCACAGCGAGCGGTTCATGCCCAGCCGGCCGAACAGCAGGCCCCCCAGCAGCGTGCCCACGATGGTGGCGCCGATGCCCCAGCCCGCCAGCACCGATCCCACCACCTCGGGGCTGAAGCCCTTCTGGATCAGGAACGGCACCGCCATCAGGCCGAGCAGGCCGTCGGGCCAGCGGTAGAGCAGCACCAGGGTGAGCAGGGCCAAGGCCCTGGGGCCGCCGCTGCGGTGCAGGAACTCCCGCGCTGGACCCAGCACGGCCTGGCGCAGGCTGCTCACCGGCACCGCCAGGGGTTCCAGGCGCGGCGCCGTGAGGGTGAAGGGCACCACCACCAGCATCAGCACCGCCGAGAACACGAAGGCCAGGGGCCAGTCGTAGCGGCCGGCCAGGATGAAGCCGCCGGCCCCCACGGCCAGCATCGCCGTGCGATAACCCAGGTTGGAGGCGGCGGCTCCGGCCCCCCGCTCCAGATCCGGCAGCAGGTCGGTGCGGTAGGCATCCACGGCGATGTCCTGGGTGGCGCTGACCACGGCCAGTAGCACGGCCATCAGGCCGATCGCCGTCAGGCTGGCAGGATCCGTGGAGGGCCGCAGCAGGGCCATGGCGCCGATCACCGCCACCAGGGTGAGCTGCAGCACCAGCAGCCAGCCGCGGCGGCGGTCGGGCCAGGGCAAGGGCCAGCGATCGAGGGCCGGAGCCCAGACCATCTTCAGGGTGTAGGGCAGCTCCGCCAGCCCCAGCAGGCCGATCAGGCTCAGGGGGATCTGGCTGGCGGTGAGCCAGCCCTGCAGCAGCTTGGTGCCCACCATGTAGGGGGTGCCACTGGCCACCCCCTCCGCGGCCACCGCCAGGAGGCGACGCCAGGGCGGGACGCTGCTGGAGGCACGGGTGGCCATGGCCGCTTGCGGGTGGCCGAACCCTAGAAGCGACCGCCCGGACCACAATGCAGCCAGCACCGCCGTCCGGCTTCCCCATGTCCTTCCTGCGCTCCACGCTCCTGCCCGTCGCCATCGTGCTGCTGTTCGGTCTGGCCCTGTTCGCCGTCAGTGCCCGCATCTGGCTGCCCGGCGACATGGCCGCCCCCGCGCCGCTGGGCTGATCCGGCGGCCGTCCTGCTTTTACGATGCCGTCACCTGGATGGCTCCATGCCGGACGACGGCCTGCCCTTTCCCGAAACCACCCATGAGCTGGCCCTCGATCCGGAGGTGCTGGCACGGGAGCTGGCGCAGGAGCTGCTGGGTGATCCGCTCGATGAGATCGACAGCGTTGCCCCCTCCAGCTCCGATGTGGCCGCCGAGTGCGACCTCGGCATCGAACTGCTGAAGGGGGGGCGTGAGGAGCGGCTGCAGGGGCTGCGCATCTTCTGCGAGCACCGGGACCCCCGGGCCATTCCGCTGCTGCTGCCGTTGCTGAAGGCCGGTTGCCCGATCGTGCGCATGAGCGCCGTCTACGCCCTCGGTCGCAACCCCCACCCCCTGGCGGTGGAGCCCCTGCTGGGCCTGCTCGGGGCTGACGACAACGGTTACGTGCGCAAGGCGGTGGCCTGGAGCCTGGGGAACTACCCCGAGGCCCCCGTGCTCAACCCGCTGATCCGGGCCCTGGAGATGGACATCGCTGCGGTGCGGCTGTGGGCCGCCAGCTCCCTGGCCGATGCCGGCGCCACCGGCGTGGCCAAGGCCGACCCCGCCGCCGCCCAGCTGCTGCTCAGCCTGCGCATCGACAGCGAGCCAGCCGTGCGCAGCAACAGCGCCTGGTCGCTGGGGCGCCTCTACACCGATCTGGTGGAGCCACGCCAGCGGGACGTGGTGGAAGCCCTGCTGCACACGATGCTGCACGACGGTGATTCCACCGTCCGGGACGAGGCCCGGATGGCCCTGGAGCAGCTGGAGCAGCCCGAGGTGCTCGAACGGCTCCAGACCCTGGTGGACGAGGGTCTGATCAGCTGAGCGGCCCTGCCGCCGCGGCGCTCCGACCCACCGCAGCCACCGGTAATCACGGTTAAGATCCCGGTCTCACCTGTGCAGCCCACCCGGGATGGCCCAACGCACCATCCGCTTCCGCATTCGTCCTGACGGACGGGTGGAGGAACTCGTGGAGGGTGTGCAGGGCGAGGGTTGTTCCCGGCTCACCGAGCGGATCGAGGCCAGGCTGGGCAGCGTCCAGCAACGCCGCAGCACCTCGGAAGCGTTCCAGGCCCAACCCCTCGATCTCCAGGACCCCCAGGTGGTCGTCCAGCACCACGGCCCCTGAGCCACCGCCCCTCCTCCCCCTTCGTCCCATGTCGCACTTCAGCACCGTCAAAACCGAGCTGCGCGATCGCCAGGCCCTGGTGGAAGCCCTCCGCGACCTGGGTTACCCCCCCGCCGAAGGCTCCGTCGAGGTGCGTGGCTACCGCGGCCAGACCGTGACCGCCGACCTGGCCATCCCCCAGGACGGTGGGGTGGACATCGGCTTCCGCCTCAACCCGGACAGCGGCAGCTACGAGCTGGTCACCGACCTGGAGCTCTGGAAGCAGCCCATCCCAGTGGAGCGTTTCCTGGCCAAGCTCACCCAGCGCTACGCCCTGCGCACCATTCTTGCCAGCACCGCCGAGGAGGGCTTCCAGGTGAGCGAGCAGACCAGCCACCTCGACGGCAGCATCGAACTGGTGGTGACCCGCTGGGACGCCTGACCCCGTGAGCACAACGGGCCCCTCCGCCGGCCTCGATCCCGCCCTGGCCTTTCGCACCGCGGCGGCCCCGGAGTCGGAGGCGACAGGGCTGGAGCCGGTGCTGGGAGGGGCCCTGCGCCAGCAGGCCGTCTGGGTGGATGAGGCCGTCTGCATCGGCTGCCGCTACTGCGCCCATGTGGCCGGCAACACCTTCGTGGTGGAGCCCGACTGGGGCCGTTCCCGGGCCCTGCGCCAGGACGGGGACAGCACCGAGAGGATCCAGGAAGCGATCGACACCTGCCCCGTGGACTGCATCCACTGGGTGGCCTACGAACAGCTGCCCGTCCTCAGGGCCCAGCTCGACGAGCAGGAGATCCAGCCCCTGGGGCTCCCCTCCCAGGGCCGGCGCCGCCGAACCCTGCCCCGCTCCGTCCCGCCAGCGCCATGACCATCCCCAGCCGGCGTTTCGGCCGCACGGGCCTGGCCATGCCGGTGCTTTCTCTGGGCGGCATGCGCTTTCAGCAGAGCTGGAGCGACCTGCCGCCCGAGGCGGTGGTGGCCGAGAGCCAGGACCGGCTGGAGGCCACCCTCCGGGCCGCCATCGCAGCGGGCCTGCACCACATCGAAACCGCCCGCCACTACGGCACCTCGGAGCGGCAGCTGGGCTGGCTGCTGCCCCGGCTGCCGGATCCCCGGCGCCTCCTGCAGACCAAGGTCCCCCCCAGCGCCGACCCGGCTGCCTTTGAGGCCGACCTGCGCACCAGCTTCGAGCGGCTGGGCCTGACCGGAGAGGGGGGCCGGGTCGATCTGCTGGCCATCCATGGCCTCAACACCCCGGAGCTGCTCGATCAGACCCTGCGGCCCGGCGGTTGCCGGGAGGTGGCGCGCCGCTGGCAGGAGGCGGGCCGGATCGGCCACGTGGGCTTCTCCACCCATGCGCCGCTGCCCCTGATCCTGGAGGCGATCGCCAGCGACCAGTTCGACTACATCAACCTGCACTGGTACTTCATCCGCCAGGACAACCGGGCGGCGATCGAGGCCGCCACCGCCCATGACATGGGGGTGTTCGTGATCAGCCCCACCGACAAGGGGGGCCACCTGCACAGCCCCTCCCAGCGTCTGGGCGAGCTCTGCGCGCCGCTGCATCCGATCGTCTTCAACGACCTGTTCTGCCTGTCGGCCCCCGGCATCCACACCATCAGCGTCGGCGCCGCCTCCCCGCAGGACCTGGACCTGCACCTGGAGGCGGTGGCGCTGCTGCCCAGGGCCGGGGAGCTGCTGCCGCCGATTCTGGAGCGCCTCCAGAAGGCCCGCCGCCGGGCCCTCGGCGACGACTGGCTGGCCAGCTGGGACCGGGGCCTGCCGGCCTGGGAGGACACCCCCGGCCGGATCAACCTGCCGGTGCTGCTCTGGCTGCACAACCTGCTGGAGGCCTGGGATCTGGAGGCCTACGGCCGCGCCCGCTACGGCCTGCTGGGCCAGGGCAGCCACTGGTTTCCGGGGGAGAACGCCGACGCCCTCGACAGCAGCGTCAGCGAGGCCGAGCTGCTGGCGGTGCTGCAGGCCAGCCCCTGGGCCGCCGAGATCCCAGGCCTGCTGCGGCGTCTGCGGCGGAGGCTGGGGGGCGAGGCCGTCAAACGGCTGCAGGCGGCCTAGGCCCCCGGCGTGCTGGCGCCCGGCGCGATCGGTGTTTTCTGCGGTACCCCCACGGCGCGGGGGTAGGCGGCCGGACAGGGGCCGGCCGGCCGCAGCCAGAGGCCGTGCCGCACGCCCCGGCCCGCCGGCAGGTCGCGGCGCTGTACCGGATCCACCGACGCCCGCAGCACCCCCACGGCCGCCTCCAGATCCCGCTGGTCGTCGGCCCCCCACTGGCCCCGGTAGAGCAGGGCCAGGCCGTCGGGCTTCAGCAGGGGCACCAGGTACTCGGCCACCACCGGCGCGCTGGCCACGGCGCGGGCCATGGCGCGATCGAAGCGTCCCCGGCAGTCCCGGGCGCGGCCGGTGCGCTCGACCCGTTCGCAGCGCAGCCGCAGCCTGCCCTCGTCCAGCCCCAGACTGCGAGCCATGGCCCGCACCGCCTCCAGCTTGCGGCCCACCGAATCCACCAGGGTGATCCGGGCCGTGGGCAGGGCGATCGCCAGGGCCAGGCCGGGGAAACCGCCGCCGGTGCCCACGTCGATCAGCTCCAGGCCGTCGGGGACGCCGCCGGGGGCGTTCAGCAGGGGCACCCAGGGCCAGAGGCTGTCGAACACCTGGGCGATCCAGAAATCGTCGCCCTCCACCAGCCGGGTGAGGTTGACCCGGCCGTTCCACAGCCGCAACTGCTCCTGCAGGGCCACCAGCGCCGCCAGCTGGTCGTCGGTGGGGGTCCAGCCGAGCGCCTGCCAGAGGCCGGCATCGGGAGGGGCGCTGGGGTCGGGGCTGGCGGCCATCCGCTACGGCAGTGGTGCTTCTCCCTAGGATCCCTCACGCCGGGCAGGCTGCCATCGCCGCCGCAGGGACCATGTCCGCCACAGCCAAGCCCCCCACCCACTACCAGGTGCTGCAGCTGCAGCCCACCGCCACCGATCAGGAGCTGCGGCAGGCGTTCAGGGGCCTGAGCAAGCGCTACCACCCCGACACCACCGCCCTGCCGGCCGGCGAGGCTGAGGTGGCCTTCCGGCAGCTGCGCCAGGCCTATGCCGTGCTGAGTGATCCGGCCGCCCGCCGGCTCTATGACGCCGCCCTGCTGCAGAGCGCCCTGCCGACCCCGGTGCAGCGCCCCCCGTCCGTGGCCGTCGTCCGGCCGGTGTCGGTGCGCCGGGCCCTGTCGGGCGGTGAATGGTTCGCCCTGCTGCTGCTGGCCCTGGCCCTGGTGCTCAGCCTGGTGCTGGGGCTGGGGGTGGCCTGGGCGCGGGGCGCCGAACTGATGTCCTGGCCGAGCTGGTGGGCCGACCTCGAGACGGCTTCGGCCCCGGCGCCACCCCCCTCCCCCAGCCCGCCCCTGCCGATCCGACCGTGACCCTGCCCCCC
>NZ_JAGQBG010000039.1 GCF_024345515.1 Cyanobium sp. N5-Cardenillas
AGCAGGGTCTTTGACGCCAATTCGTGGAAGGAGTGGCTTCGGTCCGGGCGGATCGATTCAGCCGACGCTCCAGACACCACCGGCGATGTTGGCCAGCGGCGATTGGATGGCGGTGCTGCACAGGAACCAGGCGAAGGCGGCACCACCGCAGCCACCCAGCCAGAAGCCGCTGGCGAATTCCGCCCAGCCAGCTTTGGTGAACAGGTCGGCGGGAGGGTTGTCGATGGTGGCGTCGGCGGGCTGGACGTTGGGGCCGCTGCCGGCGGTGCCGTAGATCGACAGACAGATGGTCAGGATCGACACCAGACCGATGGCGGCGAGCAGGCCGGCGGTGCTGGCGAACTCGGTGGCACGCAGGGGGCCGGTGTAGGCGAAGGGGCCGTAGAGGAAGTAGCCATGGGCCATGCCCACCTCAAGACCGCGACGGTTGGGGGAGAGGGAGGGCCGATACGCCGGCAGGGCGTTCAGAAAGGCCTTGGTGAAATAGCTGCTGTTAACGGGGGTGGCCAGATTGCCGACGGTTGGGTCGGCGACGGGGGTCACGGTCATGGGGGGCGGATCGGGGGGTCGTCGGAAGGGGAGGCGAATGACGCTGGGGCCTAGGCCGGTCGTCAGTCGGTCGCCTCGATCACGTTGAACAGCAGGGCCATGGCCACCGCTGCGCCGAGGATTCCCACCAGGGGAACCATCACCGACGGCATCCAGGCAACGGCAAATTCACCAGTCATGGCTTGGGCCAATAGGAACCGCGGGTACTGTAAGGACCCCTTCCTGCCTGGCTTCTCAGGGGCGCGGGGGTGACATAAAAGTTCAGCCGCCGCCGCGCAGGGTGGCCCGCACCCGGTAGATCGGCCGTCCCTGGCTTTCGTGGTAGGTGCGCATCTGCAGTTCCGCCAGCAACCCGAAACTGAACAGCTGCACCCCGCTGAGGATCGCCAGGACCGCCATCTGCAGCAGGGGACGGTTGCCGATGTCGGTGCCCAGCAGCAGCTTCTCGCCCGCCAGCCAGAGGGCGATGGCCAGGCCCGCCATCAGGCTCAACAGCCCGGCGAAGCCGAACACATGCATCGGCCGGGTCAGGAACCGCTTCATGAACCAAACGGTCAGCAGGTCCATCAGCACCCGGAAGGTGCGGTCGATGCCGTAGTTGCTGCGGCCATAGAGGCGAGCCTGGTGGGACACCCTCACCTCGCCGATGCGGGCCCCTTCGATGAAGGCCAGGGCGGGCAGGAAACGGTGCAGCTCCCCGTAGAGGTTCATGTCGCTGACCACCTCCCGGCGGTAGGCCTTCAGGGAACAGCCGTAGTCGTGCAGACGCACCCCGGTGACCCTGGCGATCAGGCGGTTGGCCACAAGGGACGGCAACAGACGGTTGATGGCCCCGTCCTGGCGCTGGTGCCGCCAGCCGCTCACCAGGTCGAGGTTGTCCTGCTCCAGGCGGGTCAGGAGCAGGGGGATGTCGGCGGGATCGTTCTGGAGATCTCCGTCGAGGGTGATGATCACCTCACCACCGCTGGCATCGAAACCGGCGGCCATGGCGGCTGTCTGCCCGTAGTTGCGCCGCAGCAGCACGGCCACCAGTTCCGGCACCCGGTTGGCCAGATCGCGCAGGACCGCAGGGGTGCCGTCCTTCGAGCCGTCGTCGACCAGAACGAGTTCAAACGATCGCCCCAGGGGCCGCAGCGCCGCCAGCAACTTCTCAACGAGGAGGGGAAGGCTTGCTTCCTCGTTGTACATCGGGACAACAACCGAAAGTTCGGGACTGTGGGCCAGGGATGACGCCACCAAGTCCGTCTCGGATTTCCGAAGTGGAATTTAGCTCAAGGTGGCAGCGGGCTCCCGTCGTGGCTGTGCATCACCCGCCCCGCGCCCCGCAGTTCGACCCGGTAGTGGCAGGCCACCGGATCCCGGTTGCGGGGGTTCAGGTCGTCGATGCCGATGCCGTCACGGCCGTGCTCGCGTCCGGAGCTGTGCAGATAGCGGCCGCCGCCCAGGTGCAGGGCCACGTGGGTGCAGCGCCGCGGGGTGCCGAAGAAGAGAAGATCCCCCGGCAGGAGCAGGCTGGTGACGCCGCTGGCCACCGCCACCGGGCGGCAGAAGCGCTCCTGCAGGTAGGCATCGCGAGGCAGCCAGATGCCGGCCTGGGCGAAGGCGCTCTGCACCAGCCCCGAGCAGTCGAAATCGGGCCCCAGGGTCCCCCCCCAGAGGTAGCGGTTGGGTTGGTGACGGGCGGCCTCGGCGAAGGCGAGCACCGTCCCCAGGCGGGCGGCGATCCTGTCGCGATCGAGGCGGGGCAGCGGCGGCGGCGGGGCGGGGTGCCCGTGGCTCTCGAGGCCAAGCGCCTCCACCCAGCAGGGGTAGCCGTCCCCGTGCAGCCGCACCCGCAGGCGGGTTTCGGCGTTGTGGAGCACCTTCAGGTGCCGGCCCGCCTGGATCTCGGTGGCTAGGCCCGGGCCCCGGGACCGGCTGTAGGCCGGCAACGGCCGGGTCAGGGTCCAGGTACGGCCAGGCGCCGGCAGGGTGCCTAAGGTCGCCATCGCAAGGTGCCGCCGCTGATGGCGTTCTACAGCCCGGATCAGGCCATGGGCCAGACCCTGCGCCAGCTCATCGGCCAACTGGAGGAGGACGGGCGCCCGGGGCTGGGGGAGCAGCTCTCGATCACCTGGCTCCGCTACGGGGCTTCCCTGGTGGGCGCCGCCGAGGGCCTGGGCCAGGAGGCCTTCTGGGGCCAGCCCGTGACCGGTGCCAGCTGGGAGGGGGAGAGACCGCGCTATCCCGCCAGTGTGGTGAAGCTGGTGTATCTGGTGGCCGCCGAAGCCTGGCTGCAGCGCCAGCTGATCGAGGAGGGGCCGGAACTGCGCCGAGCCCTGGCCGACATGGTGCGCGACTCCGCTAACGACGCCACCAGCCTGGTGGTGGATCTGCTCAGCGGCACCACCAGCGGCCCGTCCCTGCCCGCCGGGCGGGCGGAGGCCTGGTGCCGCCAGCGCCAGGTGGTCAACGACTGGCTGGGCCGCCTTGGCTGGAGCGAGGTGGCGGGGGTGAACGCCTGCCAGAAGACCTGGGCGGAGGGGCCCTATGGCCGCGAGAGGGACTTCTATGGTCCCCAGCTGGAGAACCGCAACCGCCTGAGCACGGATTTCACGGCCCGTCTGCTGCATGGGGTGATGGCCGGCGCGGCGGTGTCCCCGCCGGCCTGTCGCCGCATGATGGCCCTGCTGGGACGCTCGCTGGATCCCCAGGCCAGGGCCGCCGATCCCGAGAACCAGGTGGACGGCTTCCTCGGCGCCGGCCTGCCCGAAGGGGCCCGGCTGTGGAGCAAGGCCGGCTGGATGAGCCAGGCGCGCCATGACGCCGCCTATGTGGAGGTGGACGGCCAGGCGCCGATGCTGCTGGTGGTGTTCAGCGAGGGACGGGCCCGGGCCGCCGATGCCACCCTGCTGCCGGCCATCGCCGCCGCCCTGCTGGGCGCCTGAGCCTGCCTACGATCGCCTCCCGAGCTCCGGCCCCTTGTCTGCCCCTCCGTTTGACGTGCTGCCGCTCGCCCTCGGGGCGGCGGTGAGCCCGTTGCTGCTGGTGGGACAGTTGCGCACCCTCACCACCCCGGGATCCGGCGTGAGGCAGAGCTGGGCCTATGCCGCCGGCAACGCCGTGGTGGTGGCGGGCTGGGCGGCGGTGGGACTGGGCTCGGGGGGATCCCTGCCGGACCGGCCCGCCGCCGGCGCCGACCCGGTGTCCGCCGGTGTCCATCTGGTGCTGGCGGCCGTGCTGCTCGCCATCGGTTTCCGGTCGCTGCACCGCGACGGCGGTACGGCGTCCCCGGCCCCCGCCGGGGCCTCCCTGACTCGGGCCTTTGCCATGGGGGTGGCCCTGATGGCGGGCAACCTCACCTCCCTGGTGCTCTACCTGCCGGCGCTGCAGGACCTGGCCCGCTCCGGCCTGGCGGCAGGCCCCCTGGCCGCCATGGTGCTGCTGGTGAGCCTGATCACCCTGGCGCCCTCGCTGCTGCCCCCGGTGGTGCTGTTGCTCGCGGGAGCCTGGGGGCGGGCCCGGCTCGGGCAGCTCTGCCGCTGGACCCTGGCCCACCAGGGCCAGATCAACGCCGGCCTGTGCTTCGTGTTCGCGGCCTATCTGGGCCGGAGCGGCGTCGCCAGGCTCTGAGCGGACCTGGCGGGATGGCCCATGGACGGGCCGGAAACGGAGAGGGAGGGATTCGAACCCTCGACAGAAGTTGCCCTCTGTAACTCCTTAGCAGGGAGCCGCTTTCAACCACTCAGCCACCTCTCCAGTGGCTCAGCGAGCTTATCAGGGCTCGGACGCCGTCTCGGGCTCCGGAGGCACGGCCAGGCGCGGCAGCCGGTGCTTGAAGCCGCAGAGGATCTCCCAGGGGATCGTGCCGCAGCGCTCGCTCCAGTCGAGGGGGCTGATGCTGTTTTGCCCCTGTTCGCCCAGCAGGGTGACCATGCTGCCCACCTCGATCCGGGGGGCCTCGGTGGCGTCGATCACCAGCTGATCCATGGTGATGGCGCCCACCTGGGGCAGGCGCCGGCCGTCGAAGAGCACGTCCATGCGGTTGGAGAGCTGGCGGGGCACCCCGTCGGCATAGCCGATCGAGACCACCGCCAGGCGGCTGGGCCGACTGGTGCGGAAGCGGTGGCCGTAGCTGACGCCGACCCCCGCCCCCACCTGGCGCAGCAGGGTGACGCGGGCGTGGATCTGCAGGGCCGGCCGCAGGGACACCACACCGGCCAGGTGGGGCGCGGGCGGCTGGCCGTAGAGGGCCAGGCCCACCCGCACCAGGTCGTAGTGCTGCCGGTGTCCCCGCAGGGTGCCGGCGGAGTTGGCGAGGTGCCGGCAGCCGGCCGGAAGCCCCTGTTCGGCCAGGCTGGCGAGGACGGTTTCGAATCGCCGTTGCTGGAGGTCGCTGAGTCCGTCGTCCTCCTCCGGTGCGGCATCGGCGCAGGCCAGGTGGGAATAGATCCCCGCCAGCTCGAGGGCCTCCATGCCCCGCAGGGCCGCCACCAGCCTGGGGCCCTCCTGCCAGTCGGCGCCGAGCCGGGCCATGCCGGTGTCCAGCTTCAGCTGGACGGCCATGGTGCGACCGCTGCCGCTGGCCAGGTTCTGGCAGAGCAGGGCCTCCCGCATGCTGCTGAGTGTCGGCATCAGCTGCCAGCGCAGACAGCTGCGCAGCTCCTCGGGCTGGGTGAGGTTGCCCAGCACCAGAACCGGAGCGGAGATGCCGGCGCGACGCAGCTGCACCCCTTCGGCCAGGGTGGCGACGCCGAAACAGGCCGCCCCCGCCTCCAGGGCGGCCCGGGCCACCGGCAGGGCGCCGTGGCCGTAGGCGTCGGCCTTGACCACGGCCATCAGCTGGGTGGCCGGTCCGATGTGGCGCTGCAGGGTGCGCACATTGGCCTGGATGGCCGCCGTGTTCACCTCCACCCAGGCCCGCTGCCGCGACGGCTGGGTGTCCTCCGTCGCGCTGGTGGGGGCGAGCGAGGCGCTGGTCATGGACGCCGGTGCAGGGGGTGGACCATGGAAATCATGGGAATCCCGTTAGCATGCCGCGTATCCAGCGGACTGGAATGGGCCACGTACTCGTTCTGAATGCGTCCTACGAACCGCTGAACATCACCACCTGGCGCCGGGCCATGGTGATGCTGCTCAAGGGGAAGGCGGAAGGGTTGGAGCACGACCCTGAAAAGTCGGTTCGCCCGGACCATTTCCTGCCCACGGTGATCCGGTTGCGCCAGTTCGTGCGGGTGCCCTACAAGCCGCTTCCTCTCACGCGCCGCAACGTCTTCCACCGCGACGGCCACGCCTGCCAGTACTGCGGCTTCAGCGGCGAGCAGCTCTCGATCGACCACGTGGTGCCCCGCAGCCGGGGCGGCACCGACGTCTGGGAGAACGTCACCACCGCCTGCCTGCCCTGCAACGTGCGCAAGGGCAACCGCACCCCCCGGGAGGCGGGCATGCCCCTGGCCCGGGAGCCCCGCCGGCCCCTGGGCAGCCTGAGCTTCGAGGCCAACCGGCGCATCCGCTCCGGCCAGCATCAGGAGTGGGCCAAGTACGTCATCGGCGCCTGAACCGCCCCGCGGCGTCAACGGACCCACCCCTTCATCCACCGGTGCCGGCGGCCTCGAGGGCGAGCGCCTCAAGACCCTGGCGCTGCTCCTCGGCGATGCAGGCGCCGATCAGGTCCTCGATCTGGCCCGCCAGGACGGGCTCGAGGGAGAAGTTGCGTCCCAGCCGATGGTCGGTCACCCGGTTGTCCTTGGCGTTGTAGGTGCGGATCTTCTCGCTGCGGTCGCCACTGCCCACCTGGGCACGGCGCACGGAGCGCTCCTCGGCGTTCGCCTCCGCCAGCTGGCGCTCGTAGAGCTTGGCCCGCAGGATCTCCATCGCCCGCTCCCGGTTCTGCATCTGGGAGCGCTCCTGGGTGCAGAACACCCGGATGCCGGTGGGTTTGTGCAGCAGGTCGACGGCCGTTTCCACCTTGTTGACGTTCTGGCCGCCGGCGCCGCCGGAGCGGGCCGTGCTGATGTCCAGATCCCCCGGATCGATCTGCACTTCCACCGGATCGGCCTCCGGCATCACCGCCACGGTGGCGGTGGAGGTGTGCACCCGGCCCTGGGATTCGGTGGCCGGCACCCGCTGCACGCGGTGCACACCCGCCTCGAACTTCAGCTGGCTGTAGACGCCGTCGCCGCGGATGGCGAGGATCAGTTCCTTGTAGCCGCCCAGGTCGGCCTCCGAAGCGCTGACGGGCTGCACCTGCCAGCCCTGGTTCTGGGCATAGCGCTCGTACATGCGGGCCAGGTCGCCCGCCCAGAGGCTGGCCTCATCACCGCCGGCCCCGGCGCGGATCTCCAGCATGACGCTGCGCTCGTCGCGGGGATCCGAGGGCAGCAGGCTGAGGGTCAGCCGGGTGTTCAGGGCGGCAATCAGGCCCTCAAGGCTGACCAGCTCCTCGGCCGCCAGGGCCACCAGTTCCTCGGCGGCGGGATCATCCCGGTGGGCCTTCAGCAGGGAGCGGGCCTCCTCCCGTTCCTGCTCCAGCTTGCGCAGACGCTGGTAATCGGTGACCAGGGGCTCCAGTCGCGCCCGCTCCCGGGCGATCGCCTGCAGGCGGGCCGGATCGGAGGCCACCGCCGGGTCGGCCAGCTGGCGTTCCAGGGTCTGGAAGGTGCGGCAGGCGGTGTCCAGCCGGGATTGCAGCAGCTCAGAATCCATGGGCGGCACCCGAAACGGAAAAAGCCGGGTGCTGGAGGCACCCGGCCGGGGAAAGACCGGGCCGAATCAGCTGTCCGATTCGGGTGGCCGGCGTGAGTCTGAGGATCTCAGGCTGAAGGATTCAGGCTTCGGTGGCCGCCGCGGGCTCGGCTTCGACGGCGGCAGGAGCCTCGGCCGGCTTGGCGGCCTTCTTGGCACCCGAGGCGGAATCGGTGCTGCCCATGCCGTACTTGCGCATGAAGCGGTCCACCCGGCCTTCGGTGTCGAGGATCTTCTGGGTGCCCGTGTAGAAGGGGTGGTTGCCGCTCCACACGTCGACCGTGAGCTCGGGATGGGTGGAGCCGGTGGTCATGACCACCTCCCCGTTGCAGATCACCTTGGCGTCCGGATACCAGGTGGGATGGATGTCGGCTTTCGGCATGACGGAAATCAGCGCTTGGAGAACTGGGGAGCCTTGCGGGCTTTCTTGAGGCCGTACTTGCGACGCTCCTTGGCCCGGGGATCGCGGCTCAGGTGGCCTTCGATCTTGAGGGGCTTGCGGTTGTCGGGGGAGAGATCGCAGAGGGCGCGGGCCGCTCCCTGCTTGATGGCATCGGCCTGGCCGGTGAGGCCACCGCCGCGCACGTTGACCAGCAGGTCGTACTGGGCTTCCAGGCCGAGGGTCTGCAGGGGGGCCTTCACCGCCGCCAGGTAGACGGGGTTGTAGTTGAGGTAGTTGTCGCCGGGGCGGCCATTGATGGTGACGCTGCCACTGCCGGGGACCACCCGCACACGGGCCACGGCGGTCTTGCGACGGCCGGTGCCCCAGTAGACGACGCGGTTGGAGGTGCTGGTCATTGGGCGGCGGCGGCGGGATCGAGGGCGAGGGGCTGGGGCTGCTGGGCGGCGTGGGGATGCTCGGCGCCCTTGTAGACCTTGAGCTTGCGGAACAGCTGGCGGCCCAGGGCGTTGTGGGGAAGCATGCCCTTGATCGCCTTTTCGATGATGCGCTCCGGCAGACGCGCCTGGAGGTGCTCGAAGGTTTCGGTCTTCATGCCGCCGGGACGGCCGGAATGGCGCCGGTAGATCTTCTGGGTGGCCTTGTTGCCGCTGACGCGCACCTTGTCGGCGTTGATGACCACCACGAAATCACCGGTGTCGAGGTGAGGCGTGAAGGTGGGCTTGTTCTTGCCGCGAAGCACCTGGGCCACTTCGCTGGCGAGACGGCCGAGGGTCTGGTCCGCTGCGTCGACCAGGTACCACTGGCGCTCAAGCGAATCGATGGAGGGTGGGGTTGTCTTGTTCATCGCGCCGGCGGGCCGGTTGGGGGTGAGCCCATCGCAGCCGGATGGGTCGGGACAGGGAGATTCGACCCTACCGTGTCGCCGGATCCGGCGATTTCGGCGAGACGCCTTCCGCCTGGGGCCACCGGACGGGGCCACCCTGCAGAACCGCTCAACCGATCGGATCGCCGATGAACGGATCGGCGGGAGGATCGCGCGACTCCAACAGAAATCGCGGTTGACAATCATACCAGGCGGACCCAGGGAAGATCTCCTGGGGGTAGCCCACGCGAAGCAGGCAGAGGCCCTGGGGCGGCGCGGCCTCCTTCACCGCCTGGCGGGCGCCGCTGCGCCAGCGGTGCAGAAACGCTTCGGTCTCAAGGCGGCCCTCCCCCACGGCCACCAGCTGGCCCATCAGCAGGCGCACCATGCCGTAAAGAAAGCCGCTGGCCTGCACCTCGGTGACGAGCAGATCCCCCTGGCGATCGATGTGCACGTCCTGAACGGTCGTGCGGGCATGGGCGCGGCGGCTGCCGGCCCGTTGGAAGGCGGAGAAGTCGTGTTCCCCCAGCAGAGCTTCCAGACAGCCGGCCATGCGGGCCTCGTCGAGGCGCCGCTGGTAGCGGTGCCAGCTCCAGGGGGCGAGGAAGAGGTTGGGGGTGCGGCCGTTGAAGATCGTGTAGCGGTAGCGCCGGTAGGTGGCGCTGAAGCAGGCGTGCCAGTCGGCCGCCACCTCGGCGGCGGCCCTCACCCGAATCGTGGGCGGCAGACGGCCGTTGAGGGCCTTCGCCCAGCGGGACACGGGAATGGGGCCAGTGGCATCGAAATGGACCACCTGGGCCGCGGCATGGACGCCGCTGTCGGTGCGGCCCGCGGCCACCGCCTGGGTGGGGCGGTGCGGGTCGAGCGCAGCGATCGCCCCTTCCAGGGTTTCCTGAACGCTGCTGTGGCGGGCCTGACGCTGCCAGCCGTGGAACGAGGAGCCCTCGTACTGCAGCGAGAGGGCAATCCTTTTCAGACCAGCTCGATGATCGCCATCTCGGCGTTGTCGCCCCGGCGGCGCACCGTACGGATGATGCGGGTGTAGCCACCTTGGCGATCGCCGTAGCGGTCCTGGGCCTTGTCGAACAGGGCGTGGACGAGCTGTTTGTCGTAGATGTAGCCGATGGCGCGGCGACGGGCGGCGAGGGTGCCGTCCTTGGCCAGGGTGATCATGCGCTCGGCTTCATCTCGCAGGGCCTTGGCCCGGGCCTTGGTGGTGGTGACGCGGCCTTCACGGATGAGCTGGGTGGTCAGACCACGCAGCATGGCCTTGCGTTGGTCGGCGGGGCGTCCCAGTAGGGGGACTCGGCACTGGTGTCGCATGGTGGGGACGGGGCGGGTGGCAATATGGAGATGGGGAAGCCGCCGTTCAGCCGCTGGTGCGGCTCTGGGGCAGGGAGATGCCGATCCTCTCGAGGGCTTCGATCACCTCGTCGGCGGACTTGGATCCGAAGTTCTTGATCTCCAGGAGGTCTTCGTAGCTGAAGCCCATGAGGTCGGAGACGGAATTGACCTGGGCCCGCTTCAGGCAGTTGTAGGCGCGGACGGAGAGGTTCAGTTCCTCCAGGGGGATCTGGGCCTCGGCCGAAGGCTCAGGTTCCAGGCCGGGCTCCTCGGTCATGGTGAGGGTGGCCAGGGGCTGGAACAGCTCCATCAGCTGGTTGGCCGCCTGGGCCATGGCGTCGTCGGGGGTGACGCTGCCGTTGGTCTCGATCTCGATGCGCAGGCGCTCGTGGGCCGAGCCGCCTTCGCCGACCGCGGTTTCATCGACGGTGTAGTTGACCCGGCGGACGGGCATGAAGACCGCATCGATCTGGAGCAGGTCGATGGAGGCGGTGTCCTCGTTGTGACGATCCACCGGCCGGTAGCCGATGCCGCGTTCCACGTGGACCTCCATCTCCAGGCTGTGGCCCTCGGCCACGGTGGCGATCTCCCGATCGCCGTCGATGACCTGCACCTGGGGGGAGAACTGCAGATCCGAAGCGGTGACCCGGGCCGGGCCGTTGACCATCAGGCGGCCGATCTCGAGATCACGGCTGCGGCTGTTGACGGGAACCGACTTGCAGTTGAGCAGGATGTCGAGGACGTCCTCGCGCACACCGGGCACCGTGGCGTACTCGTGGTTGACCCCGGAAAGACGCACCGCCGTGATGGCGCTTCCTTCGAGACCCCCGATCAGCACACGCCGCAGGGCGTTGCCGAGGGTGGTCGCCTGGCCCCGATCCAGGGGGCCGATCAGGAAGACGCCCGTCTGGGAACGGTCGTCGGCGACCTGGTGCTCGACCCGATCGATCTGGTAGTGCAACACGGTCTGAGGAGGTGAGAAAGGAAAGGTGGCCGCGGCAGCGGCCCGGGGGAGTCGGGTGGGAGGCCGGAGAAGTCCGGACGGCTCAGACCCGGCGGCGCTTGGCCCGGCGGCAACCGTTGTGGGGCAGGGGGGTGACGTCGCGGATCAGGGTGATCTCGAGACCGGCCACCTGCAGGGCCCGGATGGCGGTTTCACGGCCGGAGCCGGGGCCGCGCACCAGCACTTCGATCTGACGCATGCCCTGCTCGAGGGCCCGGCGGGCGGCCGCTTCGGCGGCGGTCTGTGCGGCGAAGGGGGTGCCCTTGCGGGCTCCCTTGAAGCCGCTGGCGCCGGCCGACGACCAACTCACCACTTCACCGGCGGTGTCGGTGATGGAGACGATCGTGTTGTTGAAGGTGCTCTGGATGTGCGCAACCCCGTTGGGGACATTGCGTTTGGCCTTCTTGGGGCCTGTCTTCTTGGCTGGTTTGGCCATGGCGGTGACCCTGCGGGAGCAGGGAGGTGATCGGAGGACTGGGGGGAAGTCCCGGTGACGACCTCCGGGAGAGGAGGGCGGCGGGACCGGGGCCCGATGGCTGCCGCGAGGGGCCAGGGGCCGGGGGATGGGGCAGGCGGGGAAGGGGGAACGGGCCGGGAGGCCCGGACCTCACTTCTTCTTGCCGGCCACGGTCTTGCGGGCGCCGCGGCGGGTGCGGGCATTGGTGCGGGTGCGCTGGCCGCGCACGGGCAGGCCCATGCGATGGCGGCGACCCCGCAGGCAGCCGATGTCCTGCAGGCGCTTGAGGGCCATGCCCTCTTCGCGGCGCAGGTCGCCCTCGAGCACGAAGGAGTCGGCGGCGCCGCGCAGTTTCTGCACGTCGCCATCGCTGAGGTCCTTCACCCGGATGTCGGGGCTGACCCCCGATTTGGCGAGAATCTTGCGGGCCCTGGTGAGCCCGATCCCGTACACGTAAGTGAGTGAGATCTCAACCCTCTTGTCACGAGGGATATCGACACCGGCGATCCGAGCCACGTCAGGAAACGATCAGAGGGCAATGGGGGTGGCGGCCGAAGGCGGCCGCCGTGGAAGCGTGGGGGGTCAACCCTGACGCTGCTTGTGCTTCGGGTTGGTGCAGATCACCATGACCCGGCCGTGGCGACGGATCACCCGGCATTTGTCGCACATCTTCTTGACTGAGGCACGCACCTTCATGGGCGTTGTGCTCTCCGAATTTGCAAACAGCTACCTTATCACATCAGTCAACAAGGCTGGCTACGATCCTCTCCCCGATCTCCGCCACCGTGCCGGAGGCCTCCACGCTGCGGAGCAGGCCCAGCTGGCGGTAGTGGTCGATCAGGGGGGCCGTCTGCTCCTGGTACACCACCAGGCGGTTGCGGATCACCGCTTCGTTGTCGTCGGCCCGGCCGCGGGAGAGCAGGCGCTGGATCAGCACCCCGTCCTCCAGCTCCAGCAGCAGCACCCGTTCGATGCGCTGGTCGAGCTCGGCCAGCAGGCCGTCGAGGGCCTCGGCCTGGGCCAGGTTGCGGGGAAAACCATCCAGCAGCCAGCCCCCCTGGTGCCCCTCCAGACGGTGGCGCACGATCGCCAGCACCAGGGCATCGCTGACCAGCTCGCCGCGGGCCATCACCGCTTCCGCCTCCTGGCCCAGGGCGCTGCCGGCTTTGACCTCGGCGCGCAGCAGTTCACCGGTGGAGAGATGCAGCAGCTGGTGCCGTTCGGCCAGGAGTTCGGCCTGGGTGCCCTTGCCGGCGCCGGGGGGGCCGAGGAAGAGGAGTCGCTGTTTCATGGGAGGGGAGACGGGGAAAGGGGCCTACTGCCTGACCAGTCCTTCGTAACGCTGGGAGATCACGTAGGTCTGCACCTGCTTGGCGGTGTCGATGGCCACGCCCACCAGGATCAGCAGGGAGGTGGCCCCCAGGCCCTGGAAGGTGCGCACCTGGGTGGCACCCTCAACGGCCGAGGGGATGATCGCGATGGCGCCCAGGAACAGGCCCCCCAGCAGGGTGAGCCGGTTGGACACACCAGAGAGGTAGTCGGCGGTGGCGGAGCCGGGGCGCACCCCGGGGATGGCCACGCCGGAGCGCTTCAGGTTGGTGGCGATGTCCACCGGGTTGACGGTGAGGGAGGCGTAAAAGAAGGCGAAGCCGCAGATCAGGGCGAAGTAGACCACGGCATAGACCCAGGGGGTGCTGCTGGTGGGATTCAGGTAGCCCGCCACCCGGATCAGCCAGGGACTCTTGGTGAGGTTGGCGATCGTGAGCGGCAGGAACACCACCGCCGAGGCGAAGATGATCGGCATCACGCCGCCGGCGTTGAGCTTGAGGGGTAGGTAGCTCTGGCGGGAGGCCAGGGTGCTGGCGCCGCCCACCTGGCGCTTGGCGCTCACGATCGGGATGCGGCGGCTGCCCTCCTGCAGGAAGATGATCCCCACGATCGTCACCAGGAAGACGAGCACCAGCACGACGATGCCGCCCACCGTGGCCCGGTCGCCGCTCTGGGCCAGCTGGATGGTGGAGCCGAGGGCTTTCGGCAGGGTGGCCACGATGTTGATGAAGATCACCAGGGAGGCCCCCTGGCCGATGCCCCGCTCGGTGATCACTTCGCTGACCCACATCACCACCATCGAACCGGTGACCAGGGCCAGGCTCGTCTGGACGACGAACAGCCAGTCCGGCAGGCCCGGCAGGGCGTACTGGCGCAGGATCAGGGCAAAGACGATGCTCTGGAGGATGCCCCAGCCCAGGGCCACGTAACGGGTGATCTGGGCCAGCTTGCGGCGGCCGGCCTCGCCTTCGTTCTTCTGCAGCTCCTCGAGCTGGGGCAGGGCCGCCGTCATCAGCTGGATGATGATCGAGGCGTTGATGAAGGGCAGGATGCCCAGGGCGAACACGCCCAGGGTGGACAGGCCGCCACCGGTGAAGATGTCCAGGAAGCCGATCAGCTGGCCGCCCTGGCGAATGAAGTCCTGGAAGGCGACCCGGTCGATGCCGGGCACCGGGATGTAGATGCCGAGTCGCACCAGCAGCAGCAGGCCCAGGGTGGTGAGCACCCGATCCCGCAGGCCCTTCGACTGGACCAGCTGGACGAGGATTTCAGCGGCGCTCGGATTGCGCCCCCTGCTGAGGAGCATGGTGATGACGGGAGTGGGGGAAACGGGTCGATACGACCGGAGCCGCCTGCCGCAGCACGAGGCTACGGGCAGACGGCTCCGGGCTGGAGGCAGGGCAACGGCCCGGGCTCAGCCGATGATCTCGCAGGTGCCGCCGGCGGCTTCGATCTTGGCGCGGGCCGAGGCGGTGAAGGCGGCGGCCTGGACCGTCAGTTTCACCTTGAGTTCGCCGTTGCCGAGCACCTTGAGCGGGTAGCGGGGGCTGGTGACCAGGCCCGCCTGCTCGAGGGAGTCGAGGCTGACGGTGCTGCCCGCCTTCAGCTCACCCAGCCGTGACACGTTGATCACGGTGTAGTGGGTGGGGTTGATGACCGGGAAGTGCTTGAGCTTCGGGATCCGGCGGTAGAGGGGCATCTGGCCACCCTCGAAGCCGGGGCGGGTGGGGCTGCCGGAGCGCGACTTCTGGCCGCGCATGCCGAAGCCGCAGCTGGCACCCTGGCCGGCGGCGATGCCGCGACCCTTGCGCAGCTTGCGCTTGCGGGACCCCTTCTGGGGCTGGAGGTTGTTGAGAGAGAAGGACGTCATGGCGGGCCTCAGGAGTAAATCTGCTCGAGGGAGATGCCCCGCTCCTTGGCGGTCTCCTTGTGGGTGCGCAGGCCTTCGAGGGCCTGCATGGCGGCGCGGGCGTTGTTGAGCGGGGTCTTGGAGCCCAGCCGCTTCGCCAGCACGTTCTTGATGCCGGCCAGTTCAAGCACGGTGCGGATCGAACCCCCCGCGATCACCCCGGTACCGGGCGCAGCCGGCCGGATCAGCACGCTGGCGGCGCCGTCGCGGCCGTTGCTGAGGGTGGGGATCGAGCTGGTGCGGGTGAGGGGCACCTTCACCAGATGCTTCTTGCCGTCGGCCACGCCCTTGCGGACGGCGCCGATGACATCGCCGGCCTTGCCGACACCGACGCCGACCTGGCCGCGCTCGTTGCCGACAACGACGATGGCCCGGAAGCTCATCTTCTTGCCGCCCTTGACGGTCTTGGAGACGCGGCGGATCTGCACCACCCGCTCCTGCCATTCGGAGTCACGTTCCTGGCCGCGACGGTTGTCACGGCCGCGGCCGCCGCCGCCGCCCCGGCGGTCGCCCTTGGCATCGCCACGGCCACCGCCGCCCCGGCGCTGCTCCTGCTGGCCTTCAGCAGCGGCGGGGACATCGGAGGCCGCAGGCACGGCGCCGGTCTGGATCTGGTCGTTGGTTTCGGTCATGGTGAGAGCAGGGATCAGAACTGAAGGCCCGCTTCCCGGGCGGCGTCAGCAAGGGCCTTGACCCTGCCGTGGTACAGGTTGCCGCCGCGATCGAAGACCACCTGCTGGATGCCCTTGGCGAGGGCGCGCTGGGCGACGAGCTGGCCCACCGCGACGGAGGCGTCACAGGTGGCGCCCGCCGTGACGCTGGTGCGCAGGTCCTTGTCGAGGGTGGACGCGGCACAGAGGGTGCTCTGGGCGTCGTCGTCGATGACCTGGGCGTAGATGTGATTGTTGGAGCGGAACACGGCCAGCCTGGGACGGGCGGCGGTGCCGGAGAGCAGACGACGCAGGCGGCGGTGACGCTTCTGGGTCTGCTGTTTGCGGGAGAGGGTAGACATGGGGGATCAGACGGATGACGCTCGAGCAGACCTCATTTCTTGCCGGTCTTGCCGGCCTTGCGCAGAATCCGCTCACCTTCGTACTTGATGCCCTTGCCCTTGTAGGGCTCGGGGGGACGAATGCCGCGGATCTTGGCCGCCTCGTTGCCCACCAGCTCCTTGTCGGGGCCGGAGACGAAGACCGAGGTGTTGTTCTCGACCGAGAAGGTGACCCCTTCGGGGGGAACCATCTCCACCGGGTGGCTGTAGCCGGCGCTGACCACGAGCTTGCGCCCCTGGACCTGGGCGCGGTAGCCGACGCCGACGATCTCGAGCTTGCGGGTGAAGCCCTGGCTGACCCCTTCCACCATGTTGGCGACGAGGGTGCGGCTGAGGCCGTGCCGCTCACGGGAGCGACGGTGGGTACTGGTGGGGCTCACCACCACGGTGCCGCCGTCCTGGCTGACGCTGACGCCCTCCGGGAGAACGCGGCTGAGTTCCCCCTTGGGACCCTTCACGGTGACCGCCAGGCCATCGAGGCTGACGGTGACCTTGTCGGGAATGGGGATCGGGGCTTTACCGATACGAGACATGGAACAACTCCTGGGATCAGTAGACGTAGCAGAGCACTTCGCCGCCGACGCCCTGCTTGCGGGCATCACGGTCGCTCATCACACCCCGGGAGGTGGAGATGATCGCCACGCCGAGGCCGCCCAGCACCTTGGGCAGCTGGCGGGTGTTCTTGTAGATGCGCAGGCCGGGCTTGCTCACCCGCTGCACGGAGCGGATGGTGGGCTGGCGGTGCTTGCCGCTGTATTTCAGCTCAAGCACCAACTGGCGCTGCACGCCCTCGCCTTCTTCGGCGATGGCGGCGATGAAGCCTTCCTGCTGCAGCACATTGGCGATGCTGCGGGAAAGCCGCGAGGCGGGAATCCTGGTGCGCTCGTGGCGCTTTTCACTCGCGTTGCGAAGGCGAGTGAGCATGTCTGAGATCGGGTCGTGGTTGGCCATGGTCGTGTCCGGGAGGGGGCTCAGGTATTGCGGAACGGCATTCCCATTTCGCGGAGGAGGGCCCGGCCCTCTTCGTCGTTACGGGCGTTGGTCACGATCGTGACGTCCATCCCCCGGATGGCATCGATCTTGTCGAAGGAGATCTCGGGGAAGATGATCTGCTCCCGGATCCCCAGGGTGTAGTTGCCCCGGCCGTCGAAGCTCTTGGGGCTCACGCCGCGGAAGTCCCGGATGCGTGGCAGCGCCAGGTGGATGAGACGCTCCAGGAAGGCATACATCCGCTCGCCCCGCAGGGTGACGGCCACGCCGATCGGCATGCCCTGGCGGATCTTGAAGCCGGCGATGGCCTTCTTGGCGCGGGTCACCACCACCTTCTGACCGGTGATGGTCGCCAGTTCGGTGATCGAGGCCTCGAGGGCCTTGGCGTTCTGGGCGGCTTCACCGAGGCCCCGGTTGACGGTGACCTTGACCACCTTGGGAACCTCGTGGACGTTGGAGAGGTTGAGATCCTTCAGCAGCTTGGGCTGGATCGTC
>NZ_JAGQBG010000004.1 GCF_024345515.1 Cyanobium sp. N5-Cardenillas
CGACCAGTCCTTTGCCCAGCTGGCCGGCCAGCTGGGCCTGGGCTACTACCCCAAGCTCGTCGGCATGAGCCCGGTGAGTCCGGTGCAGGGCTACCGCTTCCATGTCGCCGCCGGCGAGGACGCCGCCGCCCTGACGGCGTTGATGCTGGCCGAGATCGACAGCTTCTGCCGGCGACAGCGGATTCTCAGCTGCAACTTCCTCTATGTGGATCCCGCCTGGCAGCCCCTGGCGGAAGCGGCCGGTTGTGCGTTGTGGATCAACCAGCAGAGCGAATGGCGCAACCCGGGCCATGCCGACTTCGAGGCCTATCTGGCCAGCTTCAATGCCAACCAGCGGCGCAACATCCGCCGCGAGCGCCGCTCGGTGGCGGCGGCGGGGCTCACGGTCACCCCCCTGGCGGGCGAGGACATCCCGCCGCCGCTGCTGGAGCGGATGCACGGGTTCTATGAGCAGCACTGCAGCCGCTGGGGGCCCTGGGGCAGCAAGTACCTCACCGAGTCCTTCTTCCAGGCGGCCGCCACCGACCTGCGCCAGCACCTGGTGCTGTTCAGCGCCCATCGGGGCGAGCCGATGCAGCCCCTGGCGATGTCGCTGTGCGTGCACGATGCCACCGGCCTCTGGGGCCGCTACTGGGGCAGCGACATCGAGCTCGACAACCTGCATTTCGAGGTCTGCTACTACGCCCCGATCGCCTGGGCGATCGGGCGGGGCCTGGAGAGCTTCGATCCCGGGGCCGGCGGCAGCCACAAGCGGCGCCGGGGCTTCGTGGCCCAGCCCCGGGCCAGCCTGCACCGCTGGTATGACCCCCGCTTCGACGCCATCCTGCGGGAGTGGCTGCCGGGCGCCAACCAGGAGATGCACCAGGCGATTGCGGCGATGAACGCGGAGCTCCCCTTCACCGCTGCCTACGATCCCCCCCATGCACCGCGACCCGTGCCCGCGCCTGAGCCTGGATGAAGCGCTCTCCCAGCGTTTCATCGCCCTCGACCCGTCGGGCTACTTCCTGATCAAAGTGGATGCCGCTGCCGGTGAGCTGGTGGCCGAGCACTACGCCAACGGCATCGATGAGCGGGGTCTGGCCACCGACCCCGACACCGGCGAGGTGATCAGCTGCCGGGGCAGCGACCCGCGCCCGCCGCTGGCCACCTACCGGGGCCGCACGGCCAAGGAGCTCGGCATCGCCCTCACCGAGGGAGAGGGGCCCCATCCCCTGTCGCGGCTCGACCATGCCCTGTACCTGGGCCGGGAGCTGCAGAAGGCCGAGCTCTGCCTGCTGCAGGGCCTGCCCTACGAGCAGGACTAGACGGGCTCAGGCGGAGGCCACGATCCGGCAGCGGCCATCCATCATCAAGGCTCCGCGCCCGCCGCCTTTCTGCATGGCGTTTTCCTGGCAGGTCAGGGCCCGACGGTCGATCGTGGTGTGGGGCTCCACGTCGTGGTGCTGGTCCGGATGCCGCACCGTCGGGGGCTTCAGCGCCGCGATGCCGGGAAGCTGCTCCCGAGTCGGGGCGTGGCCCATCGCGACCTCATCACCGTCATTGTCGGAGAGGTGGAAGTTGTTCGACTCCTTCTCCAGAAACGTGATCTGATCACGGGAGGTTTTCACTGGCAGGGTCTGGCCGTCGGCAAAGCGGACACGGTCGTCGCCCTTGCCCACATCCACCCTGAAATCGATCTGCCCCGTGGGGTCATCGCGATGGCGACAGATCATCCACTGGGGGCCGATCGTGTCCCAGCGACTCAACCCCAGCACCAGCAGGCCCACGCCTCCGATCATCGCCAGGAGAAAAAGCCTGGTCAGCCCAGTGTTCGTGACCTGTGATTGCCGCATCACTGCGCCTCTTCGGCAGCAGATCAAACGTACTCCGGGCTAGGCAGGCTGCAGTTCGCGGCTGGTGGCGCGGGACCCTTCGGGCGGCTCCGGGGGCAGGGCAGCGAGCTGGTCCTGGATTTCCCGGGTCACCACGCCCCGGTACTCCTGGAAGTGCTCGTTGTGGGCGAGGGTCACCAGGAACTGCTCGAGGTTGTTGGGGTTGCGGCGCGCGATGGTGAGCAGGGAACGCCAGAAGCGGCCGCGGGTGTCGCGCTTGAGGCCCTGACGCCAGATCACGATCAGCAGGGCGCGGACATCCGTCCAGCTGGGCAGACTGGCCTTGCCGAAGGCCGCCGCCGGGACGAACTGCTGCCAGCGGGGCTGGCCCATCTTCAGGTAGTAGTGCGTGACCCGGTCGATGTAGGCGTTGGGTTCGTAGAGGCGGCAGAAGGCATCCACGTACTCGTTGGCGATCTGGCGGATCGGCCGGGTGGGAACGAAGTTGAGCAGGTTGGTCTGGTTGACGCCCTTGGCGTCGGTCTTCTCCTGCACCAGACGGCCCTCTTTCTCCAGCCGATGCCAGAGACCCGTGTTCGGCAGGGCCTGAAGCATGCCCATCATCGCGGCGGGGATGCCGGTGCGACTGACGAATTCCACGATCCGATCGCCGGCGCCCGGCTTTTCACCGTCGAAGCCGATGATGAAGCCCGCCATCACCCGGATGCCGTAGGCGGTGATCCGGTCGACCGATTCCTCCAGCGAGCTGCGGGTGTTCTGCAGCTTGCCGGCCGTTTCGAGGCTGGCCTCATCGGGCGTCTCGATGCCGAGGAAGACGCTGTCGAAGCGGGCCTCCGCCATCATCTTCATCATTTCATCGTCGGCGGCGAGATCCACCGAGGCCTCGGTGGCGAAGCTGAAGGGATAGCCGTGGGCGATCTGCCAGCGCTTGATCTCGGGCAGCAGCAGTTTGGCGTTGCGCTTGTTGCCGATGAAGTTGTCGTCGACCAGGAAGATGGAACGCCGCCAGCCCAGGTCGTAGAGGTACTGGAGCTCGGCGACAAGCTGCTCGGGGGCCTTCGTGCGGGGTTTGCGGCCGTACAGCACGATGATGTCGCAGAACTCGCACTGGAACGGGCAGCCCCGCGAGAACTGCACCGACATGGAGTCGTAGGCGTCCAGTTCGAGCAGATCAAAGCGGGGGATGGGGGTGCCGGTGACGTCCGGCTTTTCGCCATCGGCACTGAAACGTCCCTGGCGGTCGCCACGCTCGATGGCCTCGATGAACATCGGCAGGGTGATTTCACCCTCGTCGAGCACCTTGAAGTCGGCCAGCTGTAGTTCAGGGGCGTCGGGGGTGGAGCTGGCGAAGGGGCCACCCACCGCCACCGGCAGACCCCGCTGCTTCGCCTTGGCGATCTGGGCGGCCATGTCGGCCTTCTGGACGATCATCCCGGAGATCACCACGAGCTCCGCCCAGTTCCACTCAGCTTCGGTCACCTCCCGGACGTTGCGATCCACCAGCTTCATCTCCCAGGTCTGGGGCAGCAGCGCTGCCACGGTGACCATCCCCAGCGGCGGAAGCAGCACCTTCCTGTTCACCAGCTCAAGGATCTTTTCGTAGCTCCAGAACGTCTTCGGGAATTCGGGGTAGATGAAGAGGGTGCGCATGCTGCAGGTGCGTTGTGGAAGGGCCGTGGGCGATTGCGCGGCAGTGGAAGGGGTGTCTTGAGCAGGTTCCGCTGCGCCGCAACCCTAGGAGGTTTCGGGAAATGTCAGGTCGTTCTACCGCCTTCTCCCGGGCCATGGGGGTGGGAGGGGGCGGATCCTCTGCTGTAATGATCCCGTTCCTCGCAGCAGCGGCCGTGGGTGTGGTGATTTATCTGGCGCTCGTCGGTGGCGGGCTCACCGCCGCCTTCCTGGCCACGGTCGTGCTCAAGGGCGTCAGGCTGATCTGAGCCGCAGGGCTCCGTTCCTGCCCAGTTCCAGCACCCCCACCACCAGCCCCAGACCGCCGAGCAGGGCGAACGTGGCCTGCAGTCCCAGGGTCATCGCCAGGGCGGCGGCCAGCAGGCCACTCACCCCGCCGCCACCCAGGAAGGCGATCTGCCCCAGACCGGCCATGCGGCCGCGCAGGGCCATGGGTGCCCCCACCTGGAGGATCAGGCTCGAGCCGGCCAGCAGGCCGGCCGTGCCGGCGCCGATCAACAGGGCCATCGCCAGCGCCAGCGGGCCCCTGGAGGCCGCCGCCATCCCCAGCTGGGCCAGGGCCACCACCACGGCGCAGCCCCCCAGCAGCAGCACCGGGCGTTCGCTCAGGGCCAGGCTGTTGCGCTGCAGCACCACACCGCCAGCGATGCTGCCGGCCGCCAGCACACTGGTGAACAGGCCGAGGGCCTGCGGCGAGGGCCCGATCACTTCGGCGGCGATCAGGGGGGCCAGGCCCGGATGGAAGAAGCCCACCAGGCAGGCCACGGTGGTGAAGCGAAGCACGTGGCGCAGGGTGGAGCCGCAGTCCCGCCAGGCGGCGCCGAGGCTGGCCCCGTCACCCACGGCGCTGCGCTGCTCCAGTTCCCGGTGGGGCCGCAGCAACCAGATCACGGTGGCGATCGGCAGCAGGTAGGACGCCGCATCGATCGCCAGGGCCATGGCGGGTCCGGAGAGGGCCACGAGCCAGCCCCCCAGCGGAGGGCCCACCAGCTTGCCGACGTTGAACACCACCGAGAAGCTGGCCAGGTAGGGCGCCACCTGCTCCGGCCGTTCCACCAGCAGGGAGCAGTACTTGCTGCGGGCGGTGAGCTCAAAGGAGCTGGACACGCCCACCACCAGCGTGCTCAGCAGCAGCAGGACCACCTGCCCCGTTCCCTGCAGCAGGGGAATGGCCAGGGCCCCCAGGGCCGCCCCGCCGAACAGCCCCCATTGGGAACGGATCAGCATGGTTTCGCAGCCCAGCTGATCCGTGAGCACCCCCGCCCGGCCGCTGACCAGAAGGCTGGGCAGGGCCAGGGCGGCGAAGTGCAGGGCCAGCAGCAGCGGGTTGCCGGTGCCGGCCATCAGGATCCAGCCCTTGGCCGTCAGCCCGGCGAAGGATCCGGAGGTGCTCAGGCCGGAGGCGAGCAGGAAGAGGGGGCGTTGGTGCCGTTGCAGCCAGCCGTCTGGGCGGCCGGGGCTCAAGCCCGGCTCCGCGTGGCGGCCTGGGCCTCACGCACCATCGCGCCGGCTCCCACCACCTCGCCGCGCAGGTCGTAGGTGTCGGCCGCGGTGATCCGCACCGGCACCATCGTCCCGGGTGCGGCGCAGAGTCCGCCCTCGCCGGGGCTGACGTGCACCTCACCGTCCACCTCAGGGGCGAAGCGGGCGCAGCGGCCCAGCATCTCGCCGCTGGAAGGGTTCTCCTGCTCGATCAGCACATCCACGATCCGGCCCACCCAGGCGCCGTTGCGGGCGGCGGCGATCGGCTGCTGCAGGGCCATCAGCCGGTCCCGCCGCTCGCTGGCGACCTCGACGGGCACGGGATCCGGCAGGTCGGCGGCGGCGGTGCCCTCCTCGAGGGAGAAGGTGAACACACCCACGTGGTCGAAGCGCTGCTCGGCCACGAAGGCCAGCAGATGCTCGAAATGCTCCTCCGTCTCCCCGGGAAATCCGACGATGAAGGTGGTGCGCAGCACGGCGTCGGGCAGCTGCTCGCGGATCCGCTGCAGCAGGTCGCCGTTGACCCCCGTCTGCCAGGGACGGTTCATGGCCCGCAGCACCTCAGGATGGCTGTGCTGCAGGGGCAGGTCCAGGTAGGGCAGCACGTTGGGGACGTCCCGGTAGGCGGCGAGCAAGGGCTCGGTGAGGCCGGTGGGATAGGCGTAGTGGACCCGGATCCAGGGAATCTCCACCTCCCCAAGGGCCCGCAGCAGGTCGTCCAGCCGTGGTTTGCCGTAGAGATCCAGGCCGTAGTTGGTGGTGATCTGGCTGATCAGGATCAGCTCCTTGACGCCCTGGGCAGCCAGCTGGTGGGCTTCGGCCACGATCGAGTCGATCGTTCGGGAGCGCTGGTCGCCCCGCAGCCTGGGGATGATGCAGAAGGCGCAGCGGTAGTCACAGCCCTCAGCCACCTTCAGATAGGCCACCGCTTCGGAGGTGGTGCGGTAGCGGGGCAGGTGTTCGTCGCCCACGAAGGTGGGCACCGCGCTGACCCTGTTGACCCGCTCCCCGGCCTCGACCCGCTCCAGCACCTCCACGATGTGCTGGTAGTCGCCGGTGCCGACGATCGCCCGCGCCTCCGGCAGGGATTCGAGCAGCTCCTGCTGGAAATGCTGGGCCAGGCAGCCGGCGATGATCAGTTCCTTGCCCTGCTCGGCCAGTTCCACCAGGGTTCGCACCGATTCGGCGCGCGCGTCCTGGATGAAGCTGCACGTGTTCACCACCACCACCCGGGCCTCGCTTTCGTCGGCACTGACGCCGTATCCGGCCTCGGCCAGCAGGCCGAGCATGTGCTCGGTGTCCACCCGGTTCTTCTCGCAACCCAGGTGGGTGAAGGCCACGGTGGGCCGTTCTCGGCTGGGCTGGGGGGACATGCTGCTGCGGGTGGAAAGGGGAACGGGCCGGCGTTCCGGCACCAGGGCGTGGGCGCAAACGCCGATGTCCACCCTATGCAAGCCCCCGCGGCTGCGAGAATCGCCCCACGAAACGACCGTGCCTGTGACTTCCACCCGCCTCGCCAGTCGCCTCACGACCCGCCGCCGACCCGAGCCGGGGCGGCGCTGGGCGCGGGTGGTGATGGCCGTGCTGGCCACCATCGGCGTGATCGACACCACCGCGATCACGCTGAACCGCTGGGGCGTGATCGGCAACCTCAGCTGCCCCGGTGGGGCCGAAGGCTGCGACAAGGTGCTCAACAGCCCCTGGGGGAGTGTCTTCGGCCAGCCCCTGTCCCTGTTCGGCTTCCTGGCCTACGCGTCGGTGCTGGTGATGGCCTTGCTGCCGCTGCTGCTCACGGGTGAGGCCCGCACCCGCGTCAATGGCCTCAGCTGGTGGGGCCTGTTCCTGCTCAGCGCCGGCATGGCGATCTTCAGCCTGGTGCTGGTGGGGGTGATGGCCTTTCAGATCAAGGCCTTCTGCACCTTCTGCCTGATGTCGGCAGCGATCAGCCTGACGCTGTTCGTGCTGAGCCTGATCGGAGGGGAATGGGAGGACACTGGCGCCCTCATCTTCCGCGGCGTGCTTACCGCCCTGGCCGTCGGCCTGATCGGGCTGGGCTGGGCCACCTCCCTCAACCGCCCCGAGGCCACCACGGGCCCCGGCATGCCGATCCCGGTGGTCGCCGCCAGCACCCCGGCCACCCTGGCCCTCGCCGAGCACCTCACCGCCACCGGCGCGGTGATGTATTCGGCCTACTGGTGCCCCCATTGCCATGACCAGAAGGAACTCTTCGGCAAGGAGGCCACGGCCAAGCTCAAGATCATTGAGTGCGCTCCCGATGGCCGCAACAGCCAGGCGGCGCTCTGCGCCAGCAAGAACATCCAGGGTTTCCCCACCTGGGAGATCAAGGGCCAGCTGGATTCCGGCCAGAAGACCCTCGCCCAGCTCGCCGCCCTGAGCGGCTTCAAGGACCCTGCAGCCCCCGCCAACTGAGGCGTTCCGTTCAGGCCTGGCCCACCGGGCCTGTGAAGGGGGACCGTCCCCGTTCCTGCAGCGTGTGACACCGCCAGAACGGCTGGGGGGTCGGGGCATCGGTGCGGTGATGGCCGCCCCGGCTCTCCACCCGGAAGGCGGCGGCCTCCATCAGCAGCTCCGCCAGCACCAGCCTCTGGCGCAGATCCTGCAGCAGCAGCAGGCGGCGGCCCTGGTCCGGCGTCAGCTGCAGCTCCTGGTCGGGCGGCAGATCATGGGCCCGGCGCAGCAGGGGGGAACGCTCATGGCCGGAGCGTTGGCTGCGGACCCGGCGCAGGGCGTCGATCAGATCCACCCCGCGCCGCTCCACCCCGGCCACCTGCCAGCACAACTGCCGCAGATCGCCGATGGACGCCATCAGACTGGCCTCGTCCGGGCAGGCCTGCAGCTCCGCCTGGCTGAGCCGCGGTGCGGCGGCGGCCGTGCCCTGCGGCTCAGGGGGGAGCGGCTGGGGGCACAGATGGCGCAGCCGGCGGGCGAAGACCAGGCATTCCATCAGGGAGTTGCTGGCCAGGCGGTTCGCCCCGTGGACTCCGGTGCTGGCCACTTCGCCCACGGCATAGAGGCCGTCCAGGCTGGTGGCGGCCTGCAGGTCGGTGCCGACGCCCCCCATCCAGTAGTGGGCGGCCGGCGCCACGGGGATCGGGGCGTCGCAGGGCGCCAGCCCCAGCTCACGGCAGCGGCGCAGGATGGTCGGAAACTGGCGGTCCAGCCGTTCGCGGCCCACCGGCCGCAGGTCGAGCCACAGGTGGGTCACCCCCTGCTCCGCCATGCAGCGGGCCAGGGCGCGGCTCACCTGGTCCCGCGGTGCCAGATCGCCCCCCTCCAGCTGCGCCACCGGAGAGCGGCCAGCCCCGTCGAAGAGCCGCGCCCCCTCGCCGCGCACCGCTTCGCTGATCAGGAAATGGGGGGCGTCCGGCAGCATCAGTGCCGTGGGGTGGAACTGCACGAATTCCAGGTCCCGCACCCTGGCCCCGGCGCTCCAGGCCATGGCCACGCCATCGCCGCTGGCCTGGGTCGGGTTGGTGGTGTGGGCAAACAGATGGCCGCCGCCGCCACTGGCCAGCACCACCGCACCGGCCCGCAGCCAGCGCAGGCGGTCGCCTTCCAGCACCTGCAGTCCGACGCAGCGGCCGTCCTCCACCCACAGTTGCAGGGCGGGGATGCCCTTGCGCTGCTCCAGCCCCGGCCGGCGCCGCACCTCCCGTTCCAGGGCATCCACCAGGGCGCCACCGGTGCGGTCCTGGGCGTGCAGCACCCGGCGGTGGCTGTGGGCGGCTTCGAGGGTGGTGCTCAGGCCCTGGGGGGTGCGGTCGAAGTCCATGCCCAGTTGCACCAGCCGCTCGACGCAGGACGGCGCCTCCCGCACCAGCACGTCCACCGCCTCCGGATCGCACAGGCCGGCTCCGGCCTTGAGGGTGTCGGCGATGTGGCTGGCGAAGCTGTCGTCGGCTCCGGTCACGGCGGCGATGCCGCCCTGGGCCCAGCGGCTGGCGGACGGTGGGCTGCTGGATTTGCTGAGCAGCAGCACCCGCAGCTGGGCAGGCAACTCCAGGCAGGTCATCAGGCCTGCGGCGCCACTGCCCACCACCACCACATCCCAGTGGCAGGCCATGCGCGGATCCGGCTCATCCAAGCGGCTGCTTCACCCCGTTGCACCGTGCCTCGTGGTTGAGAGCCTATGGGACGGGCGGCGACCGTCTGCCGCCCACAAAAAAACCGCCGTGATGACGGCGGTTTCAAGATGGTTGATCCAGTGGGGGGCGGCCGGCGGCCGGCTCCAGCTCAGCAGGCTCAGCGGTAGACGCCGTCGTTGATGCGATCGAAGCCTTCGTTGAGGGCGATCGCGGGCGGGGTCACGGTGAAGTTGCCCTTGTACTTGTTGAACAGTTCCTTCTGGCGGTCGGTCAGGTCCAGCGCCAGCACGTCATCGACGCTGTCGTAGGGACCGCCGAGAACGATCTTGCCGGCCAGGGTCGGGTACATGCCGGGGTACTGCTGGAACCGGCGGACCGAAGCGTTGTTGAGATCCACCTTGCCGACGCTCTCGGCGAGCTTGTCGTCGATCTCGTTGCGGCGCTCCGCGGCGAGGGCGGCACCGGGCAGAACCAGGGTCATGAGCAGACCGGCCAGGACCACACCACTCATCAACCAGGCAAGCAGCCGCTTCATCACGACACTCCGTTTAGGGAAAGAACCAGGGGACCCTGGCAGGGACAGGGCGGTGATCCGCAGACCACCCGTGAAAGGTTACAGAAAGCCCCCTGGTCTCCCCCGGCGGGCGGCGTTGCTTTTGCAGATCTTCAGATCAGGCCGCTGAGGTGGGGGGCCAGAAGGGCGGCGCCCAGAAACAGGCCATCGACGGCCAGGGTGGTTCCCAGGGCGGCGGCGGCGACCCGCCAGGGGCCTCCTTGGCTCCAGAGGCGGCGGCAGATCAGCACCAGCAGGCTGGCCGTCAGGCCGACGAGGGCCAGGGGCCAGGGCTGCAGCACCTGGATGGCGGCACCCTGCAGCAGCAGGGGCGCTTCGGCCAGGGGGGCGTTGAGCACCTGGGGCCAGAGGTCCATGAGCCCGGCGGCGGCCATGACCCCATCGGTGCTCGCGGTGCCGAGCAGGGATCCGAGGTAGAAGGCACCCGCCAGTCGCCAACGGCCCCCGAGGCCCGCCACCGCCAGGGGCAGGGCGAAGGCCTCGATCGGCAGATGCATCACCGGGTGAAGCCGGAACCAGCCCCAGAACAGGCAGCCCCCCAGCCAGCTGCCGCAGAAACCCACCAGGAGCACACCCAGTTGCTGCCACTGGCCCTGGCCGCGGCGCTCCAGCACCAGGGCCAGGGCCATCAGGGGGAGGGTGAACAGGGCCGCCGCCATGGGCGCGGCCCGCACCCAGGGGGCCTGCAGGAACACCGGCACGGTGACCAGAAGGGCGGCCGCCAGGGGCAGCACGGCCACGGACGGGATGGCCGGGCCGGCAGCGGCGACCCGCAGCCCCGGCAGGGCCGGGGGGCGGGTCGAAAGGGTGGGTGGGACCCCGAGCACCTGGTTGTGAAGAAAGTTGTGCAACCTTAAAGGGATGGGGGGGTGCTTCCGTGACCCGTCAGGCCATAGGGTCAGCCGCAGTATCGGCTCCCCCCATGCCGCTGGTCGCCACGGCCGCCGCTCTGCCCCTGGTCGAGGCCTGCTGGCACGCCTTCGTTCTGGGGGTCGTTCAAGGGCTCACGGAGTTCCTGCCGATCAGCAGCACAGCGCACCTCAAGGTGGTCCCGGTGCTCCTGGGCTGGGGGGATCCCGGGGTGGCCTTCACGGCAGTGATCCAGCTGGGCAGCATCGCCGCCGTGCTCGGCTACTTCCGAAAGGATCTGGCCGAGGTGGGCACCGGCATGGCTCGCGCCTTCCGCCATGGCCAGTGGAATGATCCGTCGGCCCGGCTGGGTGTCGCCATCGTCCTGGGCACGGTGCCGATCCTGCTGGCCGGTCTGGCCATCAAGGTGCTCCTGCCCAGCTACGAGACCTCCCCCCTGCGCAGTCTGACCTCGATCGCCATCGTCTCGATCGTGATGGCGCTGCTGCTGGCGCTGGCCGAACTGGTGGGTCGCCGCCGCCGCCTGCTGGAGGCCGTCACCCCCCGCGACGGTCTGCTGGTGGGATTGGCCCAGGCCCTGGCCCTGATCCCCGGCGTGTCGCGGTCGGGCAGCACCCTGACGGCGTCCCTGTTCGATGGCTGGCAGCGGGCCGACGCGGCGCGTTTCTCCTTCCTTCTGGGCATTCCCGCCATCACCCTGGCCGGGCTGGTGGAGCTCAAGGCCGCCTTCGGCTCGGTCCAAACGGGCGGTGTGATTCCGATGCTGGTGGGCATCGCGGCGGCGGCGGTGGTCTCCTGGCTGGCGATCGCCTGGCTGCTCCGCTTCCTGCAGCAGAACAGCACCTGGATCTTCGTGATCTACCGGCTCCTGTTCGGACTGGTGATCCTGCTGGGGTTCCGGGGGCTGGAGGGCGTCACCCCCTGAGGGGGAGGGGCCGCCACACTGAAGCCACAGTCCTGTCGCCCTCGCCGTCACCCCCGTGTGGAAGGAGCCCTCCCTTGCCCTTGCCGGGCCCGTCACCCAACCCCGGCCCGCGCTGGTGGCCACGGTGGAGCCGGGCTCGATCGCCGAGGAGCTGGGGTTCCAGCCCGGTGACCGCCTGCGCAGCATCAACGGGGTCCGGCCGCGGGACCTGATCGACGTCCAGGTGCTGCAGGGGGAGGAGGAGCTTGTGCTGGAGGTGGAGGACCCCGACGGCACCCTGCATGTGGTGGAGCTGGAGAAGGACCTGGATGAAGGGCTGGGGCTGGGCTTCAGCGAAGCCCTGTTCGACGGCCTGCGCCAGTGCAACAACCACTGCCCCTTCTGCTTCATCGACCAGCAACCGCCAGGGCGGCGAGACAGCCTGTACCTGAAGGACGACGACTACCGGCTCAGCTTCCTCTACGGCTCCTACCTCACCCTCACCAACCTGACCCCGGCCGACTGGAGCCGGATCGAGGAGCAGCGCCTCTCCCCCCTGTTCGTCTCGGTCCATGCCACCGACCCGGAGCTGCGCAGCCGGCTGCTGGTGAATCCGCGGGCCGGCCTGCTGCTGGAGCAGCTGGCCTGGTTCGCCGAGCGGCGCCTGCAGATCCACGCCCAGGTGGTGGTGTGTCCGGGGCTGAACGACGGGGAGGCCCTCGAGCGCACACTCATCGATCTGGCCCGTTTCGCCACCGGGCCCTGGCCGGCGGTGCTCTCCACGGCCGTGGTTCCCGTGGGCCTGACGCGCTTCCGGCCCGCTGGCGATGCCCTCAGGCCGGTCGACCGGGACGGGGCCCTGGCGGTGATCGCCCGGGTGGAGCCGCTGCAGCGGACGTTCCAGGCCAGCACCGGCAGCCGCTTCGCCTGGCTCTCCGATGAGTGGTTTCTGATCGCCGGCCAGCCTTTGCCGCCCCGGGCCAGCTACGAGGATCTGCCCCAGCAGGAGAACGGCGTCGGCAGCATCCGCGCCTTCCTCGAAGAGCTGGAGGGGGCCACCCAGGACCTGCCGAGCCGAATCGCCATCGGCCGCCGCTGCAGCTGGGTGGTGGGCCGGCTGGTGGCCGAGGCGCTGCAGCCGGTGGTGGAGCGCCTCAACCGGGTCGAGGGGCTGGAACTGCTGCTCCACGGCCTGCCCAGCCCCTACTGGGGCCAGGAGCAGGTGGTTACCGGATTGCTCACGGGCTCCGACCTGCTTGAGGGGCTCAGCCACCGTGACCTCGGCGAGGAACTGCTGCTGCCCAGGGTGATGCTGCGCGAAGGCCAGGAGGTGTTTCTGGACGACACCACCCTCGCCGACCTGCGCCTCCGCCTGCCCGTGCCGGTCCGGTTGCTGGGGGGTGCGGACGATCTGGTGGCCGCCTGCCTCGGCACCCCACGGGGAGGTGCTTAAGCTCGGGCGGAAGCGAACGGTCCAACGTGAGGCGCCAACCACTCCTGCTCGCGGCACTGGTGGTGCTTCCGTCGGTTGGCTTCCAGTCACTGCCGCTGCGGGCCCAGCCGGCTCCGGCCCCCGCCAGCCCGGTCGTTCCTGCGCCCGAGGCCCTGCCCCTGGCCCCGGAGGTCAAGGGATCACGGCCGAAATCGAACCCCAGCGTGCTGGCTCCCGCCGCCAAGGAGCTGCCGTCCGACCTGAAGGATCTGCGGGCTCCCAATCCCCTGGCCCTGCCGGTGAAGCCAGCCCAGGTGCGCATCCGGGAACTGCGGCCCCTCGGCCTGGCCGATGTGGAAACCCTGGTCGAAGTCAACAACCCCGAGCTCAAGGCGATCGCCAGCCAGGTGGAGCAGGCCCAGTCGGCCCTGCGGGCCCAGATCGCCCTCTGGTACCCGACCATCCAGCTGAATGCCAACAGCCTGCCCACCTACACCGGCGGTCAGCAGTTCAGCAGTGCCTTCACGGGTACCGGCCAGCAGCCCGGCAACACGATCACCAGCATCTGGCGGATGACGGCGGTGCTGCAGGCCAGCTGGGGTCTGATCAACCCCACGCGCACGCCGCAGATCGCCGCAGCCCGTGACCGGTTCGAGCAGGCCAAGAACCAGTACCTGATCGGCCTGCGGGCCCGACGGCTGGAAGCGGCGGAGGCCTTCTTCAACCTCCAGGTCTCCGACGAAACCGTCCGCATCGGCCAGGAATCGGTGCGCTCGTCCCTGGTGAGCCTGCGGGATGCCAAGGCCCGTTTCCAGGCCGGGGTGGCCACCAAGCTGGAGGTGCTGGAGGCGGAAACCCAGCTGGCCCGGGACCAGCAGGTGCTGACCCAGGGCCTGGCCGACCAGGCCATCGCCCGCCGTGCCCTGGCCGCCCTGCTCGATCTGCCCCAGGACGTGACGCCCACCTCCAAGGAGCCGTCGCGGGTCGTGGGCTCCTGGCTGCCCTCGCTGCAGGAGAGCATCATCGCGGCCTACGCCTTCCGGGAGGAGCTCGACAACGTCCTGCTCAACATCTCCATCGCCAACAGCGAAGCGAACACCGCCCTGGGCCAGGTCCAGCCCTTTCTGAACATCGCCTACGGACTCACCGGTGGCCGCACGCGGGGTGTTCAGTTCGCCAACCGCAGCACCCCCGGCGTCAACTTCGGCAACGAGGGTTGGTCGGTCGAGAACACGGTGGGGCTGAATCTCAGCTGGACCCTGTTCGATGGGGGTGCCGCCCGGGCCAACTACCGCCGCCAGAAGCAGGTGGCCCAGCAGAGCACCTTCGAATTCGCCCAGCAGCGCGACGCCATCCGCCAGCAGGTGGAAACCAACTTCTACGAGCTGGAGAAGAACAACCGCAACATCACCACCACCTCCCGCGAGGTGATCTCCACCAGGGAATCCCTGCGTCTGGCCCGCCTGCGCTTCCAGGCCGGTGTCACCACCCAGCGGGAGGTGGTGGACACCCAGCGCGACCTCACCCAGGCCGAAGTGCGCTGGTCGACGGCCATCTCCGACTACAACAAGGCCCTGGCCCGGTTGCGACGCTTCACCGGCCTCGACCAGGTCGGCCTCTGCCAGCGCCAGTCCCTTCCCGCCACCAGTCCCAGACCGGCGGGGACCGCTGAGATACCGGTGGAGCCCCAACCCCTGATTCCGGCCTGCCGTGCCGGCAGCCCGATCGGGCTCGAGGCCATGCCGCCGGGGTCCTGAGGCCCGTTGTCGACCCATCTACGCTCCGGTCTGACCCTCCACGCCACCGTGCGCCTCGGACTCTTCCAGGGATGTCTCGGTTGCCTGGCGGTGATCTTTTCCGGTCTGCTCAACCGGATCATGCTGAGCGAGCTGGGTTTCCCCGGGCTGCTGGTGGGCGGCGCCCTGGCCTTCGAGCAGTTCGTGGCCCCATCGCGGGTGCTGTTCGGCCAGATCTCCGATGCCCATCCCCTGGCCTCCCGTCACCGGGTTCCGTATGTGCTGATCGGCACGGCGGCGTTCTGCCTGCTGGCGGTGCTGTCGGTGCCCCTGATCTTCCAGGTGGGACGCCTGCTGCAGGACGGCAGCCAGCCCGGCCTCGCCCTTGGCATCGCGGCCCTCTGCGGCCTGTTCGCCCTCTACGGCCTGGCGATCTCCCTGGCCACCACCCCCTATCTGGCCCTGGTGATCGACCGCACCAGCGAACAGGAACGCCCCCGTGCGGTGAGCATCATCTGGTGCATGCTCACCGTCGGCATCGTCATCGGTGCGGTGTCCATCGGCGTGAGCCTGCGTTCCCTGGATGGGGTCAGCGATCCAGAGGTGCTCCAGGCGACCCTCTTCCGCTTCATGACGATCGTGGCCGCCGCCGTGATGCTTCTCACCGTGGTGGCCACCTGGGGAATGGAGTCGCCCCTGCGTGAACGCAGCGACGGGACAGCCCCCAGGCGGGAGGACGCCATTGGCCTGCGGCAGTCGTGGACCCTGATCACCTCCAGCCGCCAGGTGCTGATCTTCTTTTCCTTCCTGATCCTGTTCACCCTGGCGCTGTTTCTGCAGGATCCGGTGCTGGAGAGCTACGGCGCCCAGGTCTTCGCCATGCCGATCGCCGCCACGGCCCAGCTCAACGCCTTCTGGGGAGTGGGCACCCTGGTGGGCCTGCTGCTGGCGGGGTTGTGGGTGGTGCCGCGACTGGGGAAGATGGCCACCGCCCGGCTCGGTTGCCAGCTGATCGCCCTGTCCCTGCTGCTGCTGCTTGTGGCGGGGCTGACGGCCAGGATCCCCTTTCTGCAGGCCGTGATGGTGCTGTTCGGGCTGGCGGCCGGCATCGGCACCAACAGCGCCCTGTGCCTGATGCTCGACCTCACCCTGCCCCAGGCCGCCGGCACCTTCGTCGGGGTCTGGGGTCTGGCCCAGGCCCTGTCGCGGGCGATCGGAAAGTTGCTCGGCGGCGGCCTTTACGACATCGGCCGCTCCCTGCCGCTGGGCGATGGTCCTTACGGGCCCTTCGCCCTCGTATTGGGTGTGGAGTTGCTGGTGGCCCTGGCAGCCCTGGTGCTGCTGGCCCGTGTCAATGTGCGCCAGTTCCGGGAGGACACCTCCCGCAGCCTCAGCCATGTCCTGGAGCTGGAGCTCGGATGACATCCCTTTCCCCGCACCTGCTTGATCCCCGCCTGGAGGCCCTGATCGATCGGGTCGCCGAGCGACAACGCGCCGATTTCGGCCACAGCCAGCCCGATCTGAAGGCCGATGGCTCCTTCATCACCGCCTGTGATCGCTGGAGTGACGCCACCCTGGTGGAGGGGCTGGCGCAGCTGTACCCGGGGGAGGGGGTGCTCAGCGAGGAAGGCCGGCAGCAGGTGCCCGCCACCCCGGCGTACTGGGTGGTCGATCCCCTCGATGGCACCACCAACTTCGCCGCCGGAATTCCCTACTGGGCGATCTCGATGGCCCGCTTCGAGGCCGGCGTCCCGGTGCTGGCGGTCCTCGACGTGCCGCCGCTGCGGCAGCGGATCGTGGCCCTCCGGGGACAGGGCGCCTGGCGCAACGGCAAGCCCATTCCGCCCCCGGCCGAGCAGGGGCACAACGCCGGCTGTGCCTCCCTCTGCAGCCGATCGATCCGGGTGCTTCAGAAACTGCCGCACCGTCCCTTCCCCGGCAAGATCCGCCTGCTGGGCGTGGCCAGCCTGAACCTGGTGTCGGTGGCCATGGGCCAGACGATGGCGGCCCTGGAGGCCACACCGAAGATCTGGGACCTGGCGGCGGCCTGGCTGGTGCTGGAGGAACTGGGCTGTCCCCTGCGCTGGCTGGGAGCAAGCCCGCAGGGGCTGCTGGCCGGAACCGACCAGGCCCAGACGGATTTCCCTGTGCTGGTGGCCAACCGCCAGGAGATCCTGGAGCGCTTCATGCCCTGGGCGGAAGCGCTTGAGACGGAGGTTCCGCCCCCACAGGTGGTATGATTTTGGACTGCGCCCCAGAGAGCGAGAGCTCGAGCGGGGAGCAGGCTTACGGGATCGAGAGGCGCGAGCCGACGATGTTGTAGGTTTTCTGAGTCGCCGGGAGGCGACGCGCCGCGAGAGCCCCGGAAGGGGTGGAGCGGTAGAACCTGGACAACCAAAAAAGTTTAGGAACTGACGCTTCCACTGCGTCGGTTGCGACTGTTGAGGAGGAGCGAATGCGGGAGACCGTAGACGGCCGAATCGAAAGTGCCTGTGTCCATCGCTACGGCGAGGGGGAGAGGAGTCCCTGGAAGGGGAGGCAACGGACGAAGAGCGGTGGAGGTGTGAGGTCCCGTCAAAAGAAACAAGCGACGGGTTGAAGCAAGCAAGGAGTTGAGGTGCGTTCTCACGACGCGCTGAGGCTTGGAGCGGCGCCATCGGCTGGGAGTGATTTCAGCCGTGATGGAAGGCCCTTTGTCTGTTCAACTGGTTGCGAACCGGATCTGAGATTCGGGAAAGTCACAGGGAGTGAAGAGGTGAGCTCACCGCAAGGGGAGCGAACCAGGAAGCGCCCGGTGCACTCTTTGAACCCAGCGCGAGAGCGATGGTGGCCCAGTCGTTGCCGTAGACGCCAGTCTGCGGGGATGGCACGAGGCAAATTCAACTGAGGTGAGCGCGAGCTTGCCAAGAGGGTTGGATCTACAACGGAGAGTTTGATCCTGGCTCAGGATGAACGCTGGCGGCGTGCTTAACACATGCAAGTCGAACGAGCCTTCGGGCTAGTGGCGGACGGGTGAGTAACGCGTGGGAATCTGCCCTCAGGAGGGGGATAACGGCCGGAAACGGCCGCTAATACCCCATATGCCGAGAGGTGAAATGAATTTCGCCTGAGGATGAGCCCGCGTCTGATTAGCTAGTTGGTGGGGTAATGGCCCACCAAGGCGACGATCAGTAGCTGGTCTGAGAGGATGATCAGCCACACTGGGACTGAGACACGGCCCAGACTCCTACGGGAGGCAGCAGTGGGGAATTTTCCGCAATGGGCGAAAGCCTGACGGAGCAACGCCGCGTGAGGGATGAAGGCCTCTGGGCTGTAAACCTCTTTTCTCAAGGAAGAAGACATGACGGTACTTGAGGAATAAGCCACGGCTAATTCCGTGCCAGCAGCCGCGGTAATACGGGAGTGGCAAGCGTTATCCGGAATTATTGGGCGTAAAGCGTCCGCAGGCGGCCTTGTAAGTCTGTCGTTAAAGCGTGGAGCTTAACTCCATTTCAGCGATGGAAACTACAAGGCTTGAGTGTGGTAGGGGCAGAGGGAATTCCCGGTGTAGCGGTGAAATGCGTAGATATCGGGAAGAACACCAGTGGCGAAGGCGCTCTGCTGGGCCATAACTGACGCTCATGGACGAAAGCCAGGGGAGCGAAAGGGATTAGATACCCCTGTAGTCCTGGCCGTAAACGATGAACACTAGGTGTCGGGGGAATCGACCCCCTCGGTGTCGTAGCTAACGCGTTAAGTGTTCCGCCTGGGGAGTACGCACGCAAGTGTGAAACTCAAAGGAATTGACGGGGGCCCGCACAAGCGGTGGAGTATGTGGTTTAATTCGATGCAACGCGAAGAACCTTACCAGGGTTTGACATCCTGCGAATCCCTTGGAAACGAGGGAGTGCCTTCGGGAGCGCAGAGACAGGTGGTGCATGGCTGTCGTCAGCTCGTGTCGTGAGATGTTGGGTTAAGTCCCGCAACGAGCGCAACCCACGTCTTTAGTTGCCAGCATTCAGTTGGGCACTCTAGAGAGACCGCCGGTGATAAACCGGAGGAAGGTGTGGATGACGTCAAGTCATCATGCCCCTTACATCCTGGGCTACACACGTACTACAATGCTACGGACAAAGGGTTGCAAGCTCGCGAGAGTTAGCTAATCCCATAAACCGTGGCTCAGTTCAGATCGTAGGCTGCAACTCGCCTACGTGAAGGAGGAATCGCTAGTAATCGCAGGTCAGCATACTGCGGTGAATACGTTCCCGGGCCTTGTACACACCGCCCGTCACACCATGGAAGTTGGCCATGCCCGAAGTCGTTACTCCAACCCTTGTGGAGGAGGACGCCGAAGGTGGGGCTGATGACTGGGGTGAAGTCGTAACAAGGTAGCCGTACCGGAAGGTGCGGCTGGATCACCTCCTAACAGGGAGACACAACTGATCGTGATGTCTGAGCGCCGACCGAACGTAAGTTTGGGAAGCACATTTGTCTCAGGCCACGGTCCTGTCATCTCGAAGGTCGATCGGTACCTCAAGGTGAGCCATCAAAGCCAAAGAGACGTCCAGAGAGCTGGCAAGAGCAGGAAGGACGGTTCTGAGGATGTTGTGATGGACTCGTTTTCAGTTCCTAAACTTTGTCTAGGTCACCCCACCCAGGGTTTCCCCGACTTGCCATAATTCAAGGCCCGAAAGGGTTTGGGATTGAGGGAAGCGGCCAGAAGCTTGTGTCGAAGTGATTGATCCTGGGCCATTAGCTCAGGTGGTTAGAGCGCACCCCTGATAAGGGTGAGGTCCCTGGTTCAAGTCCAGGATGGCCCATTCGTGTTTGGGGGTTTAGCTCAGTTGGTAGAGCGCCTGCTTTGCAAGCAGGATGTCAGCGGTTCGAGTCCGCTAACCTCCATCCAACCAGGTGAAGACCACCATCAGAAAGCGGCAACAGGATGCATTTTGATCGGTGAGGTGACAAAGACATGTTCAGCTGAGGATTCCAGCCTCCTTTCATTCCCAAGTGACGATTTTCTATCAAGGAAAGTGTCGTCAACGGTGGTTGAAAGGAAGCTGGACTCGCTGATTCTGGCGTAAGCCAGAGATCAGTGAATCTAGCAAAGAACCTTGACAACTGCATAGGTGAGTCTGGATAAAGAAAGCATCTCATAGATGCCCAGACGGAAGCGAGCTTGACTTGGTACTGCCAAGTGAAGGGAGCGTCTGACTGGGAGATTCTTGAGTTTAGAGCCGAGAGCTTCCAGCGTCTTTTCGCTCCGCCGAGGAGGGAAGAGTTTGATTCTGCCTTTCAAACCATTGAAATCTTAGAGAGATCGGGAAACCGAAGGATCAACAGGTGGAGAGAAGTGAAAGCAGAAGAATGGGTCTCAACAACCCTGAACATTGGGAGTGTTAATTGGTCAAGCTACAAAGGGCTCACGGTGGATACCTTGGCACACAGAGGCGATGAAGGACGTGGTTACCTGCGAAAAGTCTCGGGGAGCTGGAAACACGCTTTGATCCGGGAATCTCCGAATGGGGCAACCCCTAGAACGGCCACCTGAATCCATAGGGTGGCGCGAGCCAACCCAGCGAACTGAAACATCTTAGTAGCTGGAGGAAAGGAAAGTAAAAACGACTCCCTAAGTAGCGGCGAGCGAACGGGGAAGAGCCTAAACCGATGGTTTCGACCATCGGGGTTGTGGGACAGCAACGTGGACCAGGGACGTTAGTGGAAGCGTTTGAAAGGCGCGCCATAGAGGGTGAAAGCCCCGTACGCGAAAACGAAACTGGCCTAGCTGTATCCCGAGTAGCACGGAGCACGTGAAATTCCGTGTGAATCCGCGAGGACCACCTCGTAAGGCTAAGTACTCCTGTGTGACCGATAGCGAAACAGTACCGCGAGGGAAAGGTGAAAAGAACCCCGGGAGGGGAGTGAAACAGAACATGAAACCGTGAGCTTACAAGCAATGGGAGTCCTACTCATAGGATGACCGTGTGCCTGTTGAAGAATGAGCCGGCGACTTATAGGCACTGGCAGGTTAAACCGGAAATGGTGGAGCCATAGCGAAAGCGAGTCTGAATAGGGCGTTGGTCAGTGTTTATAGACCCGAACCCGGGTGATCTAACCATGGCCAGGATGAAGCTTGGGTGATACCAAGTGGAGGTCCGAACCGACTGATGTTGAAAAATCAGCGGATGAGCTGTGGTTAGGGGTGAAATGCCAATCGAACCCGGAGCTAGCTGGTTCTCCCCGAAATACGTTGAGGCGTAGCGTCTAGTGCTATAGCAGGGGGGTAAAGCCACCGTTTCGGTGCGGGCTGCGAGAGCGGTACCAAATCGAGACGAACTCTGAATACCCTGTGTGAAACTAGGCAGTCAGACTGTGGGGGATAAGCTCCATGGTCGAAAGGGAAACAGCCCAGACCGCCAGCTAAGGTCCCCAAATGACTACTCAGTGATAAAGGAGGTGGGATTGCCCAGACAACCAGGAGGTTTGCCCAGAAGCAGCCATCCTCAAAGGAGTGCGTAATAGCTCACTGGTCGAGCGATCCTGCGCCGAAAATGAACGGGGCTAAGTAGTCTACCGAAGCTGCGGATTTAACTTGTTAAATGGTAGGGGAGCGTTCCATGTGGGGCGAAGCGTTAGCGTAAGCGGGCGTGGACTGCATGGAAGTGAGAATGTCGGCTTGAGTAGCGAAAACATGGGTGAGAATCCCATGCCCCGAAACCCTAAGGGTTCCTCCGGCAGGCTCGTCCGCGGAGGGTTAGTCAGGACCTAAGGCGAGGCCGAAAGGCGTAGTCGATGGACAACAGGTCAACATTCCTGTACCTGTCATGTTTTGGGAAGGGGGACGGAGAAGGCTAGCCCAGCCAGAAGTTGGTTACTGGTTCAAGCGTTCGAGGCGTTGAGAAGTGGCGAAAACACTTTGAGCTGAGGCGTGAGTACGAGCTGCTACGGCAGCGAAGTGGGTGACGTCAAGCTTCCAAGAAAAGCCCTATACCCGTTAAGGCATGACGGCCTGTACCCGAAACCGACACAGGTGGGGTGGTAGAGAATACCGAGGGGCGCGAGGTAACTCTCTCTAAGGAACTCGGCAAAATGGCCCCGTAACTTCGGGAGAAGGGGTGCCACCGCAAGGTGGTCGCAGTGAAGAGGCCCAGGCGACTGTTTACCAAAAACACAGGTCTCCGCTAAGTCGCAAGACGATGTATGGGGGCTGACGCCTGCCCAGTGCCGGAAGGTTAAGGAAGCTGGTCAGCGTAAGCGAAGCTGGCGACTGAAGCCCCGGTGAACGGCGGCCGTAACTATAACGGTCCTAAGGTAGCGAAATTCCTTGTCGGGTAAGTTCCGACCCGCACGAAAGGCGTAACGATCTGGGCGCTGTCTCGGAGAGAGGCTCGGCGAAATAGAATTGTCTGTGAAGATGCGGACTACGTGCACCCGGACAGAAAGACCCTATGAAGCTTTACTGTAGCTTGGTATTGTGCCCGGGCTCTGAATGCGCAGGATAGGTGGGAGGCTTTGATCCATTGCTTGTGGGTGATGGTGAGCCAACGGTGAGATACCACTCTTTCAGAGCTAGGGTTCTAACGGTCACCCGTCATCCGGGGACCGGACAGTATCAGGTGGGCAGTTTGACTGGGGCGGTCGCCTCCTAAAAGGTAACGGAGGCGCGCAAAGGTTTGCTCAGGCTGGTTGGAAATCAGCCGACGAGTGTAAAAGCAGAAGCAAGCTTGACTGTGAGACCTACAAGTCGAACAGGGACGAAAGTCGGCTTTAGTGATCCGACGGTTCTGAGTGGAAGGGCCGTCGCTCAACGGATAAAAGTTACTCTAGGGATAACAGGCTGATCTCCCCCAAGAGTTCACATCGACGGGGAGGTTTGGCACCTCGATGTCGGCTCATCGCAACCTGGGGCTGAAGTCGGTCCCAAGGGTTGGGCTGTTCGCCCATTAAAGCGGTACGCGAGCTGGGTTCAGAACGTCGTGAGACAGTTCGGTCCATATCCGGTGCATGCGCAGGAATATTGAGAGGATTTCTCCCTAGTACGAGAGGACCGGGAGGAACGCACCTCTGGTGTGCCAGTTATCGTGCCAACGGTAAACGCTGGGTAGCCATGTGCGGAGAGGATAACCGCTGAAAGCATCTAAGTGGGAAGCCCACCTCAAGATGAGTATTCCCATGGCGTTAGCCAGTAAGGTCACGGGAAGAACACCCGTTGATAGGCTCTACGTGGAAGCCGGGTAACCGGTGAAGCGGAGGAGTACTAATAGACCGAGGGCTTGACCAACATCTGGTTCTAAGCCGGCCTTTCCGTAAGCAGGTTTCGAAAGAGGTCTGGTTGAAGGGAAAGGCGGAATGACTTCTTTATCCGGAGGAGTGAAGGCGAAAGTCGTTGCTCTAACCTATGCAGTTCTCAGGGTTCAACCCTTGTCCTCGGCAGATGTTGTGGGAAAGGGAAACCTATCCTGGTGTCCATGGCGCTGTGGAACCACACCGATCCATCTCGAACTCGGTTGTGAAACGCAGCAGCGGCGACGATAGTTGGGGGGTAGCCCCCTGCGAAAATAGCTCGATGCCAGGTAAAACTTCTGCTCCACCATCGCCCGAGGGCGTTGTGTGAGCCACCAGCTCCAGAGGGAGCTGTAGGAGAAGCCACCCGAGAAGGGTGGCTTTTCTGTTTGTCAATTTTCCGTGCAGGCAGCGCCGACTTCGGCCTCAGAGTTCAATCTGGGCCAGGCTGGTGATGGCCTCAAAGGGTCCGGGATCCACGGCGGGATTCTCCGGCCGCACACTGAAGCGCGTGGCCATGCCGGCGGACCGAGCCGCCTCCAGCTCGCTCCTGGAATCGCTTACAAACAGAATGGCTGCCGGCGCGAGCTGCAGTTCCCTGGCAATGGCGCTGTAGCTGGTGGCTTCACCCTTGGGGCCCGTGCTGGTGTCGAACCAGTGGCTGAACAGGTCTCTGAGATCGCCATCGGTGCTGTGGCCGTAGAGCAGTTTCTGCGCCTTCACCGATCCTGAGGAATAGACGGCCAACCGCAGCCCTTGCTTTCGCCAGGCCCGCAACGCTGGAGCCACATCGTCAAACAACGGACACTTCAGGGTGCCGCTGGCATAGCCCTGGTCCCAGATCAGCCCCTGCAGTTCCTTCAGCGCGGGAAGCTTGCGGTCCTGGGCGATCAGCGACTGAAGAAAGCGCACCCGTTCGTCATGGGTTGGCACCCTTCTTGGCTGGTCATGGGCAGCCCCGCCCTCTGTCTCCATGGCCTGGTCAATCGCCTCGATCAGTGGCGCCAGGTCTCCATTCGCTTCGGTTCGCAGAAACCCATCCAGCCGTTCGCGGGCATAGGGGAACAGCACCTGGCTCACGAAGGGCACCGGGCAGGTGGTTCCTTCGATATCGAGCAGGACGGCCCGGATATTCTGGCTTCGTGGATTCAGCTGGCCCAGGCTCTCCAGCAGCAGGCGTCGCCACCCCTGCTCCAGCAGCCACTCCAGGATCTCCAGATGCCGCCGCGCCTTGGACAGATCGCTCCCCCAGGCGTAAAGGCCATGGCCGGCGATCAAGAGTCCCTGGGGGGCATCGCCCAGCAGGGGTCCGGCGGCGGCGCTGAGCCTGGTCAGGTCCTGGTCGTTGGCCAATACCGGCAGCTCCACCCGGCTGCGGTGGCTGCCGATGCCCTCCAGACCCTTGAGCATTTCCAGGCCCTCGAGCCGCAGGCTCCCCGACGTCTGGTCGTCCCCCAGACACCAGTCGGAGAGCAGGGTGGCGGCCTGGGAATGGGTGTGCAGCACGGCGCCGGCTCCGGTCCGGGCCACGATCTCCAGGTGCAGCAGGGTTTCGGCGCTGGCCCGGCCCTCGCCGGCCACCACCGTGCCTTCGGCGTTCACCTGGATCAGGTCTTCGGGGGCGACGGACCCCTTGTCGACACCGCTGGGGGCCATCAGCAGGGTCACGGGGTCGCGCGACAGCACGCAGCTGAAGTTGCCTCCGGTGCCATCACACCAGCCGCGGGAATGGATCTCCGCCATGGTGCGGCTGAGCTGGTCGGCGAGGGCGCTGGTCACGCGGGTTGGCAAACAAAGGTCAGTTCTGGCAGCGTGGACACCAGTGGCTGCTGCGCCCCCCCAGCTTCTCGCGCAGGATCACCGCGCCGCAACGACGGCAGGGTGATCCGCTGCGTCGGTACACCCAGGCCTGGCCGCCGTAGCTGCCGTTGGTGCCCTGCAGGTCGCGGAAGTCGCTGAAGGTGGTGCCCCCGGCGCCGATGCTGGTTTCCAGGACGTCCACGAGCGACGCCCGCAGCCGCTCCAGGTCGCTGCGTCCGAGGCGGCCGCTGGGGGTCTGGGGGCGGATCCCGGCCGCGAACAGGGACTCATCGGCGTAGATGTTGCCCACTCCCGCCACCAACGATTGGTCGAGCAGGGCATTCTTGATCGGCCGCCGCGAGCCCTTCAGGCGCTGCCGCAGGTAGGCACCGGTGAAATCCGCCCCGAAGGGTTCCGGCCCCAGACGCCGCAGGCCGGTGATCACGGCGTCGTCGGCGACCCCGGCAGGGACCCACCACATCTGGCCGAAGCTGCGGGTGTCGACGAAGCGCAGCTCCTCGCCGTTCCTGGTCCAGAGCCGCACCCGGGTGTGGGGGCAGGGGGGGCGGGCCTCGGCCAGCCAGAGGAACTGGCCGGTCATGCGCAGGTGCACGCCCCAGCGGCCTGCGTCGCTGCCGCCAGGGGCCTCGAGATCAGCCAGGAGGTACTTGCCGCGGCGGTGCCACCGGCCCACACGAAGGCCCCGAAGGGCCCTGCAGAAGTCGGCAGGGTCTTCGGGGCTGGCGACGGCACGGGCCCTGAGCACCTCGACGCGGTCGATGGTCAGACCGCAGGTCTGTTGCTCAAGGCCCCGACGAACAGTCTCAACCTCGGGCAGCTCGGGCATGCCCGGATCGTAGGGCTGGCCGGAACTCAGGCCTTGACGAGCTCGCTCTCGGCGAAGTTGTTGGTGTTGATGCCGCCGTCGGAGCCGCTGTAGCCGTTGTAGTTCACCTTCTCGAAGCGAACGACCACTGGGTAGCGGATGCCGGAGGTGTCAACCGACGCCACGGTGCCCACTTCGTTGAACCAGTAGGACTCGGGACGCTTGATCCGTACTTTGTCGCCGCGGGAGATGGCCATCGCTGGGCTGGAAGATCGGTTGGTCTGCGCAGCGACACTACCGACGATCCGGGCCCTGCGCCCAGGCGATGTCACGGTTCGTTGCCGGCCCCGTGGCAGCATCCCCAAAACCACCGCCGGCCCCGCCAATGGTCCCGACCATGGCCCTCCCCGAGGCCCCCCTGCTGAGCCTGGATCTGCCCGATCCGGAGAGCGACAGCCTCAGCACGATGGAGTTCCTGGCCCGGCTCGAAGAGGCCTGGGCCGTCTGCGACCGCTTCGATCTGCAGACCGAGATCTGGCGGGGCCGCATCCTGCGCTCGGTGCGCGACCGGGAACGGCGCGGCGGCGAGGGACGGGGCACCGGCTTCCTGCAGTGGCTGCGGGAGCGGGAGATCAGCAAGACCCGTGCCTACACCCTGATTCAGCTGGCGGAGTCGGCCGATGGCCTGGTGGGCGAGGGCCTGCTGGAGGAGGGCAGCGTCAACAACTTCTCCAAGCGGGCCTTCCTGGAAACGGCCCAGGCCGATCCGGAGGTCCAGCAGATGATCAGCGAGGCCGCCAACGAGGGCCAGCAGATCACCCGCAGGCAGGTGCGCCGCCTCACCGACGAGTTCACCGCCGCCACCAGCCCCCTGCTGCCGGAGGAGATCCGCCAGCGCACCGCCGACAACCTCCTGCCCCCCCGGGCCGTGGCACCCCTGGTGCGGGAACTGGCCAAGCTCCCCGAGGAGCAGCAGAACGACCTGCGCCGCGTCCTGCGGGAGGAACCGGAGCTGGAGCGGGTCAAGGATGTGACCCTCACCGCCCGCTGGCTCAGCAAGGCGGCCGAGGCGGGGCTGGCGGTGCGGGCCTTCCAGCAGGGCAACCTCGACCTGGAGAAGGCCCTGCAGGAGGCCCAGCGCCTCGATGCCCTGGGCCTCCTGGCCGATGCGGTGGGTCAGGCCCAGGCGCTGGAGAGCGCCGTGCTCAAGCTGCACACCAGCTGGCGCCGGCTGGGGGGTCTGCAGGAGCGTCTCTGGGTGGAGAGCGGCAGCAGCACCCCGCACCTGCGGGAGCTGCTCACCGTGTTGCAGAGCCTCAGCGGTACCACCATGCGGGTGTCCCTGGGGGAACTGGCGGGTGGCAAGCGGGTGCGTCTGCAGCTGGTGGAGGAATCCCCCGACCAGCTGGAGCCGCCACCCCTGCACTGACGGCTGCGGCCCTGAGCCGCCAGCCACCACATCTGGTGGGAGCTAGGGTCTGGCGGTACCAGCGCTGGAGTGAGCTTGGGGTCCGATCCCCTCGGCGAGAGTCTGCGCTGCCATTTCGGCTGGGAGAGCTTCCGGCCCGGGCAGCGGCCGGTGGTGGAGGCCTTGCTGGCCGGCCGCGACTGCCTGGCGGTGCTGCCCACCGGAGCGGGCAAGTCGCTCTGCTTCCAGCTCCCCGCCCTGGTGCGGGACGGCCTGGTGGTGGTGATCTCTCCCCTGGTGGCCTTGATGCAGGACCAGGTGAGCCAGCTCCAGGCCCGGGGCATTCCGGCGGCCTGCCTGCACCGGGGCCTGGAGCAGGGGGAGCGGCGCCAGCTGCAGCAGCGCCTGGCGGCCAACCGGCTGCGGCTGCTCTACCTGGCGCCCGAGCGAGCCCAGGCCGAGGCCACCCGCCAGTTGCTCGAAGAGGCCCTCGAAACCGGCCGGCTGGTGGCCCTGGCGGTGGATGAGGCCCACTGCATCAGTGCCTGGGGCCATGACTTCCGCCCCGATTACCGGCGCCTGGGTCAGCTGCGGGCCCTGTGTCCGGGCGTGCCGCTGGTGGCCCTGAGCGCCACCGCCGCGCCCCAGGTGCGGGCCGACATCATCCGCCTGCTGCAGCTGCGGCGGCCCCTGGTGCAGGTGCGGTCGGCCCGCCGCGCCAACCTCGCCTACACCATGCGGCGGCGGCCGGTGGACCCCCTGGCCGAGGTGGTGGAGGCGATCGGCCAGGCCCGCGGGGCCGTGCTCATCTACGCCCGCACCCGTCGCTCGGTGGAGCAGTGGGCGGCGCGCCTGACGGCGGCCGGGGTGGAAGCGATCGCTTACCACGCCGGCATGGACCCCGAGAGCCGCCAGCTGGCCCTGCGCCATTTCCAGGAGCACCCCTCGCCGGTGCTGGTGGCCACCGTCGCCTTCGGCATGGGGGTCGACCGGCCCGATGTGGGGCTGGTGCTCCACCTCGACCTGCCCGCCAGTGCCGAGGGCTACCTGCAGGAATCGGGCCGGGCCGGCCGCGATGGGCAGCCCGCCCGTTGCCTGGTGCTCTTCGATCCCGCCGACCGCACCAGCCTCGGCTGGGCGATGCGCTCCGCCGGCCAGCAGCTGCCGCCGGACCAGCGGCTGCTGGAACGCCACCGGCTCGAGCTGGCCCAGCAGCAGCTGCGGCGCATCGAAGCGGTGGCGGAAGGGGAGGGCTGCCGGGAGCAGGCCCTGCTCCTGGCCGTGGGGGAGCTTTCTCCCCCCTGCGGCCGTTGCGACAACTGCCTGTCGGCGCCATCGGCGAACGACTGGGCCCACCAGGCGGCCGTGCTGCTTTCGGCCCTGGAGGATCGCAGCGGCCGCGACCTGCGCAGCCTGGCCGAGGACCTGGCCGGGGCCCACGGCAGCGAGGAACCGCGCTGGGCCTGGCTGGCCCGCCGGCTGGTGCAGGAGGAGCTGATCAGCGAGAGCGACGATGGCGCCCAGCGCCTGTACCTGCGGCCGGTGGGGCGCAGATACCTGAGGGACCCCTGGCCCCTGCGCTGGTCGGCCTGAGGCAAGGCTCCAGGACCTCCCTGGTCAGCCGCCCCGGGACTTGCACAGGTCGGCGACCAGTTGCTGCTCGAAGTCGGCCTGGGGATCATCCCAGCTCTTCCACTGGCCCGCCTGGCTGGTGGCATTGAGCTTGCGGGCGCTGCAGTTGACCGCCAGGTAGAGCGACTCCCCCTGGGAATTGAGGGTGGGCGCCACCATGCTGCCGCCCATCGGCTGCCAGTTGGCCCAGTCCACCTGCAGGGGGCCATAGTTGCGCCAGTCGGGCTTGCCGGGGCTGGCCGTGGTGGCCGGACGGGGCGCAGCCGCCACCACAGCTGGCTTGGGCTTCGCGGTCGGGACGGGGGTGGCCCGGGCGACGGCGGGGGCTGGCTGGCTGGTCGGAGTGGGCCGGGGCGCCGGTGTGGCAGCAGCCGGTGCCGGTTTGGCGACGGGCCTGGGGGTGGTCGCCGGTCTGGCGGCCGCGGCGGGCTTGGCGGCCGGTTTCACGCTGGGCGAGGCGGTGGGCGTGGAGGTGGGCTTCAGCCGCAGGCGGGTGCCGGACTCCACCAGGTTGGGATCGCTGATGCGGTTGATGGCGATCAGCTGCGTCATGGGAACGCCGTAACCCTCGGCGATCTGCGACAGGCTCTCGCCGCTGCGGACCACGTGCTCGGAGGCCTTGCGGTTGAAGCCGGAGGCCGGACTGGCGCTGCGGGAGGCGGATGGCACCACCAGCTTCTGGCCGGCCTCGATGTGGTCGGCCTTGCTGAGGCCGTTGAGCTGCATCAGGCGGCTGACGGTGATGCCGTGGCGGTCGGCGATTTCGGACAGGGTTTCGCCCGGGGCCACCGTGAGGCTGCCGCCGGCCGCCCGGGGACGTACGGCGCCGCCCGGCAGGGTGAGGGTTCGGCCCGCTTCGACCAGGTCGGGATCACTGATCCCATTCACCTTCATCAGGGTGGACATGCTCACCCTGTGGCGGGCGGCGATGTCGGAGAGGGTTTCGCCGGGCTTGACGGTGACCTGGGCAGCCAGAGCCGGCAGCGGCAACACCATGGCTAGAGCCAAGGCGAAGAGGGGGCGGCGCATGGGCACTAGGGATAGCTTCGCGCACGTTAAGGTCCAACTCCCGGCCCGCCCAGCCCCCCCCCTGCCGATTCCTGGGTGCCGGCCCTCAGCCCATCAGGCGCCGGATCAGGCCGAGCTTGCCGGCATAGGGGGGAAAGCGGACCGGGGGATCGGGCCATAACGGCCGGCTGAGCACGGCGCGCTGGTGGGAGAAGGTGTGGAAGCCGGCTTCTCCGTGATAGGCGCCCATGCCGCTGGCGCCGATGCCGCCGAAGGGAAGGCTGGCCATGCCCCCCTGGACCACCACGTCGTTGGCCACGACGCTGCCGGAACTGGTGCCCGCCAGTACCCGTTCCCGCTCCACCGCGCCGCCGCCGAAGAGGTAGAGGGCCAGGGGCCTGGGGCTCCGGCGCACCAGGGCCAGGGCCTCCTCCAGATCGCCCACCGTCAGCAGCGGCAGGATCGGTGCGAACAGCTCCTTCTGCATCAGCGGGTCGGTGAGGGGCTCGTTCACCGCCACCAGGGTGGGTTCAATCCTCCGCTGTGCGGCATCGCAACGGCCGCCCAGCAGCACCTGGCCCCGTTCCCGGGCCTGGGCCAGGAGGCCTTCGAGGCTCCCGAAGCGCCCGGCGCCGACGACCTGCCCCAGGTCAGGGCTGGCCAGGGGATCGGGGCCAAAGAGCGCGCGTGCCTGCTCGGCGAACGCCGCCACCAGGGCGTCCCGCACCCCTGGCAACACCAGGACATGGTTGGGGGCCAGGCAGGTCTGGCCGGCGTTGAGACAGCGTCCCCACAGCAGCCGTCGGGCTGTGATGGCCGGATCGGCGTCGTCCAGCACGATCGCCGGGTTCCTGCCCCCCAGCTCCAGGGTGACTGGGGTGAGATGGCGGGCGGCCGCCGCCAGCACCAGCCGGCCCACCCGCTCGCCGCCGGTGTAAAGGATGTGGTCGAAGCGTTCCTCCTCCAGCAGGCGGCTGGCCACGGCTCCGTCGCCGCAGACCACCTGGACCACATCTGGTGGGAAGTGGCTCGCCAGCAGTTCGGCCATCAGGGCCGCCGAGGCCGGGCTCTGTTCGGAGGGTTTGAGCACGGCCGTGTTTCCGGCGGCCAGGGCATGCAGCAGGGGGTGGAGGCAGAGGTCGAAGGGGTAGTTCCAGGCGCCGATGATCAGAACGCAGCCCAGGGGCTCGGCCCGCACGGCCCCCCGGCCGGGCCAGGCCCACAGCGGCAGCGAGCGGCGGCGGGGACGCATCCAGCCGGCCAGGTGGCGCCGGGTGTGGCGCAGCTCCTGGCGCAGGGCCCCCAGCTCGAAACTGGCCTCCACCTCGGGTCGACCCATGTCGCTGGCGAGGGCCTCCACCATCCGCTGGCCCGCCGACTCCAGCAGGTGATCGAGGCGCTGGAGCTGCTCCAGCCGCCAGGCCAGGGGACGGGTGACCCCCCCCTCCACCAGTTGGCGCATGGTGGCCACCGGCAGCGGCAGGAGGGAGGGGCTGGGGTCTGGGCTGGCGGCAGCAGCCGGCGTGGTCATGGCGATGGCCCTTTCCCCCCAGGCTGGCAAACGCCGACCCGGCGGGCCCGGGGCGGCTCAGCCGCCGCCGCAGCCGGCCAGGAACACCGCTCGTCTGAGGTTGTCGATCCTGGGGGAGCCGGGTCCGTCGAAGGCGTACAGCAGGGCCAGTCCCAGGCTGATGTCGTCACGCTCGAAGGCCTGCTGGATCGCGGCCCACCAGGCGATCGGATCCCTGCCCAGGCTGGTCAGTTCCTTCTGGGCCCGCTCCATCCGGCTCGCCGGATCCCCCTCCAGCACGATCAGGGCGTAGTCGTCGACCGGAACGCCCTGGGGCCTCAGCATCAGCACCAGCCGCTGACCCGGACGCATGGGTGCCAGGGGCCAGGGGATCGGGCCCTCGATGGGTTCCCCAGGCAGGGCACGGCGCTGCCACAGCAGTTCGCCCTCCCGTTCGATCCTGACCTCGTCCAGGGGTTCGGTGCTGAGGATCGTGGGCGCGGCGATGGCCACGGCCGCCACCGCCTCGCCCCTGGCGTTGTGGGCGAGCCTGGGGGTGAGCACGCAGACCGTGGTCGCCCGGAGGGGGGCTGCGCAGGAAACAAGGGCAACGGCAAGGCCGATCGCCAGGCAGGTCCGGCGCACGGCGGACAACAACGAGATTCCGGGGAACGGGGACTTTGACGCTAATGGTCGCTGCCGCTCATCCGGCAATCGTCATCAGGTTCAGACCATGCAATCCCTCGACGAGTAGGTAGGCCCCGAGCACCAGGGCCAGCACGCCCACGAGCCACTCGGCTTTGTGCTGCAGCCAGTCCTCGAGACGGGTGATCGGCTCGCGGATCGCCCCACCGCTCACCAGCCAGGCCAGGGGCGGCAGCAGCAGCAGGGAACTGGCCATCAGGGTGAACAGCCCGGTCACCTCGGCGTCGGCGGTGAGGCCGGGATCGTTGAGCAGCAGCAGGCCGGCCTCCTTGAGATAGAAGACGAGATTCTCCGGGGTGAGCAGGGCACTGGTGGCGCCGATCAGGACCAGGGTGAAGGTGCTGAAGTCGGGCAGCTGGTTCATCAGCCGCAGGGCCATGCCCTCCTCGCCGAGGTTGGCCTGGGGTGTGAGCTGGTAAAGACCCAGGCCCACGAGGGCGCCGGCACCGAGCAGGTCGATCAGCACCTGTTCCCGCTCCCCGTGGCTGAGGCTGATGGCGAAGGCCTCACCCAGCACCATCAGCACCACGATGGCCAGGGCATTGGCCGCGGCCCAGCCCGCCACGTAGGCCATGGCCCGCTGCAGTGGGGAGCGGCCCAGCAGCAGCAGGGTGACCACCGCGATGTGCAGGGGGCTGAAGGCGATGCCGATCCCGAACAGGGACGACTGGGTGATCAGGGCCGGGGAGAGGAGCGCGGGGACGCCGAGGCTGACGAGCGACAGGAGGGACGGCAAGGAGGCGATCAGCGGTTCGGCAGTCGGCCATTCTCCACGACATGACCGGGTCGCCGTGGGCTGGGGCGTCGCAGCGGAACCGCTTCCGGCCTTGATGTCCTCCTCAATTGGAGAGGTTGAAGGCCAGCTCGTTGGTGAGGATCAGCCGCTCCCCGAGCCGCCGGGAGACGATCTTGTGAAGCAGGATGGCGGCGCTGGGATCCTGATCTTCCAGCACGGCAAGGTCGGCGATGGCCAGGGAAAGCGAGCTGACGACGGTCTGGGCGATCACGGAAGCCGTTGTTTCCTTGCGGAGATAAAAACTGATCTCGCCGACGCATGTTCCCGGATCCATGGTGCGCAGGCGGATGGGAGGATCCTCCGGTCTGTTCCGGCGTTCAACGCTCACCCGTCCTGAGAGGATGAAATGCAGGCCAACGGGCGGAGATCCCTGCTCAATGATGATCGATCCTGGAGGCCATTCCTTGTGCCTCAGGTAGCGGAGAAGCCGTTCCCGGGCTGCTTCTTCAGCCGGGGTGAAGGCTTCAAGAAGCGAATCGATTCCAAGGTGCTCCAGAGGCAGTGTTTGGGCATGGAAGGCCAGTAGCTCGTTCTCGCAATACTCGAGGCCATGGTCGAGATCCTGGAACCAATCGATCCCTTCCCTCCCTTCCTCAAGTACTTTCGCCTTTTTAAGGGCGTTAAGAATCTGCTGACTG
>NZ_JAGQBG010000040.1 GCF_024345515.1 Cyanobium sp. N5-Cardenillas
TGCTGGCACCGCCGGCCGATCCGCCGGATGGGCTGGATCCGAGTCACTGGTGCCTGGAGCAGGCCCCGCCGGAGCCCCCGACGGCCCCCCCCACGGACGCCGCCGGCGGGTCCCCCGGCCCGCTGCCCGTGGCGATCGCCAGCGATGCCGCCTTCCACTTCCGCTATCCCGAGGCCCAGGAGCTGCTCTCGGCCTGCGGCCTGCGGCCGGTGGCCTGGAGTCCCCTGGCCGACGAGCCGCTGCCGGCGGACTGCCGGGCGGTGCTGCTGCCGGGCGGTTATCCGGAGCTCCATGCCGCCCAGCTGGCGGCCGGCCGCCGCAGCCTGGGATCCCTCGCCGCCGCCGCCCGCGCCGGTGTGCCGATCGTGGCCGAATGCGGCGGCCTGCTGCTGCTGGGCCGGGAGCTGGAGGATGGCGACGGATCGCGGCATGCCATGGCCGGCCTGCTCCCCTTCAGCGCCCGTCGGGGTGGCCTCAGCCTCGGCTATCGCCAGGCGGTGCCCGGCGCCGATGGCCTGCTGGTGCGCCGTGGTGAAGCCCTCAGCGGCCATGAGTTCCACCGCTGGCAGCTCCTGCCCCAACCGCCCCTGGGCGAAGAGTTGGCAGCGGGGGAGGGCCTGTGGCAACTTGATGGCTGGGGAGCCCCCGCGAGGATCGAAGGATGGACCGCCGCGACCGTTCACGCCAGCTGGCTGCACCTCCACTGGGCTGGATGCCCGGCGATTCCCTCGAGACTGGCCAGAGCCGCCGCCAGCGCCGTGCCGCTGCCGAGGAGCGCCGTTTCGTGAAGCACGCTCTCCGGGTGAGCGCCTCGCCCCATGAGCGCTGGCGCATGAACGTGCGCGGGCTGGTGCAGGGGGTGGGCTATCGGGTGGGCTGCCGCCAGAAGGCCATCGACCTCGGGCTCAGTGGCTGGGTGCGCAACCGCTCAGACGGTTCGGTGGAACTGGAGGCGGAAGGGCTTCCGGATCGGCTGGAGGAGCTGCGGCTCTGGTGCGAGAAGGGGCCCCGGGGGGCCCAGGTCAGCGGCGTCAGCAGCGGCCAGGTGGCCGTGGCGGGCACCGACTGGTTCGAGATCCGCACCTGAACCGCAGCGATGCCGACCACCAGCCTCTGGCGTGAACTGTTCGGATTCGGCCTGGCGATCAGCTTCAGCCCGCTGCACATCGGCCTGCTGCTGCTGATCCTGGTGGGCCCCAATCCACTGCGCAGGGGCAGCTGGTTCGTGCTGGGGTGGCTGCTCACCTCCGCAGCGGCCATGGCCCTGCTGCTGAGCGTCGGCCATGGCCTGCTGCTCACCATGGAGCAGGGCAGCGATCAGCGCACCGGCCTCGACCTGCTGGGGGCCGGCGGGCTGCTGGCCCTGGGCCTCAACGGCCTGCAGGGCAGCCGCCAGGAGAGTGGCCCCCCCGGCTGGACCCGCCGGCTGGACGGGTTCTGCGCCCTGCCCCTGCCGCTGCTGCTCGGCCTCAGCGCCGCCGTGCAGGTGTCCAGCCCGGATGACCTGTTTCTGTACGCGAAGACCGCCGCCAGCCTGCTGGAGGCGGGGCTGAGCCGGCCCCGGGAGGTGCTCACCACGGGGGTCTTCAGCCTGTTCAGTGGCCTCCTGCTGCTGCTGCCCCTGGCGGGGCTGGCGCTGGTGGGCCAGGAACGGCTGCTGCCCGTGCTGCAGGCGGGCAAGGCCTGGCTGTTTGCCAACGCCGAACTGATTGTGGCGGCCATCTGCTTCGGCCTGGCCGCCTACCTCGGCTGGCAGGGCATCGAGGGCCTGCGGGCCGGTTGAGGTCAGGGACCGGTCGGGTCGTCCTCAGCCTCAAGAATCCGGCCGAGGTACTTGGGATCGTGGAGGGTGCCATGGCGCGAGAACGGCAACACCCGCTCCCGGGGCAGTCCGGGCATCGACGGCCGCGAGCGCAGCCTCAGCCAGCGCCGCACCAGCACGATCACCCCCACCAGGACCGCAGCGACGAGCAGGGCCCCCACCTCGGCGATCAGCTCCCCGCCGCCGCCGGATCCACCGGCTTCAGCCTGGCTGGTGGAGGACTTGCTGACCGGTGGGGTGGTGCCCAGGACGGGCGCCGGATCCGCCAGGGGTCGCAACTTGGTGAGCAGAGAATTCAGCGGAGGGCCCCAGCAAGAACCAACGCCCCGAGGGTAGGCGGTGGGATCCGGTCAGGCCAGCTCACGGGGCCGCGCCGCCGGCATCGGCCTCCCGCAGCCAGCGTCCCCAGTGCTCCCGCTCGGCGTCATCACCGGCACCGGCCATCAGGGTCACCGCCTGGCTGGCCCGGCTCACCGCCACGTACACCAGCCGCTGCCGCAGCGGCAGGTCCCGGGGCCAGAAGACGTCCTCATCAATGAACACCTCGCCGAAGGTGCTGCCCTGGCTGCGGTGGACGGTGAGCACGGCCGCCGGTCCCAGGGAGGCGAAGGCGTCGCGCACCAGGAAGTAGCGGCGCCAGAAGGGTTTGCCCTCCTTCTTGCCCGCCTCGCGGGCCTGCTGGCGCAGACCCTCCATCACCCCGTCCAGGCTGGCGCGGGGGGCGCTGCCCAGGGGCGGCAGCAGGCGCAGGTTCAGCTGGGCCTCCCCAGCCTCCACGGTGGCGGTGAGCGTGTCGATCACGGGGGCGCCAAGGGAGGCCTGAACGCCGAACTCGGCCAGATCACAGCGGTCGGGCCGCACGTCGCGCACCACCAGCTCCCGGTTGCTGCCCAGCAGCAGATCCGGCTCCTCGGCGGCGGCCTCCCCCTCCCGGCAGGCCGGCGCCATCACGGCTGTGCGGGTGATCAACACCTCGCCGGGGAGCACGGGCAGCTGGTCGGCCATGGCGCCGTGCAGGGCGCGGCGGGCGATCGGCACCAGCCGTTCCAGGGAACGGTTGGTGTAGCAGAGGATCCGGGCCAGGTCGGGATCGTCGGCGGCGGCGCTGCGGCGCAGGCCCTCCTGGGCCGCCGCCAGCCAGTCGCTCCGCCCCAGCAGTGACACCCGGCCCGTGGTGGTGCGCACCGGCGCCAGCACGGGCGGCCTGCGGCACGGAAGGTTGCCCTGCCGCAGGCCGCCGGCCAGGCGCAGCACCGGTCCCTGGTGGCGGACCACATGGGTCAGGGCCACCCGCTGGGCCCGGCCCAGGGCGAACACCGGACTCTGCTCCTCCCCCACCGGCGGCAACTGGGCCGGATCCCCCACGAACACCAGGCGGGTGTGGTAGGCCTGGGCGCAGCGGAGGGTGATCTCCAGCAGGTTGCCATCCACCATGGAGGCCTCGTCGACCAGCACCAACCCCAGGTTCTCGAGCGCCAGGGCGGTCTGTTCCGTTTCCTCGCAGCGCTCCCGATCCCCCTCCCGCTTCAGCTTCAACCGCAGCAGCCGGTGGATGGTGGAGGGATACCAGGTGGGGCGCAGGCCCGCCAGGGCGAGGTGGTGGCGCAGCACCCCCACCGCCTTATGGGTGGGGGCGGCCACGGTCCAGCAGAGGCCGGCCCGCTCCGCCTGGGCCAGGAAGCGCATCGACAGGAAGGTCTTGCCGGTGCCGGCATAGCCCTCCAGCACGAACGGAACGCCGTCGGCGGGGGCCGACAGCCAGGCGGCGAAGGCGGTGGCGGCGCTCTGCTGGTCGTCGCTCAGGCCGGAGAGATCGCTCACCCCAGCGGCAACCAGCCGGCGCCATGGGCGATCTGCAGCGGCGAGCCCAGCAGGGCCAGGCCCGGCAGGGCCACCAGGGGGCCCATCAGGCTGCCGACCAGCACCTCCGCTCGGGTGTGGCCGAGGTTTTCCTTGAGGGGACGCAGCACGGGATCGGCGCCGCTGTCGCCCTCCCCAGGCAGGGTGTCCCAGAGGCCATCGGGGAGGCCGTTGACCCGCTGGGCCGTCAGCCCGGCGGCGCGGCGGACGCCGCTGGCGTCATAGAGGACGACGAAGCAGAGCACGGCCGCCAGGGCGAACAGGGGATCGGCGAAGCCCAGTTCCCAGCCCAGGCCCGCCGCCGTCCCGGTCATCAGAGCGGAATGGCTCGACGGCATGCCGCCGGTCTCGATCAGCACCGCGGGCCGCCAGCGCCGGTGCAGCACCAGTTCGATCACCAGCTTGGAGAGCTGGGCCACGCCGCAGGCGGCCAGGCCCCAGGCGAGCACGCCGTTGGCCAGGAGCTCCCCCAGGGCATCGAATACGCCGACGGCTTCGCTCATCGGTCGCGACTGGTGATGTAGTCGGCCAGGGCCAGCAGGGGAGCCGCCTTGGCGCTCCACGGCTCCAGGACCGCCTTGGCCTCGCTCACCAGGGCATCGGCGCGCCGGCGGGATTCCTCCAGGCCCAGCAGTTTGGGGTAGGTGGTCTTGTCGGCGGCCAGGTCCTTGCCGGCCGTCTTGCCGAGCACGTCGCTGCTGGCGGTGACATCGAGGATGTCGTCGATGATCTGGAAGGCCAGGCCGATGCCGCGGGCGTAGGTGCGCAGGGACGCCAGCAGCTCCTCCGAAGCCCCGGCGATCAGGGCGCCGGCGATCACGCAGGCCCGCAGCAGGGCGCCGGTCTTGTGCAGGTGGATGTATTCGAGGGTGTCGAGATCCACCTGGCGGGCCTCGCATTCCAGGTCGACCACCTGGCCGCCCACCAGGCCGGGGGCGCCGGAGGCCAGGGCCAGCTCGCCCACCACCTGCAGCAGCCTTTCGGGGGGCACCCCCGGGCTGCGCAGGGCCACCATCTCGAAGGCGCGGGTGAGCAGGGCATCGCCAGCCAGGATCGCCTTGGCCTCGCCGTACACCTTGTGGTTCGTCGGTCGGCCCCGGCGCAGGTCGTCGTTGTCCATGGCGGGCAGGTCGTCATGGATCAGCGACATGGTGTGGATCATCTCCATCGCCACCGCCGTGGGCATGGCCAGATCGACGTCGCCGCCCGCCAGTTCACAGGCCGCCAGGGTGAGGATCGGCCGCAGGCGCTTGCCACCGGCCAGCAGCGAGTAGCGCATCGCCTCCCGCAGCGACTCCGGACGCTCGGGGCCCAGGGAGCTGTCCAGGGCGGCCTCCACGCGCCAGCGGGCCGCCTCCAGGTAGGCGGTGAAGTCGAACGCCGTGCTCACCGCCGGGGTCATGGGGTCCTGAGGGTTGGCGCGGATTCTCTCAGGCCGATGGTGGCAGGTGCCGGAACTGCGCAACAGTTTGGGATCGGTTGGGCTGAATCGGGGCAAAGGCGAGTTGCCGTTGAAAACCCGCCTTGGGTTGTCGATTGGTCCTCAGGGGAGCAGATCAGCTAGGGGATGGTCCAGCCCGTGGCGATGGCACCAGGCCACCACGGTGTTGACCAGCAGCATGGCCACGGTCATCGGCCCCACCCCGCCCGGCACCGGCGTGATCGCCGACGCCAGCGGTTCGACCGTCTCGTAATTCACATCGCCGCAGAGCCTGCCATCCACCCGGTGGATGCCCACATCGACCACCACCGCCCCCGGTTTGACATGCACCGCGCCGATCAGCTGGGGGCGGCCGGCCGCCACCACCAGCAGATCGGCCTGGCGGGTCACCTCCCAGAGATGGTGGGTGCGGGAATGGGCCACGGTGACGGTGGCATCGGCCGCCTGGAGCATCAGGGCCATCGGCTTACCCACCAGGATGCTGCGGCCGACCACCACCGCCTGGGCCCCGGAGATCGGCACGTCGGCGCAACGCAGCAGGGCCATCACCCCGGCGGGTGTGCAGCTGCGCGGGCCCCGCTCCCCCTTCAGCAGCCGGCCCAGGTTGAGGGTGTGCAGACCATCGGCATCCTTGTCCGGGTCGATCGCCGCCAGCAGCGGTTCTTCGGCCAGACCCTGGGGCAGGGGCAGCTGCAGCAGGATGCCGTCGACCGTCGGGTCGGCGTTGAGACGTCGGATCAGGGCCAGCACCTCCCCGGCCGGGGTGTCCGCCGCCAGATGGCCCCCATGGCTGCGGATGCCGACCCGGTCGCAGGCCTTTTCCTTGTTGGCGACATAGACGCCGCTGGCGGGATCGTCCCCGATCCGCAGCACCGCCAGACCGGGAGCCCGTCCTGCCACCTCCAGGCCGTCGCTGATCACGGCGCCCAGGCGCCGTTCGATCTCCGCCGCCAATCGCCGGCCGTCGAGAAGGGTGGCCATGGAGAGAACGCGATGCCGACCCCCAGCATGCACCGACAGCCTCCGGATGGAGTGACGTTGTGCATTGGCTAGCGTGGGCACCATGAGATTCGGGCTGCGGCCGATCAGGGGACTCTGGCGCCAGCTGCTGCGGCTCGAGCGTCCACGCCAGGCTCTGGTGGCCTGGCGCAGCGGGGGCTCCCTGCTCGTGTTGTTGTGCTGCCTCCTGGTGGCCCTGCTCTCCAGCTGGCCCTGGTTGGTGGAGCCCAACCTGCGGCCCGGCATGGCGGCCCCCTTCACCGCCCGGGCGCCCGCCGATGCCACGGTCATCGACAGCACCGATCTGGAGCAGCGTCGCAGCCAGATGCTGCCGCGCAGCCAGGTCCAGGTGGTCGACCCCCAGGCCAGCGAGGCCCTGGTGCAACGGCTGGAGCAACGCCTGCAGAACGTGCGCGAGCAGGTGGCCGATGACCAGCCCCGCCCCGATTCCCTCAACCTCACCGAAGAGGAGCGCCGCTGGCTGACGGGGCTGACGCCCCCCGGGCTGGTGGCCTGGAAGGTCTCCCTGCGCCAGGCCCAGCAGCGCATGCTCAGCCAGGGCGTCGTGGCCAGCCTGTCCGAGGGGCAGCTGCTCCAGGCCGCGGTGCTGCAGCTCAACGACCTGCCACCACCGGCCCGCAGCCTGGGCAGCCGCCTGCTGGCCAGCAGCCTGCAGGGACGCACCAACCTTCGCGGCGACAGCTTCCTCAGCCAGCGCCGGATCGAGGACCTGCTCACCCGCCAGGGGCTGCCCACGATCCGGGTGCGCAGGAACGACCTGATCACCCGCCAGGGGGAACCGATCAGCCCCCAGGCCTTCGATGTGCTGGAGCACTTCGATCTGGTCAACCATCGCCCCCGCCCCCTGGCCTGGATGGCCCGCTTCAGTGAGGCCCTGGCCGCCTGCGGTGTGATGCTCCTCGTGATGCGCCGCTGGCGGGCCAGTCTCGAACCCCGCCAGGCCCTGCTGGCGCTGGCGATGCTGCTGCTGGTGCAGGGGTGCAAGCTCTGGCTGGGCAGCCAGGTCAGTCCCCTGGCCCTGCTGGTTCCCCCCACCCTGCTGCTCTCCCAGGGCCTGGGCACGGCCGCCGGCCTGGCCTGGCTGGCCGTGGCCGCCATGCTCTGGCCGGCCCCGGTGCAGGGACTGCTGGCGACCCAGCTGGGGGTGGCGGCCCTGCTGGCGGCGATCGCGGCCGTGCTCGCCGGGCGCCAGCGCAACCGGGCCCAGCTTCTGCAACTGGCCCTGTTGCTCCCGGTCGGGGCGGTGCTGCTGCAGTGGCTGCTGATCCAGACGTTCAACCTGCGCGGCCTGGAAACCTCCCCAGGACCGTTCAGCGGCAGCGACCTGCTCCAGGAGGCCCTGCTGGTCACCGGTCTGCTGATGGCGGGTCTGCTGCTGGCGCCTCTGGTGGAGAGCTTCTTCGGCCTGCTCACCCGGGCCCGGCTGATGGAGCTGGCCGACCTGGAACGGCCCCTGTTGCGGCGGCTGTCAATGGAGGCGCCGGGCACCTTCGAGCACACCCTGATGATCTGCGGCCTGGCGGAGGAGGGGGCCCGCGCCATCCAGGCCGATGTGGATCTGATCCGCACCGGAGCCCTCTACCACGATGTCGGCAAGCTGCATGGCCCCCAGTGGTTCATCGAGAACCAGGAGAACGGCGCCAACCCCCACGACGAACTCGACGATCCCTTCGCCAGCGCCGCCATCCTCCAGGCCCATGTCGACGAGGGCTTGAAGCTGGCCCGTCGCTACCGCCTGCCCCGCCCCCTGGCGGATTTCATCCCCGAGCACCAGGGCCGGCTGAAGATGGGCTACTTCCTGCACCAGGCCAAGGAGCGGGACCCTGCGGTGCGGGAGGAGCAGTTCCGTTACCGCGGCCCCGCCCCCCGCAGCCGGGAGACGGCGATCCTGATGCTGGCCGATGGCTGCGAAGCCGCCCTGCGGTCCCTGCCGCCAGGCACCACGGAGGCGGAGGCCCAGGCGATGGTGCGCCGCCTGGTCGAAGCGCGCCAGAATGATGGCCAGCTTGACGGCAGCGGCATCTCCCGGGCCGAGCTGGAACTGGTGATCAGGGCCTTCGTGCGGGTCTGGCGCCGCATGCGCCACCGGCGCATTCCCTACCCCATCTCCCCCCGCAAGGCCTTCAGCGCCTGAGGCTCCTGCGGCCGAGCCAGCGGCCCACACCCAGGCCAACGATCACCGCCACCAGACCCGCCAGCAGGCTGATCAGCACCACGGCCAGGGCTTCGTCGGGTCGTCCGCGGCGCAGGGCCAGGCTGACCTGCAGCATCCAGCTGCTGAAGGTGGTGAGCGAGCCGCAGAAGCCGATGCCCCCCAGCAGCATCAGCCGGGGCCGGGGGGGCGGCAGCGCCGCGATCACGCCGATCAGGAACGTGCCGAGCAGGTTGGCCACCAGATCGGACTCGATCAGACCGGCATGCCCCCCCACCAGGCCCTTGCCCAGGCCCTCCAGCTGCCAGCGCAGCAGGGCGCCAGGCACCGCGCCGGTGGCCACCAGCAGCAGGTCCCGCGCTTCGCGGCGCAGGCTGGGGGAGCTTCCGGTGGGGGAAGGTGCCATGGGTCCCCCCTAGGAGCTGCCCAGGGCCAGGCCGGCCGCCACTGCCAGCACCCCCCCCAGCACCGAACCGACGCAGAGCAGGACGGCCTCCCGGCGTTGCCGCAGCTGCAGGGTGGCGTGCAATTCGGCGATCCAGGTGGAGAAGGTGCTGAAGCTGCCCAGGAATCCGGTGCCCAGCAGCAGCAGGGTGCGGCCCGCCGCCAGGCCGCAGCTGGCTTGCAGACTCACCAGCAGGCCGATGGCGAAGCAGGCAATCAGGTTCACACCGAAGGTGCCCCAGTGCTTGCGGGGCAGCATCGGCTCGAAATGGTTGACGACCCGGAACCGCAGCCAGGCCCCCGGCACCGCACCGAGCGCCACGAACAGGGCGTCGTTATCAACGGGTGCCGCCATTTCAGCGCCAGCGCTCGGATGACCGGCCACCACCCGACGGGCCAGCCATCACCGCCCGCAGCTTGCGTTCCAGCACCACCGTTGCCGGCACCAGGGTGATCAGGTTGGCCACGAGCACCGGCCCGTCGGATGTGACCAGCCCATAGACGGCCCAGGCCACAACGCCCACGGTGAACAGGCCGTACATCCGCAGCGAGATGGCGCTGGTGTCGCCGCTGCGCACGGTCTTCACGGCCTGGGGGAAGATGCTGAGGGTGGTCAGCGAGGCAGCTCCATAGCCAAGGGCGCTGACCGCGAAGGACTCCATTGGCGTTGGCCGCTGTTGTGAGCAGCATGACGACATTCCGTCCTTGGCGCCGTGGTTCTCAGCTTCCAAGAACTACAGGGGCAGCTGCAGCCCCCCTGGGGCCGGGAGCATGGGGAGGCCGGAGGTGGCGGGGCCGGTGCGGACTTCGATCTGCTGATGGTGCCGTCGCTCACGATGGATCCGTCCCAGCTGGCCCTGGTGACCGGAGCCCACCATTACGAGGAACGCCAGCTGTTCTCCCTGATGCGGCTCCGCAACCCCGGGGTGCAGGTGGTCTACGTGACCAGCAAATTGCTGCCGGAACTGGTGGTGGATGCCGTGCTGGAGCTGATGCCCGGGGTCCCCACCTCCCACGCCCGGCGGCGGCTGCATCTGTTCGACACCGACGACGGCTCCGCCCGGCCGCTCACCCAGAAGCTGCTGGAGCGGCCGGCCCTGCTGGGGCGGATCCGGGAACAGCTCAGGCCCGGCCGCAGCTTCATCAACTGCTATGTGGTGACGGAGCTGGAGAAGACCCTCTCCGAACGCCTGCAGGTGCCCCTGCTGGGCACCGACCCGGCCCTGGGCTACTGGGGCACCAAGGCCGGCAGCCGGGAGCTGTTTGCCCGCTGCGGCGTCCCCCATCCCCCCGGCACGGGGCTGGCCCACAGCCCTGGAGAGCTGGCGGAGGCGGTGGCCGATCTCTGGGACGCCCACCCCGAGCTGGGCAGTTGTGTGATCAAGCTGAACGAGGGCTTCAGCGGTGAAGGCAACGCCCGGCTGGATTTCACCCCCCTGGCCCTGGCCGGTCGCTCCAGGCGGGAGCGGGTCGCCAGGGTCGCTGAGGCCCTGGAGGCCCTGCCGATGCCTTCCGTGGCCTGGAGGGAGCTGCTGGCCCGGCAGGGGGCGCTGGCGGAGGCCTGGCTGGAGGGTGGGGCCGAGCTGCGGTCCCCGAGCGTGCAGGGCACGATCCATCCGGGCGGGCTGGTGGAGGTGCTCTCCACCCACGAGCAGATCCTCGGAGGTCCTGGCGGCCAGACCTATCTGGGCTGCTGCTTCCCCGCCGCCGAGCCCTACCGGGTGGCGCTGATGGAGCACGGCCGGGCCGTCGGCGAGGCCCTCGCCGCCGAAGGGGCCCTGGAGCGCTACGGCGTCGACTTCATCGCCCGGCGCTTTGGTGAGGTGTGGGATCTGCAGGCCATCGAGGTCAACCTGCGCCAGGGGGGCACCACCCACCCCTTCATGGCCCTGCGGGCGATCACCGCCGGCAGCCTGGAGCCCGCCACGGGCCGCTTCCTGTCCCCCACCGGCCAACCGCTGCACTACCGCGCCACCGACAACTTCAGCGACCCGCGGCTGCGGGGCCTGATGCCCCTCGACCTGATCGACATCGTCGCCGAGGTCGGCCTGCATTACGACCCCGCCCGGCTGCAGGGCAGCGTGTTCCACCTGCTGGGCTGCCTCTCGGAGTTCGGCAAGCTGGGCATGACCTGCATCGGCAGGGATCCGGAGCAGGCCTCGGCCGTCTATCGCTCCACCGTGGCGGAGCTGCTGGCCGGCGCCAGTGCCCGCAGCGGGGCCTGACGGCCAGGCCCGCGCAGGGCAGGATGGGTCAGCACAGGGGGCGCATGGTCTCGATCACCGACCGCGACGACGACGGCGCAGGGCGCCCCCCACAGGCACCCCTGGGCCCGCCGGTCTGGACCGGCTGGCTCCAGATCGGCCTGAGCACCATGCTGGCGGTCCTGTTCCTGGTGATCCTCAGCAAGACGCAGGAGCAGAACCAGCGGCTGATGCGGATCGAGCAGCGCCTGCAGGGCCTGGAGAACAGCCGGGCCCTCGATCGCACCTCCGTGCTGGAGGAACAGCAGCGGGCCATGGTGGGTCGCCTGCAGACGCTTGAGTCCGGCGCCCAGCGGCTCGAGGCCCTCGAGCGGCAGCAGGAGCAATGGCGTTCCGCCCTCGCCGACATGCAGGGCCGCGCCGTGCGTCGCCCCCAGACCGATCCCGACCTGTTTCCGGCCGCGCCGCTGCCGTCAGCCGGCCCTGGCCGCCCCAGCCCCTCTCCGTCCGACCGCGGTGATGGCGGCGTTCTGCGCCCGCCAACGCCCGCCAGCCCCTGAGCTGGCTCCGCTTCAGCCTTTCACCGCATCACCGCTGGCGCTGGGCAGGATGTAGCGCTGCAGCAGCACGAACAGCAGCAGCACCGGCAGGATCGAGACCACCGAGCCGGCCGCCACCAGGCGCCAGTCAAGGGAGAAACTGCTGGCCAGCTGCTGCAATCCCAGGGGCAGGGTGTAGAGATTGGGGTCATCAAGAATGATCAGCGGCCAGAGGAAATCACTCCAGGTGCCGATGAACACGAACATCGCCAGGGTGATCAGGTCGGCCCGCGCTGCCGGCAGCATCACGTTCCACCATTCACCGACGGGGGTGCAGCCGTCGATCCGGGCCGCCTCCTCCAGTTCCACCGGCACCGCCAGGAAGCTCTGGCGCAGCAGGAAGATGCCGAAGGCCGTGGCCGCCTGGGGCACGATCAGGGCCCAGAGGGTGTTGCGCAGGCCGATCTGCACCATCAGCAGGTAGAGCGGGATCATCACCACCTGGAAGGGGATCAGGATCGTGGCCACCACCAGGGCCAGCACCAGCCCGCGGCCGCGGAAGCGCATCCGGGCCAGGGGGTAGGCCGCCAGGGAGCAGAACAGCAGGTTGGCCAGCACCGCCAGGGCGCTGACGATCGTGCTGTTGAGCAGGTAGGTGCCCATGGGATTGGCGGCGAACAGGCGCCCGTAGGCCTCCAGGCTCGGCTGGCTCGGCAGCAGGGCCGGTGGGCTGGTGAAGATGTCCTCCGCCGGTCCCTTGAGGGAGGTGCTCACCAGCCACAGCAGGGGCAGCAGCAGCAGCACGGCCACCAGCAGCAGCACGGCGAGCTGCAGGCCCGTGGCCAGCGAGGAGCGGTTGGGGGCGCTCACAGACGCGGCAGTTCCGCTACCGGAAGGGGGGTCTTCTGGGGATGGAGCGGGGCGCGCTGGCTGCCGGAGACGAGCCGGTTGAGGGCGTTGACGAAGGCCTGGGCCGCCGCCACGACGATGTCGGTGTCGGCGGCATTGCCCGAATAGAGCACGCCCTGGTGGCGCAGGCGGATGGTCACCTCACCCATGGCGTCGATGCCTTCGGTGACGGACTTGATGCTGAACTCCACCAGTTCGTTCGGCACCTGGGCCAGGTGGTTGAGGGCCTGGCAGACCGCATCCACTGGCCCGGTGCCGATGGCCGCCTCGGTCAGGTCGATGCCGTCCCCGTCCCGCAGGGTGACGGTGGCGGTGGGCTGCAGGTTGGTGCCGCAGCTCACCTGCACCGACTGGAGGACGTAACGGGGCCCGTCCTGTTGCTGCACCTGCTCACTGACGATCGCCTCCAGATCCCGGTCGGTGATCTCGCGCTTGCGGTCGGCCAGCTCCTTGAAGCGGGTGAAGGCGTCGTCGAGGTCGTGGCGCTCCAGGCTGTAGCCGAGCTCCTCCAGCCGGGCGCGGAAGGCGCTGCGGCCCGAGAGCTTGCCGAGGGAGAGGCGGTTGTCGGCCAGGCCGACGGTGCGGGCGTCAATGATCTCGTAGGTGAGCCGGTTCTTGAGCACCCCGTCCTGGTGGATGCCGGACTCGTGGGCGAAGGCATTGGCACCCACGATCGCCTTGTTGGGCTGCACCGCCATGCCGGTGAGATTGGAGACCAGCCGGGAGGTCTTGGTGATCTCCTCGGTGCGCACGTTGGTGAGCGGATCGCGCTGCTCCGCCGGCCGGCCCAGGAAGGGGTTGAAATAGCTGCGGCGCACGTGCAGCGCCATCACCAGCTCCTCGAGGGAGGCGTTGCCGGCCCGTTCGCCGATGCCGTTGATGGTGCACTCCAGCTGGCGGGCCCCGTTCTTGACGGCTTCGAGGAAGTTGGCGACGGCCAGACCGAGATCGTTGTGCCCATGCACCGAGATCACCGCCTGGTCGATGTTGGGCACCGAGCGGTTGATGCCGGCGATGATCTCACCGAATTCGGCCGGGGTGGTGTAGCCCACCGTGTCGGGAATGTTGATGGTGGTGGCGCCGGCGTTGATCGCCGCTTCGATCACCTCATGCATGAACGCGGGGTCGCTGCGGCCGGCGTCCTCGCAGGAGAACTCCACATCGTCGACCAGGGAGCGGGCATAGGACACCATCTCCGCGGTGATGGCGAGCACCTCGGCGCGGCTCTTGCGCAGCTTGTGCTCCAGGTGGATGTCGCTGGTGGCGATGAAGGTGTGGATGCGCCGGTGGGCCGCCGGGGCCACCGCGTCGGCGCAGGCCCTGATATCGCCGCTGGCGGCCCGGGCCAGGCCGCAGATCACGGGGCCATCGGGGGTGCCCACGGTGGCGGCGATCTTCTGGACTGCGTGGAAATCGCCGCTGCTGGCGAAGGGGAAGCCGGCCTCGATGATGTCGACCCCCAGGCGGGCCAGCTGCTGGGCGATCGCGAGCTTCTCCTCCAGGTTGAGGCTGGCGCCAGGGGACTGCTCCCCGTCGCGGAGGGTGGTATCGAAGATCAATACCCGGCCGGGATCGCGGGCCATGGGGTTAAGCGGAACAGGTATGAGTTAGGACCACTCTAGGGGCCGGCCGGGATGGCTCCGGGAGCGGAACGTACAGTGGCGCCACAGAGGTTTCCCCATGGCCGCAGGCGATCTGGCCCTGGTGTTGCATGCCCACCTCCCTTACGTGCGATCGGGAGAACCGGGTTCGCTGGAGGAGGACTGGTACTTCCAGGCGTTGCAGGAATGCTATCTGCCCCTGCTCGCCGTGCTGGAGCGGGCCGCCGCCGACCCGGAGCAACGGCCGAAACTCACCCTCGGCCTCTCCCCCACCCTGTTGTCGCTGCTGAGCGACGGGGCCCTGAACAGCCGTTTCCCGGCCTGGCTGGCCCTGCGCCGCACCCTGCTCGACCAGGCGGATCCGGAGCTGGAGCTGCCGGCGCGCCAGCTCCAGTCCACGCTCGCGGCCATCGAGGCCCAGTGGCGGCAGCTGGGGGGGAGCCTGCTGCCCGGGTTCCGGCGTCTGCAGGAGCAGGGGGTCCTCGACCTGATCACCTGCGGCGCCACCCATGGCTATCTGCCCCTGCTGCGGGATTCGCCCGAGGCGGTGCGGGCCCAGCTGCTCACCGCCGTGCGCGAGCACCAGCGGCTGCTCGGTGTGCGCCCCCTGGGGATCTGGCTGCCGGAATGCGCCTATTACGAGGACCTCGACCGGCTCCTGGCTGAGTGCGGCCTGCGCTATTCCCTGCTCGACGGCCATGGTCTGCTCCATGGCCTGCCAAGGCCCCGCTATGGGGTCTATGCCCCGATCTGTTCCACCGCCGGGGTGGCCTTCTTCGCCCGTGACAGCGAATCCACCCTGCCGGTGTGGAGTGCCAGCCAGGGGTACCCCGGTGACGGCGCCTACCGGGAGTTCCACCGCGACCTGGGCTGGGACCTGCCGCAAGAGGCGCTGGGCGCCCTCGGCATCCGCGACCGGCGCCCCCTCGGGCTCAAGTTGCATCGGGTCAGCGCCCAGGGCTGTCCCCTGGAGCTGAAGCAGCCCTACGACCCGGAGCGGGCGGCCGAGCGGGTGAAGGAGCACGCGGCGGCGTTTCTTCGCGGTCGCTCCGAGCAGATGGCCCACCTGGCCGCCACGATCGAGCCGCCCCCGCTGCTGGTGGCGCCCTTTGATGCCGAACTGTTCGGCCACTGGTGGTTCGAAGGGCCCCAGTTCCTGGCCGAGCTGTTCCGCCAGGGCCCGGCGATGGACGTGGGCTTCACCCACCTGCGCGAGGTGCTCAGCCAGAACCGGGCCCTGCAGGTCTGCCGGCCGGCCCCCTCCAGCTGGGGCCAGGGGGGTTACCACGACTACTGGCTGAACGACACCAATGCCTGGGTGGTGGCGGAATGGCAGCGGGCGTCCCGGGCCATGGTGCATCGGGTGAACCGGGGCGTGGGCAGCACCGACCAGCGCGCCCTGCTGACCCAGGCCGGGCGCGAACTGCTGCTGGCCCAGAGCTCCGACTGGAGCTTCATCCTGCGGGCCGGCACCACCACCGGCCTGGCCCGCGAGCGGATCCACCGCCATCTCGATCGCTTCTGGCGTCTGATCGATGCCCTGGAACACGGCACCGAGCTGTCCCGGGAATGGCTGGTGGGGGTGCAGCGGGAGGACGGGCTGTTTCCGGAGCTGAATGCGGCCGACTGGGCGACCAGGGGCTAGCGGCCCCCCCGTCGGGGCTCCCGATGGCGGCCTCCCTCAGAGAATCTGATTCAGGAAGCGGCGGGTGCGCTCGTGGCTGGGATTGGTGAAGAACACCTCCGGGGGGGCCTCCTCCACCACTTCGCCTTCGGCCATCAGCACCACCCGGTGGGCCACATGGCGGGCGAACTTCACCTCGTGGGTCACCACCACCATGGTGATGTCGTCGGCGGCGAGGTTCTGCATCACCTCCAGCACCTCCCGCACCATCTCCGGGTCGAGGGCGCTGGTGGGTTCATCGAACAGGAGGATGCGGGGCTCCATGCAGAGGGCCCGGGCGATCGCCACCCGCTGCTGCTGGCCCCCCGAGAGCTGGCCGGGAAACTTGCCCGCCTGTTCGGCGATGCCCACCCGCTCCAGCAGGGCCCAGGCCTGCTTCTCCACGTCGGCCTTCGGTCGTTTGCGGACGAGCACCGGGGCCAGGGTGAGGTTGTCGAGCACCGAAAGGTGGGGAAACAGGTTGAACTGCTGGAACACCATCCCCACCTCCCGGCGGACGGCGTCGATGTTGCGCAGGTCGTCGGAGAGCACGATGCCGTCGACGGTGATGCTGCCCTTCTGAAAGTCCTCCAGGGCATTGAAGGTGCGGATGAAGGTGCTCTTGCCCGAGCCCGAGGGGCCCATGATCACCACCACTTCGCCGCGCCGCACCGTCAGGCTGGCGCCGCGCAACGCCTGGAATCCGTTCGGGTACCACTTCTCGACGGCCCGCGCCTCGATCATCAGTTCGCTGCTGGGTTGGCTCATGGGGCGGGAAGCGGGATCGGAGCGGGGGAGGGGGAAAGGGGGCTGCTGGATCAGGTGGCGGAGGGCACCGCGTGGGGATCGAGGCGCCGCTCCAAGGCCCGGCTGCCCAGGCCGAGGGCGGCACAGCAGCCCCAGAACAGCACCGCCAGGGTGAGGTACACCTCACCGTTCCGCCCCAGGAAAGCCGGGTTGGCCATCACGGTGCGGGCCGTGCCGAGCAGTTCCAGCAATCCGATCAGCGACAGCAGGGTGGTGTCCTGCAGGAGGGAGATGAACTGGCCCACCATCGCCGGCAGGGCCACCCGCAGGGCCTGGGGCAGCACCACGTGCTGCAGGGCCTTCGGATAGGACAGACCCAGGGAGCGGGCGGCCTCCAGCTGGCCGCGGGGCACGGCCGCCAGGCCGGAGCGCACCGCCTCCGCCAGGTAGGCGGCGGCGAAGAAGGTGAGCACCCAGGCCGCACGCCAGACCCGCTCCGGCGCCAGGCCGCCGGGCAGAAGGAAACCGAGGATGTTCTGGCCAAGGAACAGCAGGGTGATCAGGGGGGCTCCGCGGATGAACTCGC
>NZ_JAGQBG010000041.1 GCF_024345515.1 Cyanobium sp. N5-Cardenillas
CACCCTGCTCGTCTTCGAACACCCCGTCGAGCACGAAGATCTCCTCGCCACCGGGATGGATGTGCTGGGGGAAGCGGGTGCCGGGCTGCCAGCGCACCAGCGCCACATGCTCGGTGCCGAAGCCGTGCAGGGGCAGCACGGTGAGGCCCTCGACCAGCCCCGGCACGAAGGGGGAGCAGCGGGTGTCGATCATGACCCGCGTCTGGTCGGCCGGATCCATCTGCTGCAGTTTCACCAGGATGGTGCAGCCGGCCGCACTGAACGGGGCATGGGCGGAACCCACGGGGTTGCGCACGTAGGTGCCGGGGCCGTAGTCGCCGTGCTCATCCGAGAAGACTCCCTCGAGCACCAGAAACTCTTCGCCGCCGCCGTGGTGGTGGGGGGAAAAGCGACTGGCGGGGGCGTAGCGCACCAGCGAGGTGGCCCGGGCGATCTCGCCGCCGTCACGCTCCAGCAGGCGCCGCTCCACCCCGGCCAGGGGCGACGGGTGCCAGGGCAACGCGCCGCTCTCGACCACGGCCCGCTGGCCCAGATCGGCATGAACACATGTGGGGGCAGGGAAGGCGGCCATGGATCAGATCGAACTGGTGAGCACCATGGGACCCCTGGGCAGCGGGCCGGTGGGGTCGCCCTCGATGCTGACACTGACGCCGCTGGCTTCGCTGGTGGGGGAGAGGGGGATGGGCATGGCCACCTGACCGCGGGCGTTGGGCACGAAATGGACACAACCGACGGTCTTGCCGGCCACGGTGGCCCAGAGCCGGTAGGTCTGGTGGGGCGGCAGGGGCGGCAGGTCGGAGAGCTTCAACACGTTGTTGGTGCGGTTGCCGGTGACAAGCACCTCGCCGGAGGCTGTCAGTCCAGGCTGCATCGCCTGCAGGGGCAGCATCCGGCGCTCACCGGGCAGGGTCGCCGCCGGCAGGTGCCGCTGGAGGTCTGCCAGCTGCTGCCGGGTCCGGTGCAGCTCCCCGCCCAGCAGCAGCAGGCCGACGGCCAGCAGGGAGGGACCCAGCCAACGCCGCCACGGTTGGCTCTGGCGGCGGGGCTGCAACAGACGCTGACGCAGGGCGGGGGGGGGGACCGCCGTGGCTGGCAAGGCCAGGGGCAGCAATTCCAGGGTGGTGCTGAACTCCTCCAGGCGCCGGCGCAGCTCGGGCCGCTGCCGCAGCAGCTCAGCCAGCTGTTCCCGCTCGGCCTCCTCCAGGTCTCCGAGGGCATGGCCGGCCAGCAGGGCATCGATGCTGGCGGCGTCGGATGGGGTGGTGTCGGGTGTCATGGCTGGTCGGGCGAGTCGTGGAGCAGGGCGCGCAGGCGGATCAACCCCTGGCGAGCGCGGGTCTTGACGGTGCCGAGGGGCAGCTTGAGCAGCGAGCCGATCGCGGACTGACTCAGCCCTTCGTAGTAGGCCATCTCCAGCACCTGACGCTGGTTGGCGGGGATGGCCGCGAGGGCGCCGCGGACCCTCTCCGCCAGATCCTCGGCCTCGGCACTGTCGTGGGGCGTGGGCACGGCCTCTGGAAACAGGTGCTGCGACCAGCGTTGCACCAGCTGCCAGCGGTTGGCGCGCTGGTTGAGGCGGTTGATGGCCATCGAGCGCGTCAGCAGCAGCAGGTAGGCCAGCACCGGACCCCGGGCGGGGTCGTAACGCCCCTGCTGCCAGTAGCGCAGGAAGACGTCATGGGCGAGGTCCTCGGCTTCATGGCTCGAGCGGCAGAGTCGCAGGGCCAGGCGGTACACGGGACCGCTGCAGGTGTCGTAGAGCTCCGCCAGATCGCCGGCCGTGTCGGTGGCGCCCTGGAGGGCGCCCCGCAGGAGCGGACGGCGTGGGGGAGCGTCGGCGTCGGAGGGTGTCACGACCGGGGGGGCGTTCGGCGGGGTTGCCGTTCTCCGGATACCGGCGAAGGGCGCGATTGGATGGGGCCAGGCCGGCGGCTGGTGAACACGCCGGCCAGCACCAGGGCCGCACCGGCCAGCACCGGTACGCCCAGGGGCTCCCCCAGCAGCAGGGCGGCGCTGAGGACCGCCACCACCAGGGCCAGGGAGCTCCAGAGGGAGACGACGGCCACGCTGCAGCGGCGGTAGGCCTGGCGCAGGGCCAGTTCCCGGCCCAGGGAGAGGGTGACGGCATAGACACCGATCACCCCCACCACCCACCAGAGCCGCAGCAGGAGGAAATGGTGCGGGCCGAACAGCACCAGGGCGATGGCGCCGAAGACCAGCGCGCTCAGCAGGGTGGGCACGCCCACACTCACGGCCGCCGGCCAGCGGCGGGCGGCGATGGTGCGGCCGCTGACGGCCGAGCCCGCGAAGGCCAGCACCCCCACCAGGGCCCAGGCGATGCCGGCAGCGTCATCCATCCGGCCACTGCCCATGGCCATGGCCGCCTGGGGCAGGATCAAGCCAGCTCCGATCAACACCAGGCTGAGCCGGAAGCCGGCGGGGAGCGCCTCCCCGAGCAGCCAGCGCGCCAGCAGGGCCGAGACGGGCAGCACCAGGGCGAACAACAGGGTCTGACTGATCACCGACAGGGATTCCAGGGCGAAGTAATAGGCCACGGGCCCGAGGAACAGGCCCAGGCCGCCATGGAAGGCCAGGAGGCGCCGGTCGGCGGGGCCCAGTCGCCTCAGATCGCTAATCAGGGTGCGCCGTCCGGGCAGCAGGGATGCCAGGGCGACCGTGAGCTGGGCCAGGAAGAACACGTTGCAGAAGCTGATCGGGTTCTCGCCCTGCACCGGATTCGCCAGGCCATGGTCCTGGAGCCCCTTGAGCACGGTGGCATCCAACCCCCGCAGCAGCACATAGAGCAACAGCGGCAGCAGACCCGGGATCGGCCGCTGTGTCCTGCCCATCGGAATCGGCACCGTCATCTGCCCAGGATGGAGCGCTCCTACTGTTCTGGGCGTCGGCATCGGGTTGTTTTGCGCCTCCCCACCGTCCTGAGCCAGCTGTCGCGGCCGGCACACCGCAGGCTCGACCACCAGCGCAGCCCCTGGACCAGCCTCTGGCGCCAGCCGGTGTCGATGGCGATGCGGATGCCGTGGCCGGTGTTCTTTCTGGCGATGACCCTGATCTACCTGGCGGAGGTGCTGGTCTTCGCCATGGCGTTTCAGCTGGATCCCGGCCACGTGGAGGCCGATGGAGTGATGGGGGTGCCGGATGCCGGCATCTTCGCGCTGCAGAACCTGTTCAGCGCCAGCTTCCAGTCCGCCATGGTAAGCTCCCCTTACACCCTGGGCCTGGCGGCGAGCCAGCGGATGGTCGCCATCCTGACCACCGCCATGGTCACGGGACTGTTCTTCCTGCGCTTCACCCAGGTCGATTCGCCCCTGCGCTTCAGTCGGCAGCTGTGCCTCAGCGGCTGGCCCGATGGTCACCTCAGCTGCCGCTTCGTCACCGCCGACCCCAGCTACTGGCTGAAGGTGACCTACGCCATGGTCCTGTTCGTGGATGAGGAGATCGAGCCCGGGGTGTTTCAGCGGCGCATCCATCCGCTGCCCCTGCTCAACGCCGCCACACCCCAGCTGCATCTGACGGCCGTACTGAGCCACCGGCTGACGCCGGAGAGTCCCCTGGTCCAGCTGGGGCTGGACGCCATCGCCAGGGCCAGTGGGGCCGTGATGGTGCTGGTGGAGGGCTCCGACGAGGTGACGGGATCATCCCTGCTCCAGATTCACCATTACCGCCTCGGTGACATTCTCCAGGGCCGGACCTTCGCCGATCTGGTCGCCGAGGACAGCCAGGGTCGGCGGCGGGTGGACATCGGCGCCCTCGACCACACCCGACCGATCGGCTGAGAGAAGCCCCGGTCCAAACCGATCCGGCGGCTCACGGGTAACTCGTCATGAGCGCAGGCCGCGCCGGTTCTCGGTCCGGCTCCTACCTCGCCACTCTCGCCGCATCCCCAATGTCACGCTCCAACAGCGCCCTGCTCCGCACCGGCGCCCTCACCGTGGTCGCCGCCGCAGCGCTCTCCGGCGTTGCCCTCCACGCCGCACCGTTCCAGAGCCCTTGGATCGCCCAGTCTTCTCCCGCGATGAGCGGACCCTCCAAAGGGATGGGCATGGGGATGGCCATGGCCAAGGGCAACTTCCGCAAGGCCGAGGCCCCCGTGAGCGGCGGCTTCTCGATCGGCGAGCAGGGCGGCAAGACGGTGCTCACCCTCAGCGGCGACTTCAAGACCAACGACATGGCCCCGGACCTGTGGGTGGCCTTCAGCCCCTCCGCCACGCCCCTGGCCATGAGCAAGGCCCCCGCCTTTCCCCTCAAGCCCGGTAGCTACACGCTGCTGTCGAAGCTGAAATCCAGCAAGGGGGGCCAGAGCTACGTGATCCCCGCCTCCATCGATCTGAAGGCCCAGAAATCGGTGCTGATCTGGTGCCAGAAGTTCAACGCCACGATGGCCTGGGCGCCCCTGAAGCCCTGAGCCGCGCAGGAACGCCGGTTGACTGGCTCCGGCTGCTTCACCTCGCCCTGGCGGTGGTGCTCGTCTACCCCCTGCTGGCCAGGGTCAGTCCCTTCCCTTCCCCACCATGGCCCTGCCATTGCTGGCCTATCTCGCCGGCCTGCTGACCATCCTCAGCCCCTGCATCCTGCCGGTGCTGCCCTTCGTGTTCAGCCGGGTGGGGCATTCCTTCGTTAGCAGCACCCTGCCCCTGCTGGCCGGCATGGTGTTGACCTTCGCCGCCATGGCGAGCCTGGCGGTCCTGGGTGGCGGCTGGGTGGTGCAGGCCCACCAGTGGGGGCGGATGGCGGCCCTGGCGCTGCTGGCCCTGTTCGGCCTCGCCCTGCTCTGCCCGGCCCTGGCCGATCGCCTCGGCCGGCCCTTGGTGAGCCTGGGCGCCGTTGTTTCCCGCCGCTCCGATCGAGCGCAACGGCGGGGCGAAGCCATTGCCGCTTCGGCCCTGCTGGGGGTGGCAGTGGGGCTGCTGTGGGCTCCGTGCGCCGGGCCGATCCTGGGGCTGATCCTCACCGGAGCGGCCCTGCGGGGGGGCAACACCGGCACAGCCCTGCTGCTGCTGGCCTACGGCCTGGGTGCTGCCACCTCCCTGGCGGTGGCCCTGCTGGCCGGCGGTCGACTGGCCAGCACGCTCAGACGTTCGCTGGGGGCAGGGGTCTGGCTGCGCCGCGGGCTCGGGGCCGCCGTGTTGGCGGCGGTGGGAGTGAGCGCCCTGGGGCTGGAACAGACCTCCTTCGCCGGCTGGGCCCTGGCGGACACCAACCGCCTCGAGCAGGCCCTGCTCACCAGAGTTCCGCCCCCAGAGGCTGCCAACCAGAGCGCCCCTGCGATGAGCCGCCTGCCCGTGCTGGGCACGCTGCCGCCCTTTCCGAAGGGGGCCACCTGGCTCAATTCGCCGCCCCTCAGCCGCGACCAGCTCTGGGGGAAGGTGGTGCTGGTGGACATCTGGACCTACTCCTGCATCAACTGCCTGCGCACCCTGCCCCATGTGCGGGCCTGGGCCAGCAAGTACAAGGACCACGGCCTCGTGGTGATCGGCGTTCATTCCCCAGAGTTCGCCTTCGAGCGCGACCTCGGCAATGTGCGAGCCGCCGTCCGCAAGCTGGGCCTCACCTATCCGGTGGTGATCGACAACAACTTCGCCATCTGGAAATCCTTCAACAACCGCTACTGGCCGGCCTTCTATTTCATCGACAGCCAGGGCCGCATCCGCCACTCCCATTTCGGCGAGGGCGCGTACGACACGTCCGAACGCACAATCCAGGAACTGCTGCGGGAGGCGGGCCAGAAGAACGTGCCCACGGGGCTGGTGCGGCCCTGAGGGCCGACGTCGCGCTCAGAGCCCGGCAAACCACTCGTAGCCCTGGTCTTCCCAGTACCCCCGCCGGTCCCCGAGCGTGGCCATCAGCTTCAGGCCCGTGACCCACTTGCTGAGCTTGTAGCCCAGCTTGACGGGGGTGGCCAGGCGCAGCGGAGCCCCGTTCGCCGCCGGCAGCGGGGCTCCGTTCATGTGGGTGGCCAGCAGGGTCTGGGGGTGCAGAGCGGAGGCCATATCCCAGCTTTCGTAGTACTGATCAGCCGACGCGATGAACACGTAGCCGGCCAGGGGCGAGGGGCCGGCCAGGGCCAGCACATCGGCCAGCCGCGGCCCCGACCAGGCCACGATCGCCGACCAGCCCTCCACGCAGACGTGGCGGAGAACGCACTGCTGCTGGGGCAGGGCCGCCAGGGCCGCCAGATCCAGACGCAGCGGACGACTCACCAGCCCGTCCACATCGAGCCGGTAACTGGCGGGATCGATGTCGGGCATGCCATTGAAACTGTTGATCAGCAGGGCGGCCGGATCCACCTGGTTGGGCCTGAACTCCGGCAGCTTTCCCTTGCCCTGCAGCAGGGCCTCGAGGCGTTCGTTGAGTGGCTGGGTGGCGGCGCCCACCGCCTCACTGACACCATTGAGGGCACAGCCACCGAGCAACAGCGTCGGAGCCGCCCCCAGCAGGAGGCCGAGAGAGCGGCGGCGACTCAGCGGATCAGCAGGGTTGACCATGGGATCAGACGGCCATCGAACGCCACAGCCGCAGCCCCCCAACCCGCCAGGACAGCACCACATGGGCGCCCAGCAGCAGGGAGATAGCGGGAATGGTGGCCAGATGGCAGACGCGCAGTACCTGCCAGCTGTCGTGTCCGGCGGCTTCGGCAAAGGAGAAGGGAGCCACCAGCCACCAGAACTGGGCAGGTTTGTACATCGCCATCCCCGTGATCAGGCTGAAGCCGAGCACGATCAGCATCAGGCTGTACACCAGCCGGTGGGCGGCCAGCCGTCGCTTCGGGGTGTTGCTGCTGACGCGAAGGGTGCCGACATCTCCAAGCGCCGCTAGGCGCTGGTGCCGCTGGCGGAGCAGCAGGCCGATCCAGACACCGAGATTGGCGGCATAGAGGCCCATGACGCCGAAGTGCCAGTCGCGACCGCCCGCCAACCAACCTCCGAGGGTGAACAGCTCGGGCACGGTGGCACCATCGCGGCCACCGAACACCGGATTGGCGTTGTAAATCTGCAGCCCACTGGCCGCCATCAGCAACAGCACCAGCAGGTTGAAGGAGTGGAAGGCCCGGGTCCAGAGCGGGGCATACCGGATCGCGGCCATAGGGCGTTGGGAGGACGCGGGCATCTCGGAGGCGCAAGGGAAGTTCCAACGCCCTGGAGATTCTGGCCCCTCGGCGGCCCACTGGGGCGATGTTTGCTGTCGCGCAGCCCGATGCCAGTGGCCAGAAGCCGTGGATGATCAGGCCGTCTGGAGCTGATCCAGCTGCTGCTGCAGGCGCTGCTTCATGCGTTTCTGAACCAGGTCGCAGAGTTCCTCCACCAGTTCGGTGTCGGCCCGGTAGATGAGCCGGACCCCGTCCCGGTCGCAGGTCACCAGGCCAGCCCGCTGCAGCTGGGACAGCTGGCGGCTGATGTGGGACTGGCTGAAGCCGGTGGCCTCGATCAGGGAGGCGACATCGGCCGGCCCCTGGCGCAGGTGGCAGAGCAGCTGGAGCCTGGCCGGTTCGCTCAGCAGGCGGAAGAACTGGCTGAACTCGTCCAGCAGCTCGGGACTGGGGATGGAACCGGGGCCGGCTACGCCCATGGCAGCAGATTATGTCGCTAGAGGAATTATGCAGGGTTTCCCCGGCCGTGGTGGGGACCGGAACGGTTCCGCAATGGAGCAGCCCTCTGCAGCGACCTGCAGCGCCACCACTGCCACTCTTTCGTCGTTGTATGCGTGTATAGTCATAGTTGCCGATGCAGGTTGTTTCCATGGCGTCAGGCCCGCCAGTCCCCGATCAAGCCACCGTCTGCGACAGGGTCCGCCTGCTGGCCGTGATGCCCTGGAACCGGGTGCGTCCTTGAGCGCCGCCGTCCTGGTGCTGATGGCCGGTGGGGGTGCCCTGATCGGCTTCCTGCTGGCGGTGCTCGGGGCCGGTGGCTCGATCCTGCTGATGCCCCTGCTGATCAGCGGCGCCGGTCTGCCCACCCGGGAAGCGGTGCCCCTGTCGCTGCTGGCCGTCACCCTGCTGGCGGTGGCCAATGCCGGCCCCTACCTGCGGCGACGCCAGGTGGCGCCGCGTCCCGCCCTGGCCCTGGGGGTGCCGGCCCTGGCGGGCAGCTGGATCGGCGGCACGTTGGTGAAGCATGGCCTGATCCCCGAGCCCGTGCAGCTGGGTGTGTTCGCCGCCGCCGCCCTGGTGGCCGCCTGGCTGCTCTCCCGCCGCCCCACCGGCACCGCCCGGGCGCCCCGGTCCGCCGGACCGCCCCTGGCCCTGGCGGTCCAGGGGGTGCTGGTGGGCCTACTCACCGGCATCGCCGGCGTGGGCGGCGGCTTCGCCATCGTGCCCGCCCTGGTGCTGCTGGCCGGTCTGCCGATGCCCCTGGCCAGCGGCACCAGCCTGGTGCTGATCGCCACCAACAGCCTGGTGGCCCTGGGCGCCCTCGGGCACTGGCCGGCGGCCGCCCTGCCCCTGCTGGCGCCCCTGATCGGCGGCGGACTGGTGGGGGCGATCGGCGGCCAGGCCCTGGCCCCCCGCCTGTCGGATCGTCACCTGCGCCAGGGCTTCGCCGCCCTGCTGGTCGGCTCGGCCCTGCTTACGGGCGCCGAAGCCCTCCAGCGCCAGCGCAGCTCCACGGTGATGCGCGAGACGACCCTCCGCAGCGCCATCCCCTTCACCCCCGACGTTTCCCCCCAGCGATGACCCACCTCCTGTTCCAGTTCCGCCTGCAGAGCCGCCACGGAGCCGCCGGCGACAGCCTCCGTGTCGATTTCCGCAATGGCGAGCTGGAGCCCTGGCAGCCGCTGGAGCCCAGCCTGCGGACCCCCGGCTTCCGGCTCTTCCTGCTGTCGCTGCTGCTCTGCCAGCACCACTACCTGGTCGCCAACGCCCTCGAGCGGCACCTGCCCCTGGCGGCGGTGGACGGGGTTCTCAACGTGACGGCTTCCGCCGACTGGATGATCGAGGCGGTGGAGGGCACCTTCCAGGTGCGGCTGGAGGCGGCCGATGGGGCGGCGACACCGGAGCTAGATGAGTCCAGCCGGGCCTTTCTGGAGCGGCGCATGAAGGTCTGTCCGGTGTCGCGGAATCTGCCCGGTACTGTGACCAAATCGATCGTGGTGGAAGCGGCTTGATCCTCCGGCCCTACGCGCCTGACGACTGGCCAGGGGTGTGGGCGGTGCTGGAGCCGGTGTTCCGTGCCGGCGAAACCTTCCCCCACGACCCGGCGATCGACAGCGACACGGCCCGGCGGGCCTGGGTGGAGACGGTCGCCGCCACCGTCGTGGCCACCGAGTCGGACGGCGGGATCCTGGGCACCTACTACCTGCGGCCCAACCAGCCGTGCCTAGGCGCCCACGTGGCCAACGCCGGCTACGTGGTGGCCGAGGCCGCCCGGGGCCGGGGGGTGGGCCATGCCCTCTGCCGCCACTCCCAGGAGGAGGCCCGGCGGCGGGGCTTCACGGCGATGCAGTTCAACCTGGTGGTGAGCACCAACGCCGCCGGGGTGGCCACCTGGAGCCGCAACGGCTTCGACACCATCGGCCGCCTGCCCGGAGCCTTCCGCCATCCCCGGCTGGGGGCGGTGGATGCCCTGGTGATGTTCAAGTCCCTGATGGGGTGATCAAGTCGATCACGGCGGGGCGGGGCCCCGCAGGGTGCGCGGACCCAGGGGGTGATCGGCGTGGGGATAGGCCGTGTGGGTGTGGAGATGCAGATGGTCATGGTGATCGCCGCCGTCATGGCGGTGGCCCGGCGCCGGCAGGGGGACGCCGTTGGGCTGGCAGGCCCCGGTGCACTCCCGTTCACACAGCTGGCAGGGTTCCCCCAGTCCTTCAACATGGTGGTGGTGGCTGTGCTGGGGCGCCCCCACCTCCCTCTCGAAACCAAGCACCTGGGCGCGGTACTTGCAGAGGGAGCAGTTCATCGTCGTATCGCCGCTGATCACCTCCTCCAGCCGCTCGAGAAAGGTGTCGATCACCAGGGGATGGTCGCTGAGGTAGGCCGCCTTGAGGAACTCCACATCGGGGTGATCGGCGGCGACGCGGTCGGTGTGCTGGTAGATGCGACTCACCAGCACACCGGAGAACAGGAAGTAGGGGAACACCACCACACGGCGGAAGCCCAGGCGCACCGCGTGGCGAAGCCCGGGCTCCACCAGGGGGAAGGTGACTCCGGAGTAGACGGTCTCCCCCCAGCCGAATCCGAAGCCCTCCACCAGCATCCTTGTCACCTTGCTGACATTGGAGTTGGCATCCGGATCGGAGGAGCCGCGCCCCACCACCACCAGCAGGGTGTCGGCCAGGGGAACCTCCGGGGCCCGATCCAGGCACTCCCGCAGACGGGCACCGGCCGCCTGCATCATCTTCGGGTCGACGCCCAGCTCCCGGCCGTAATCAATCCGCAGCCCGCTCTCCGCCGCGTAGGTGTTCAGCACCGAGGGAATGTCGTTCTTCGCATGGCCGGCGGCGAAAAGCATCCCTGGCACGGCCAGGACCCGGCGCACCCCCTGCTGGCGCAGCCGCTCGAGGCCTTCGCGCAGGATCGGTGTGGCGAATTCCAGATAGCCGTGCTCCACGGGGAGATCGGGGAGGCGCCGGCGCAGGCCGCTGGCCAAGCGGGCGAATTCCTCCACCGCCAGCCGGTTGCGGCTGCCGTGGCCGCAGAGCATCACTCCGAGGCCGGCGTTGGGATCGAGGAGCAGTCCGGCTGCGGGACCTGCGAGGGAAGAGACCGGACGTCCGCTCACGGGCGCCCCCGCAGCACCAGCCCGAGGCTGCCGGCCATCAGCAGGGTGAGGCCGCCACCCACGAGGCCCGCCAGGCTTCGTCCCGGGCTGGGGGTTCCCCAGCCGGCCTCCGCTGTCTCGGGGGCCGGCACGGCTGGGGCCTCAACCGACCTGAAGTCGTAATCGGGGAGAAAGGACGTCTGCTCCTGCACCGTGGCGATCTCCTCCTTGAGGGCCGTGGGGGTGCCGTCGAACTCGGGTCGGCGGGTGACGCCGCTGATCGACCACTCCAGACCGTCGGGATGGCCCGAGGCGAACCAGGCCAGGATCGCTCCGGTGACCACGGCGGCGACGGCCAGGGTGGCAATCACCCGGCGCAGCGCCAGCCCTCCCAGGGGCTGGCGGCCGGCTGCACGGGAGAGGACCTCCGGCTGGAGACGGGCGATGTAGAGCACCACGGCCGCCGTCACCAGGCCCTCGACGAGGCCGATGGCCAGGTGGATCGGCAGCATCAGGGCCAGGAACGTGCCGAAGGGCAGATCCGAGATCCCGGAGAAACTGGTCTCCAGCACCACCGCCAGGGCGCCGAGGCTGAGGCCCACCAGGGCGCCGGCGATCGATCCGACGACCACCCGGGTGGGGCCGGGCCGTTCGCCGACGATGCGCCGGTAGATGAGGGGGTAGGCGACGAACGCCGGGAAGACCCCCAGGTTGAAGATGTTCGCTCCCAGGGCCAGCAGGCCGCCATCGGCGAAGAACAGGGCCTGAACCGTCAGCACCGAGGCGATCACCAGGAAGGCCGCCTCCGGCCCGAGCAGGATCGCCAGCAGCAGCCCGCCGCCGAGATGGCCGCTGGAGCCGGTGGCCGGGATGGAGAAATTCACCATCTGGGCCGCGAACACGAACGCCCCCAGGACGCCCATCAGGGGCACCCGGGCCGGGTCGGGGTGACGGTGAAGCGTGCGGGCGCACTGCACGGTGACCAGGGCCGTGGCCCCCCACATCGCTCCTCCCACCGTGTGGGAGAGGAGGGCGTCAGCCATGTGCATCGGAAGGTCCTGTCAGAGGGCGAAAAAGGGGAGGGACACGTCTCGGCGTCGGTGCTACGGATTGCCAAAACGTGTTACGGTCCGTCAAAGGCTATGGGTGCGCCCCGATGGCCGTCAACGTGCAATCGATTCGGCCTTCGTGTTACTGGTCCCTTGACTGACGTCGTCCGCTTCTCCATCTCCAGCGAGGGAGCCCTGCTGGACCGCTTCGACACCCTGATCGCCCGGAAGGGTTACGGCAATCGATCCGAAGCGATCCGCGACCTGATCCGCAACGCCCTGGTGGAGGAGGTGCTGGCGAATGAATCCGCCGAGGCGGTGGGCACCGTCACCCTGATGTACGACCACCACGTCGCCGAACTCAGCAACAAGCTCACCGACCACCAGCACCACCACCACCGAACGATCGTCTCCACCCTCCACATCCACCTCGACGACCATGACTGTCTGGAGGTGGTGGTCCTGCGCGGCAGGGCCGGGGAGATCAGGGCCCTGGCGGACTCGCTGATCAGCACGAAGGGGGTCAAGCACGGCCGCTTTGTCGCCTCGGCGGCCACCAGCTCCCTGGTGCCGGACCCTCCGCCATGCGCCTGATCAGCCGCGAACGGCAGGCCCTGGGGCGCATCGACGGCTTCGCGCGCCAGGACACGGCGATCCACCGCCTCGATGCCCGCGCCAAGGTGCTCGCCACCGCCGTGTTTCTGGTCTGCGTGGTGTCCTTCCCGAAGCACGCCGTCCTGCCGCTGCTGCCGTTCGTGTTCTTCCCGGTGGTGATCGCCAGCCTCGGTCGTCTGCCCGTCCGCTGGCTGGGCCAGCGCCTGCTGATCGCCTCACCGTTCGCTTTGATGGTGGGCATCGCCAATCCCCTGTTCGATCAGGCGGCGGTGCCGATCGCCCCGGGGCTGAGCATCGCCGCAGGCTGGCTGTCGTTCCTCTCGATCGTGCTGCGCTTCCTGCTCACCACCGCGGCGGCCCTGCTGCTGGTGGCCACCACCGGGATGCCGGCCATCGCCGAGGCCCTGCGGCAGCTGCGGGTGCCCGGCGTGTTCGTCACCCAGCTGCAGCTGCTCTACCGCTACCTCTTCCTTCTGGGGGACGAGGCGCAGCGCATGGAGCGGGCCCGCGATCTCCGCTCCTGTGGCCGGCGTGGCACCGGCCTTTGGGTGGGCGGCACGCTGCTGGGGGCCCTCCTGCTGCGCACCCTCGCCCGGGCGACCCGGATCCATGACGCCATGCTGCTGCGGGGCTTCGAGGGAACGATCCGACCGGCCTCCCCCCGCGCCCTGACCCGGCGGGACCTGGTGTTTCTGCTGGGTTGGAGCACGGCCTTTCTGATCTGCCGCCAGGTGCCGGTGGGGGAGCTGCTGGGGCACGCCGTGATCGGGGCGCAGCCATGAGCGCAGCCGGGAACGGTTCCCTGGGCCCACCCGCCACCGGGACCGCCTTCGTCCCCGCCATCGAGGTGGTCGGGCTGGTCTACGCCTATGCCGACGGCACCCCGGCCCTGGACGGGGTTTCGCTCCGCATCGCCCCCGGGGAAACGGTGGCCGTGGTGGGCGCGAACGGGGCCGGCAAGTCGACCCTGCTGGTGCTGCTCACCGGCCTGCTCGAGCCGGTGGCCGGCGGGATCCGCATCAACGGTCTTCCCCTCGGCCCCGGCAGCCGGGCGGAGATCCGCCGCTCGCTCGGCATGGTGTTCCAGGAAGCCGATGACCAGCTGTTCATGCCGACCGCCGCCGAGGATGTGGCCTTCGGCCCCCGGAACCTGGGCCTGCCGGCCGACGTGGTGCAGCAACGGGTCAACCTGGCACTGGAGCAGGTGGGCGCCCTGGCCCTGCGGGAGCGCTCCCCCCACCGGCTGTCCGGTGGCGAGAAACGTGCGGTGGCGATCGCCACCGTCCTGGCGATGGAGCCGTCCATCCTGCTGCTGGATGAGCCGAGCGCGGCTCTCGATCCCCGGGCGCGGCGCCGGCTGATCCAGCTGCTGCAGGGGCTCTCCCACACCCGGGTGGTGGCCACCCACGACCTCGATCTGGCCCTGGACCTCTGTTCACGGACCGTAGTGCTGAGCGCCGGGCGCGTCGTGGCCGACGGGCCCAGCGACCGGATCCTTGCCGACACGGCCCTGCTGGAGCGCAGCGGCCTGGAAGCCCCCCTGAGCCTGCAGGCCCGCAGGCCCTGCCGTCGGGGATGAGTCCGGCCCCGGGCGTGTGTCCGACCATCGGCGAGCGGAACGGTTGGCGCGAAAGCCGATGGCTATGTTTGGCCCGGCAGGTCCTGGCCCCGGGCCGGAAAACAACGAGGAAAGACGGTGCGGGAGTTCTTCCCCAGTCCGTCGCTGTCCCGCAACTGTGATGGGCTCTGCCCTCAGTCAGAACACTCGCTCCTGCCAACCCAACCATCTCTTCTGCGAGGTACAGAGTGAGGATCCAGCCGGCTCAGCCGGCCAGCCTTCTTGCCATGGCTGGCCTGAGCACCATCATTGTCTTGCTTTCTCCGGGCCCTGCCATGGCGATGCACATCGCCGAAGGGTTCCTGCCGTTTCCCTGGGCCGCCTTCTGGTGGCTGGTTTCGCTGCCGTTCCTGCTGGTGGGCCTGCGCTCGCTGGCCCGCATCACCCGGGAGCACCCGGAGCTCAAATTGCTGCTGGGCCTGGCGGGCGCCTTCACCTTCGTGCTCTCTGCCCTGAAGATCCCGTCGGTGACGGGCAGCTGCTCCCACCCCACCGGCACCGGCCTGGGGGCGATTCTTTTCGGCCCCTCGGTCATGACCGTGCTGGGGGGCATCGTGCTGCTGTTCCAGGCGGTGCTGCTCGCCCACGGGGGCCTCACCACCCTCGGCGCCAACATGGTGTCGATGGCGGTCGTGGGACCGCTCGTCGCCTGGTGGATCTTCCGGTCCCTGCTCCCCACCGGTCGCACCCGCCTGGCGGTGTTTGCGGCGGCGGCCCTGGCGGATCTGGCCACCTATGTGGTCACCGCCGTCCAGCTGGCCCTGGCCTTCCCCGCAGCCGAAGGTGGTTTCGGCGCCTCGTTGGCGAAGTTCGGCGCCATCTACGCCGTCACCCAGGTGCCGCTGGCGATCACCGAGGGCCTGCTCACCGTGCTGGTGTGGAACTGGCTGCAGGCCTACGGCAAGCCCGAGCTGAAGACCCTTCAACTGATCCATCAGGAGAACTGACCCATGCCGACCCCTTCCGAACGGAATCCCCGCAGGCACAACTGGCTGCTGGTCGCCGGCGTGGTGGCCCTGGCCCTGTTCCCCGTGCTGTTCATCCGCGGTGAGTACGGCGGCGCCGACGGCCAGGGCACCGAGGCGATCGAGAAACTCCAGCCCAGCTACAAACCCTGGTTCGAACCTGTCGTCGAATTGCCCAGCGGCGAGATCGAGAGCCTGATGTTCGCCACCCAGGCCGCCCTCGGCGCCGGCGTCGTCGGCTTCGTGATCGGTCTCTACCGGGGCCGGACCCTGGCGGAGGAGCGCAAGGAGCCACCGGCACCATGAGCCATCGGATCGATGCGCTCGCCCATGGCAACCGCCTCAGACTCCTGCCGCCGCTCCACAAGGCCGGCTTCGCGGCCACCCTGCTGCTCCTGGCGCTGGTGGCACCGATGCCGGTCCAGGTGCTGATCGGCCTGTGGCTGGCCCTCTGGGTCGTGGGGTACGCCGGCATTCCAGCCGGCACGTACCTGGCGATGCTGCTGCTGCCCCTGGGGTTCGCCGTCTCCAGCCTGCCCGCCATCGTGATCAGTGCGGTCGGACAGGATGGGCTGGCCGGCCTGCAGGCCGATGCCTGGCGGGGCCTCAGCCAGCCGGTGGCGGGGTGGACCCTCTCCATCAGCAACCACGGCCTCAGCCAGGCGTCCGCCCTGCTCACCCGTTCGCTGGCGGCCACCAGCGCCCTGTTCTTCCTGCTGCTCACCACCCCGTTCAGTGAATGGATCCAGGTGCTGCGCCGACTCCGCGTGCCACCGCTGCTGCTGGAGCTGATGGTGCACGTCTACGGCTTCATCTTCACCCTCTGGGCGATCGTCGATGAGATCGCGGTGGCCCAGAGGGCACGCTCGGGCCACAGCAACTGGCGGCGCACCCTCCACAGCCTTGGCCTGTTGATCGGCCAGCTGCTGGAACGCTCGCTGGCCAGCTACCGGGGCCGGGCCCTGGCCCTGGAGGCCCGGGGATTCCAGGGGGAACTGCGGGTGGTGTCCTGCGCCAGCCATCGCGCCTCGCGGCGCTACCTGGCGGAAGCCATCGGCGGCTGCGCCGTGCTGGGGGCCCTCTCGATCGCCTGGCAGCGATGACCGGCACGCCCCTGCTGGAGTTCGAGCAGGTGGGCTTCAGCTACCCCTGCGCCTTGGGGCCCTCGATCGCGTCCTTGTCACTGCGGCTGCCGCAGGGATCCCGCTGCGGCCTGATCGGTGAGAACGGCTGCGGCAAGACCACCCTGTTCCTGCTGGCCCATGGCCTGCTGAAGCCCCAGCGCGGGCGCCTGCTGTGGCGCGGCCAGCCGATCGGCTACGGACGCCGGGAACTGGCGGCACTGCGGCGGCGGGTGGGCCTGGTGTTCCAGAACCCCGAGCACCAGCTGGTGGCAACCACCGTGGCGGAAGATCTCTCCTACGGGCTGGTGAACCTGGGGCTGGAGGAGGGCGAGATCCGCCGCCGGATCGAGCGGATCGCCGATCGTTTCGGCCTTGGCGACCTGCTGGACCGGCCGGTGCACATGCTCAGCCTGGGGCAGAAGAAACAGCTGTCGCTGGCGGATGTGATGGTGCTGGAGCCCGAACTGCTGCTGCTCGATGAGCCCACCGCCTTCCTCAGCCCCGGCCATTGCCGCGATCTGAGGGCGCGGCTCGATCACATCCATGCGGCGGGCACCACGATCGTGGTGGCCACCCACGATCTCGAGTTCCTCCACGGCTGGGCCGATTGGCTGCTGGTG
>NZ_JAGQBG010000042.1 GCF_024345515.1 Cyanobium sp. N5-Cardenillas
ATCAGGCCGATCTGGGTCGGCTTGCCGCGGTGACGGTCGCAGTAGCCGCTGTCGTAGTGGCTCAGCTGGAGGTCATAGGCCAGGGCGTAGGCCTGGGCGACCATGGCCCGGGGGGAGCAGCTGCGGGCTTTCTTCAGGTCCCACAGCTCGCCGCTGTCGGTCTCCAGGTCGGGGAGGTAGCGGCACCACTCGCCCATGCCTTCGTCGAACCACAGGTGCGGGTCCTGGCTGGTGACCAGGGCATCCCGCAGCCGGGGCCCGATCTCCGGGTGCGCCATGAGCACCTCGCGGATCGCTTCGGCTCGATCCCACCAGTCCTGGGTGACCATTTCCCGCTGGCCGATGGTGGGGAAGAACTCCTCCCACCACTTCTCGCGGGCCTGGGCATCCAGGTAGGCGTCGTGGATCTTCGTCCCGGGGCGGCTGTTGCGGCCGTCCTGCAGCTGCTTCGCCGTGGGCCGCTTCGGCGCGTCGGCCGGCAGCACCAGGTATCGCTTCTCAGCCTTCTCGGGCTGGGTGATGAACGTGTCGACCAGGGAGCCCTGGCGCATGGCGTCGGTGGGCGGGACCTCGACCCGCTCGGGGTCGACATAGCGAGCCCAGTAGGCGCGCATGGTTCCGCTCACCGCCGCCTTCAGACGGGTGGATGACAGCGCCGGATGGTAGTGGTACCCAATCGGATCCACAGCCTCGGGCGGCTGCCCTCTGGTTGGTTGCATCGCAATGGAACGCCAGCCGTGGTGTGTGTGGGCGGCTGACCCCCTAAAGGTAGCACCCTAGGGTCGGACCCGTGACCCTAGGCGGCAGTGGCTCGGGACCCCGTCCACTGCCTCAGGGCGTTCCAGGCCTTCGCCGCGTGTTCTTTCCGGGTGAAGGTTTCATGGCAGAGCAGCACCTGCTCCGCCGCGTTGGCCGCCTCCACATCGAGGTCGGAGCACTGGAACATGGCGAACAGGGCGGCCACCTTGCCGATGTTCTGGTTCGCCACGGCGCGGGTGAACTCGACCCGGATCCGCTCTGATTCGGCGGAGGCGTCGAACTCCGGCACCTGCAGGGCCTTCGGTGGCGAGATCGCCCCGATGAAGCAGTCGAAGAAATCGCCCGCCTCCCAGGGCGTGCCGTCGTCGTGGCAGATCGGCTTCCCGGCCGCCACTCGATCCCGCAGCTGGCGATCCGTGATGGCGCCGATCTCCCCCGAGGCCAGGGCTTTGTTCATGCACGCCAGGGCGAGGAAGGTCTCGGGAGCGGGAGCCTGGGCCTTCCCATTCTCAAACCCGGTCCAGGTCGCGCTGCTGACCTGCTGGCCCTGGAACACGTCGGGAGCAGCCTTGGCCCACAGGCCGGGGATCTTTCCGCTCCACCCGTTCCTGACCCGCCACCGGCGGAGCATCAGGCCAAACTCCCGCTTCGACTCGACCAGTCGTGTATCCGCGGCAACATCCTGTGCCATCTCGCGCTCCTAGAGGTACCACCACATGGTAGGACCACTAGGTAGGCATCAGTATCGGGTTGTAACCGAACCCTTAACCGTCCGGCAGTTCTGGATCACCGGGCTCGGTAGTCCAATGCACAGCCGCCATCTCGCCGTCGACGGTTGCGACCGCGTCGCCCAGGTCGATCGATCGGATCCCCGCCCGCCCCTGCTCCAGGTACTCCGCCTGCGCCCAGCTGACCGGCTGCCAGTCGACCTGGCCATCGCCCACGGCCAGCCCGAGCGCCGGCCGATCCGCGGCCACCGTGATCCGCACCCCCAGCCGCCTGAGGCCGCTGTTCACCGCCCGCCGCTGCTCCGGCGTGTCTTCGCCGGCGGAGAACGCCCGCAGCAGGGCCGCCACGTCGGCGTGCAGGTCCTGGGTCCCGGCCTGGCCGAGCAGGGCCTCGACCGCCGCGGCCGCCTGGGCCAGCTCGCCTCGGGCCGTGGTCGCCGCCGCGGCCGCCTGGCCGTGGACCTTGACGAACACCTCCACCGAACGGCCGTCGAGGATCGCCTCACCGAGCGCCGCCTCGGCATTCGCCAGCGCTCGATCCGCCGCGGCCACCGCCTGGGCCGCATGCTCGCGGCGACGCACCGCCGCCTCGCGCTGTTCGTCGCCGGCGCCCACCAGCTGGGCGAGCTGGGCCGGCTGCAGCCTGGTGAGCAGGTGGGCCGTCAGCAGGTCGAGCCGGTAGGTGATCGCCTGGCACCGGCCGACCTGGTCGCGCCGCCGCTCGCACTGCAGGTAGCGCTGGCGCCGGCCGGTGCCTGAGGTCATGACCCGGGTCCGCGACCCGCAGCTGCAGGCCGTCAGTCCCTGGCCGACCCAGCGCATCAGGTCGCGACGACCTCGGCTGCCCATGTTCTGCCTCCGGTCCTGGATCGCCGCCTGGACGTGGTCCCATTGCTCGCGGCTGATCAGCGGCGGGAAATAGCCGTCGCGATGGATCTGCCCGCGCAGCAGCTGGACGGTGCCGTAGGCGGCCGGATTCTGCAGGTGCCGCACCAGGGCCCCGGAGGACCAGGGCCGGGACGGATCGCCACGGCGCGCCGGCGGCGGCACCCCTTCGGCGTTCAGCTCGCGAGCGATCGACACCGCCCCGACCTCTAGGGCCCTGGCGAAGATCCGGCGGGCCAGGGGCGCTCGATCGTTCAGCACCCACTGGCCGCCCTGGACCCCGATCCAGAACGGGGCGATGGCGTCGGGCCTGACCACCTCACCGCGCTGGATCCGTTCGCGCACCTGATCCCAGTAGCCGGTCAGCCGGCGGCTGAGCCGAGTCGAATACCGGTGGGCCGCCCGAATGTCGTCCAGCAGATCGGCCAGCAGCCGGTCGTCCCGGTTGAACTCCTCCTCGCTGTAGACCACCCCCTCGCGCAGGTTGACGATCCGCACCCCCGCGGGGAAGACCTGGCTGAGCAGCGGGCCGAGGGCCACGTGGCCCGCCTGCCTGGTGAACCGGTCGACCTCCTCCACCAGCAGCGCCGGCTCGGGCCCCAGCTCGCCGGCGACGGCCTGCTCCAGCCAGCTGCGCAGCGGCGCACCCTCGGCGAGGTGGCGGCCCTTCCAGGCGCTCCCGGCGAAGCTGAAGTGCTCGACCAGTTCATAGCCGTTCCGCTGGCACCATCGAGCCGCGGGGCCCTGATCGGCCTGCCGCTGGAGGCCGCCACCGGTCTCAGCCTGGTGGGCGGTGGACACCCTGGCGAAGCTCCAGGCCTTCGGCATCGGGACAGCTGCGGCTCGGTGCGCAGAGTAGTACGGTGTGCTCCGTCTGGGAGCCGCGCTTGCTGCCCATCAGCTCGTGCCATTCATCGATCACCACAGCCTCCAGGTCGGCGAACAGAGCCTCCGCCCGGGGCCCGGCCAGCAGCAGGGAGAGGGACTCGGGGGTGGTGATCAGGATCTGGGGCGGGGCCTTGAGCTGCTTGCCGCGTTCGTGGCCGCTGGTGTCACCGTTGCGCAGTCCCACCCGCAGCGGCCAGCCCATGGTGTCGATCGGTTCCCGGATCGCCAGCAGCAGATCCCGGCTCAGGGCCCGCAGGGGTGTCAGCACCACGAGACGCAGACCGCCATCCGGTCCGCTGCCCCCCTTCTCGGCCAGCATCGCCGCGATCGGCCCCATCACGGCGGCGTAGGTCTTCCCCGAGCCGGTGGGTACCTGGATCAGGCCGCTGGCCCCCTCCAGGAAGGCCCGCCAGCACTGCCGCTGGAAGGGCATCGGCCGCCAGCCACGGCGGGTGAACCAGTCCTCGATGGGCCGCAGGGCTGCCGCGTAGGGACGGGACAAGGGTTGGTGGATCAGGTGGAGAGCACGGCCACCACCACGGCGGCGATGGCCAGGATCACCGCCCCCAGCACGACCCCGGCGGCGACATTGCCTTTGCGAATCTCGGCGCGATAGTCGATCGGCGAGAGGCGATCGAAGAGCAGCAGCCCGACGTAGATGAGGATGATGCCCAGAAAGGTCCAGCCGACCATCAGCAGCATCTGGAGCAGTGGTTTGACCATCCCCTCGTTGCAACGCCGCCACCACCGTAGGGATGGACAGGAGGCCAGCTCCTGATGGCGCCGGCATCCCTGGGCGGGCGTCGCGATCCTGACCTGTTGCTCTGGCCCCTGGCGAGCCTGGCGCTGCCATTGCTCCCCCTGCTGGTGCTGCTGCTGTCGGCCCTGGAGGGGCCACGCCGGCTGGTGATGGTGGTGCCGGAGGGTCAGCGGGTGCTGAGCGCCCCCTTTGCGCTGCAGGACGGCTGGTTGGGCAGCCCCCGGCTGGCGCTGACGGCCGAGATCCCGCCCAACAGCTCGGTCGCGCTGGACGTGGCCCTCCTCGACGCCAGCGGCGGCACCGTGCTGGACCTCACCAAGGATGGCTGGCGCGCCAGTGGCGTCTGGGCGGAGGGGGGGGAGAGCGGCACCTGGCAGGAAGACGACGCCGGTCTGGCGCTGGCGCTGCGCCCCGGCCGCAGCGGCCGCTTCCAGTTGGCGGTGGAGGTGCAGGACCTGCTCGATCAAGCGGGCCAGCCGCTGCCCAGTCCGGTGCTGGTGCGCGGCAGCGTCCGCAACCACAGCGTTGACGCCCCGCTGCTGTTGTTCACCGCCGTGCTGTCGCTGGCGGTGGTTCAGGTGCTGCTGCTGGCCTGCTACGGCGTCAGCCGGGGCCGCTGGGTCCAGCGCAGCCAGGAGGCAAGCGCCGCGATCCGCTGCGGGGCTGGTGGCCCGGGGCTGGTGCGGCTGGGCGTGGTGGCGCGCTGGGAGCTGCCCCATGACGATCCGCCGCTGGGCCCCCCCCCGGGCCCGGCGGCCCTGGAGCTGCGCGTCAGCGATGCCCAGGGGCGCCCCCTCCTGCAGCATCGGGAGATGGTGGCGGTGGCCCACCGCTCGAATGATGGTGACCACTGGTTGTCCGTGCGCCACAGCCTGCATCTGCGACCTCCGGAGCGAGGCAGCTACCGCTTTCGGGTGGCGCTGCCGGAGGCGTTCCGCCTTGATGGCGACGCCTGGGAGATCGAATGGCTGGAGCTCACCGTGGAGGACGGTCGGATGACCGCCTGGCCGGTGTCCGTTCTGCCCCTGGCTGGGGTGGTGGATGGCCGCGGAGATGGCCGATGAACGGGGGCTGCTGATGCTGCTGGCCGTGGCGGCGGTCGCCATCGGCACCGTCACGGCCGTGACCCGCCCCGGCCTCTGGCGCCTCGGCCAGGACGGCACCCCCGCCGCCGGCAGCGGGGTGCGCTACGGGGGCAGCTACCGGGCCGGAAGGTGGGTGCCGGCCACGTCCCGCCGCCAGGACTGGTCAGGCTTCCAGGGGCGTGGACCCGGCGCCGCCAAGTGACGCCTCACCATCTGCCGCCCCTCACACCTGTTCAGGTGCGGGTGTTGCTGGCGGCGGCGGCCCTCTCCTCCAGCGTCAGCCTGGTGCTGGAACTGATGCTGGCCACCCAGGCCAGCTACCTGCTCGGCGACCATGCCCTGGCCACCGGCGTGGTGATCGGCATGTTCCTGGCCGCCATGGGCCTGGGCGCCTGGCTGAGCCAGTTCCTGGCCGTTGGCCCCGATCCCGGTTTCGCCCTGCTGCAGTGGTTTCTGGCGGTGGAACTGGCCCTGGCTCCCCTCTGCCTGCTGGCGCCCCTGGCCCTGTTCGCCCTCTTCCGGGCGGGTGGGCCGGTGTGGCTGGGCCTGGTGATCGGCACCGTGCTGGTGGGGGTGCTCGGTGGCATGGAGGTGCCGCTGCTGACCAGGCTGCTGGAGTGCGGTCAGCAGCTGCGGGTGGCCCTGGCCAGGGTGCTGGCCCTCGATTACCTGGGGGCCCTGGTGGGGGCCCTGATCTTCCCCCTGGTGCTGCTGCCCTGGCTGGGCCTGCTGCCCACCGCCGGCTTGCTGGCCATGGTGCCGTTGGCCAGTTGTGTGGCCATCGCCGCCGCCTTTCCGGTGGGACGTCGCTGGCGCGGCTCGATCGCCGTGGCCTTCCCTGTGATCGCCCTGGCCGGCTGGGGACTTGTTCCCCTCGGCGACCGGATCGAGGACGGCCTTTACGAGGATCCGGTGGTGAGCCGCCTGCAGAGCCGCCACCAGCGCATCGTTCTCACACGCCGCCGTGATGATCTGCGCCTGTTCCTGGATGGCCAGCTGCAGTTCTCGAGCCTCGATGAATACCGCTACCACGAGGCCCTGGTGCATCCGGCGATGGCGCTGCAGGGCCGGCCGCAGCGGGTGCTGCTGCTGGGGGCCGGCGATGGCCTGGCGCTGCGTGAGGTGCTGCGCTGGCCCGCGGTGCGGCAGGTGGATGTGCTGGAGCTCGACCCTGAGATGGTGCGCCTGGCGAAGCAGCAGCCGTTCCTGCGGCGCCTCAACGGCGCCAGCCTGGAGGACCGGCGGGTGCGGCTCGTGATCGGCGACGCCTTCGAGCGGGTGCGGCAGCTGCGGGGCCGTTACGACGTGATCATCGCCGACTTCCCCGACCCGGCCACGCCGCCGCTGGCCCGCCTGTATAGCGTCACCTTCTATGGGCGCCTGCTGCGGCGTCTCGCCCCCGACGGGATGCTGGTCACCCAGGCCTCGACGCCCTTCTTCAGCCCCAGGGTGCTGGCCTCGATCCAGGCCACCCTGATGGAGTTGAACCTGACCACGCGGCCCTACGGCGTGGACGTGCCCAGCTTCGGCCCGTGGGGATTCGTGCTGGCCCACCGGGGCGGGAAGCAACCGGCAAAGGCTGTGCTGCCCTTCCAGGGCCGGTGGATCGACCAGGGGCAGCTTGACCGGCTCTTTCCCCTGAGCCGGGATCTTGCCCTGCCGCCGGGGGAGCGGGTGTTGCCCAACCGCCTGCACCGGCCGGTGCTGGCCGACTATCAGCGCCAGGGCCGCTGGCGGGAGAACTGATCGACGCCGTTGCTGGAGTCGGGTCACCAGCCTCCATAAGCTGAGCCAGCCGGCCGTGATGGTCCGGCACCCTGCGCACCGATGGCTGTCTGGCTCCTCCTGCCCCTGCTGCTGCTGGCCGCTGTTGCCGTGCTGCTGCTGCGGCGCTCACGGCTGCGGCGCCAGGCACCCAAGCTGCCCGGCCGCACCCTGTTCAATCTGACCACCGGCGACATCGTCCAGTACGACGGCCGTGACTGGGTGGTGGAGGACCGGCTCCTCTACGACGACGCCGGCTTCCAGTGGCTGGAGTACCTGCTGCGCGACGGCGGCGATGGCCGCTGGCTCAGCGTCTGCGAGGACGACTGGCTGGAGGTGAGCTGGCTGGAGGACGCCCCGGCCTCGGAGCTGGAGGGTCTGACCGCCGACTTCCCAGATCACCTGCGCTGTCGCGGCCAGCTGTATCACCTGAAGGAAACGGGCCGGGCCTCGGTGAGCGCCGCAGCCCGCGTGATGAACCGGCGCATGCAGGGCTGCCGCTTCGGTGATTACGAAGGGGAGGACGGCCGCGTGCTGTCCCTGGAGCGCTGGCAGCAGGGAGACGATCCCGGTCCCCCGGAGCTCAGCCTGGGCCGGCGCATCGACCCGGCCGCCCCCGTTTTGCTGCCGGGTGATGGCCGCACGGTGTATCGCTGAGAAGCCGATCACTGAGCAGCTGGATCCTCCAGCAGGGCCAGGGCGCTGGTCAGGCTGTCGGCGGATTCGGCGCTGCGATCACGCCGCCAGCGCAGGATGCGGGGGAAGCGCACGGCCAGGCCGCTGCGGTGCCGGCTGGAGCGCTGCAGGCCCTCGAAGCCCAGGGTGAAGACCTGTAAGGGCTCGACGGCCCGCACCGGACCGAAGCGTTCCGTGGTGTGGCGGCGGATCCAGCGGTCCAGCTCGTTGATCTCGCCATCGTCGAGCCCCGAATAGGCCTTGGCGAAGGTCACCAGGCGGCCCTCGCCATCCCAGAGGCCGAAGGTGTAATCGGTGTAGAGGTTGGCGCGGCGGCCGCTGCCGGCCTGGGCATAGAGCAGCACCGCATCGAGTTCCATCGGCTCCAGCTTGTGCTTCCACCACAGCCCGCGGCGCCGGCCGACGCCGTAGGCCGAATCGAGCGCCTTCAGCATCAGCCCCTCGGCGCCCACCGAGCGGGCCTGCTGCCGCAGGGCGTCCAGCTCCTGCCAGCCCCCCAGCGGCAGCACCGGGGAGAGGCGCAGGAGCCCGGCGGCGGGGGTGGAGGCCGCCGGCGGCAGCCCCTGCACCAGAGCCTCCAGGGCGGCGCGACGCCGGCCCAGGGGCTCCGGGCGCAGGTCCTGTCCCCCCCTCTCCAGCAGGTCGTAGGCGACGAAGGCCGCCGGCCACTCCCGCAGCAGGGCGGCGCCGGGTTTCTGCCTTCCCAGCCGCCGCTGCAGGGGACCGAAGCCGGCGGGCTGTGGCGCCTGCGCCGGCCAGACGGTCAGCTCCCCATCCAGCACCGTCCCCGGCGGCAACCGCTCGGCCATCCCCTCCAGCTCGGGGAAGCTGGCATTGATCAAGTCCTCGCCTCGGCTCCACAGAAAGGTCTGGCCGCTGCGCCGGATCAGCTGGGCCCGGATCCCGTCCCACTTCCACTCCACCTGCCAGCCGGCGGGGTCGGTGGCGGCCAGGCGCTCGGCCTCCAACGGTGAGGCCAGGCAGAAGGGATAGGGCCGGCTGATCGGGGCGGCCGCGCCGGCCTCCAGGGGCGCCAGGAGGGCTTCCATAGCCGCGGCGGAGGGCTCGAACCCGCCCATCAGCCGGTGGGCCAGCTCCGCCTCCTCCAGCCCTGACACCTGGGCCAGGGCCCGGGTGACCAGGCCAGCGGCCACTCCCACCCGAAAGCCGCCGGTGAGCAGCTTGTTGAACAGGAAGCACTGGCCGTCCGGCAGGGCCGCCCAGATCGCCAGCACCGCTTCCGCCTGTGCCTCTCCCTCCAAAGCGGCCAGGGCCGGCAGCCGCGTTTCCATCCAGGTGGCCAGGGGAAGCTCCAGGGGCGGGGCCGGCGGCAGGCCCAGCTGGGGGAGCAACAGGGCGATGGTCTCGGCCGAGTCCCCCACCTGGGCATGGCACGACTCAAACAACCACTCGGGCAGCCCGGAACGCTCCAGGCAGATCTGCCGCAATCTTCGGCCGGTGATCAGCCGCCGCTTCCGCTTGCCCAGCAGCAGGGCCAGGGCCCAGGCGCCGTCGGCTAGATCGGCCGCCCGGAAGAAGGCCCCCAGGGCGGCCACCCGGGCCCGGGTGCCGCCGCTGTGCTCCAGGGTCTCGAAGAGCTCGGCGAACAGCTGCATCGGCTCAGACCCGGGGCGATTCCGGCAGCCCCAGCTCCCGTCGCCAGTCGGCAAGGGGTCGCTCCCAGCCCTCCTCCAGCTTGAAGGTGATCAGGCAGCGGGCCGCCAGGCCCAGCTCGAAGCCGCGGGCCAGGGAGCGCAACAGGGGTTCGAGGGGCTCGTCGTCCTGGAGGGTGCCGAGCAGGCCGCCGAAGATCAGCAGCACCGCCAGGGGGGAGCGCACCTGGGCCAGGTTGAAGGCCTGCAGCCCCAGTTCCCCCGGGCCATCGATGCCGAAGCCGGTGAGCACGTGCACGATGTCGTGGGTTTCCCGCAGCCGGTGGGTGATGTACTCCGCCGGGGTGGTGATCGGCCGGGGATCGATCAGGCTCTCGGGCGTCAGATTCAGCCGCTTCAGTTGTTCGGCATAGGTGCGGCCCAGGCTGCCCTCGGGCAGGGCCGCCAGAGCGGCCATGTCGATCGGGGCGGGCCTCCAGCCCTCCGCCACCAGGGCGGCCATGGCTGGTTTCTCCAGCAGGTGACGCTGCATCTGGGTGGCCAGGGGGCTGCCCTGGAGGCTGCGCGCGACACCGAAGACGCTGTCCAGTTCCGAGGGGTTTTTCAGGAAGGCGGCGAGGCTGGCCACCATCCGCAGCGACTGCAGGCGTCGGCTGAGGTTGAAGAGCATGGTGGTCGCCGCCGTTGGTGAGGCCTCCCACTCTCGGACGGTCGCCGCCGCCCCGGTGGGGGCCGTGGCCACAGTCAGGGGGACGGACCTACGGGAACCCCCTCTGGCGCCATGGCCGCCGCCTCCACCTCCCCCTGTTCGTTGCGCTGCCCCTCGAAGGCTCGCCCCAGGGGTTCCGCCGCCAGGCCCTGCTCCTCGCGCAGGAACCGGGCCAGGCCCTCACTGTTGCCGTGGGTCACGTACACCTGGCGGGCGCCGGAGTCCGCAACGGTGCGCAGCAGGCCGTCCCAGTCGGCGTGGTCGCTGAGGGCGAAGCCGCGCTCGAACCCCCGCCTTCGCCTGGCGCCCCGCACGGCCATCCAGCCGCTGACAAAGGCGGTCTGGGGACTGACGAACCGCTTCATCCAGGGGGAGCGGTGGGCCGAGGGCGGTGCGATCACCAGGCGCCCCGCGAGCGATTCGCGGCGGTGGAGTTCGCCCAGTGTCCGCGTCGGCGGCAGCACCACCCCTGCGCTTCGGTAGGGCGCCATCAGGGCCTGCACCGCCCCGTGCAGCAGCACCTCCTCCTCCACCCCCAGCGCGGCCAGTTCCGCCAGCAGCCGCTGGGCCTTGCCGAAGGCATAGGCGAACAGCAGCGAGGGTCGCTGGGGGGCCTCCCGCCACCAGGCCAGGATCTCGGCGGCCACCTGCCGGCCGGGTCGCCAGCGGTAGATCGGCAGCCCGAAGGTGGCCTCCGTGATCAGCACGTCGGCCGTCACAGGCTCGAACGGGGCGCAGCTGGGGTCGGCATCCCGCTTGTAGTCGCCACTGATCAGCCAGGTTTCGCCGCCGGCGCTGATCCGGATCTGGGCCGAGCCCAGCACGTGTCCGGCCGAATGGAACGACACCCGCGCCCCGCCGAGGCGCCGCTCCTCCCCGTAACCCATTCCCGTCAGGCTGATGCCTGCCCCCAGTCGCTGTCGCAGGACGCCTTCGCCCGCTGCCACCGCCCAGTACGCGCCGCATCCCGGCCGGGCGTGGTCGGCGTGGCCATGGGTGATCAGGGCCCGGCTCACCGGCCGCCAGGGATCGATCCAGGCGTCCGCGGCCGGACAGTACAGCCCCTCGGTGGTGAGCTGGATCAGGCCGTCGCCCGGCAGGACCATGGTGTGCGCAGGCCCAGACGGCGCCGATGGCGGAGGTTGCCGGCATCCTGGCGAACCTGCCCCGTTGACGGCGAGGGCGCTGCCCTCTAGCCATGGGAGACACCTTTCCCGCCGCGCCATGGCCCTTGACACCCATCGCGAGGAACTGGAGGCCACCGCGGTGGCCCTGGCAAGGCCGGGCACCGGTCTGCTGGCGGCGGATGAGTCCACCGGCACCATCGGCAAGCGCTTCGAGGCGATCGGCCTCGAGAACAGCGAGGACAACCGCCGCGCCTACCGCACCCTGCTGGCCACTGCCCCCGGCCTCGGCGAAACAATCAGCGGCGTGATCCTCTACGAGGAGACCCTGTTTCAGCAAGCCGCCGCCGTGCCGGGCCAGCCGGCCGGATCGATCCTTGAGCTGTTCCAGGCCCAGGGGGTGGTGGCGGGGATCAAGCTGGATCTGGGCGTGGAACCCCTGGCGGGCGGCCTGCCCGGCGAGACCTGGTGCACCGGACTGCGAGGGCTGCGGGAGCGGGCGGCCCGCGCCTACGCCCGTGGCGCCCGCTTCGCCAAATGGCGGGCAGTGCTGCGCATCAGTGCCGATGGCTGCCCTTCGGAGCTGTGCGTGCGCGAGAACGCCTGGGGGCTGGCCCGCTACGCCCGCACCGCCCAGGACGAGGGCCTGGTGCCCATCGTGGAGCCGGAGATCCTGATGGATGGCGACCACGACATCCTCACCACGGCCGCGGTGCAGGAGTGGGTGCTGCGCAGCGTCTACGAGGCCCTGGGACAGAACGGGGTGTTTCTGGAGGGCACCCTGCTCAAGCCCTCGATGACCCTTCCCGGTGCCGACGGCGCCGAGCGTCCCAGCCCCGAACAGGTGGCTGCCTTCACCGTGCGCACCCTGCGGCGCAGCGTTCCCCCCGCCGTACCGGCGATCCTGTTCCTCTCAGGCGGCCTGGGCGAGGAGGAGGCCAGCGTGTTCCTTTCGGCGATCCACCACGCCGCCCCCGAGGCCCCCTGGCACCTGGGCTTTTCCTATGGCCGGGCTCTGCAGCACTCCTGCCTCAGCCACTGGCGAGGAACCGATGCCGCGGCCGGCCAGGCGGCCCTGCTGGCCCGTGCCCGTGCCAACGGTGCGGCGGCCCGCGGGGCCTACGTGGCCGGCTCCGAGCCCTCGGACGATGCCGCCTCCCTGTTCGTGGCCAATTACAGCTATTGAACCAGGGGAGCCCCAGTCGCCGGCGCTCCTGCCTCAGGCACTCATCGCCAGCATGCGCTCGATCGGCACCAGAGCCTGGCGTCGGATCTCCTCGTCGAGTTCGAGGGCCGGCGCCATGGTGTGCAGGCACTGCCACAGTTTCTCGAGCGTGTTCAGCCGCATGTAGGGGCAGGCGTTGCAGCTGCAGCCATCGGCACCCGGGACCTCATAGAGGGTCTTGCCGGGGGAGCGGCGTCGCATCTGATGCAGGATGCCCGGCTCGGTGAGCACGATGAAGGAGGGGGCCGCACTGGTCTCGGTGCGCTGCAGGAGCTTGCTGGTGGAGCCGATGAAGTCGGCCAGATCCAGCAGATGCTGCTGACACTCCGGATGGGCGATCACCTCGGCTTCGGGGTGTTCCAGGCGGAGCTGCAGCAGGGCCTGCTCACTGAAGGTTTCATGGACGATGCAGCTCCCCGGCCAGAGGGTCAGCTCCCGCCCGCTTTCGCGGGCGACCCAGCGGCCCAGGTTCTGGTCGGGGGCGAACAGGATCGGTCGGTCGGCCGGCAGCTGCTGCACCAGGTGCACGGCGTTGCTGCTGGTGCAGATCAGGTCGCTCTTGGCCTTCACCGCCGCGGAACAGTTGATGTAGCTCACCACGATGTGGTCCGGGTGCCGGCGGCGGAAGTCGGCGAAGGCGTCGGCCGGGCAGGCATCGGCCAGGCTGCATCCCGCCTCCAGGTCGGGCAACAGCACGGTCTTGCCAGGGTTGAGGATCTTGGCGGTCTCGGCCATGAAGTGAACGCCGCAGAAGACGATTACCTCGGCCTCGGTGCTGGCCGCCTTGCGGGAGAGTTCGAGGGAATCACCGATGAAATCGGCGCAATCCTGGATGCTGGTGTCCTGGTAGTAATGGGCCAGAACGATGGCGTTCCGCTCCTTTTTCAGCACCTCGATGGCGGCGGCCAGCCCATGGCGGGGTGGGAACACCTCGGGATCCGCGGCGGACGGTTCTGCAGCGTCGCCGGGTGGCCGGCCATTGTGGAGCGGCGCCTGGGTCAGCGTCTGCGTGAAGACCAACCGTTGCCCCTGCCCATGCACGATGATCCCACTCTAGGAAGCGGTTGGTATTGGCTGAGCTGAACATCGCCATCGCCGGGGATCTGCACGAGCAGTGGGATCGCAGTGACCACGACGTCCTGGATCGGATCCGTCCGGACGCCCTGCTGCTGGTGGGTGATTTCAGCGACGGGAAGAGCCGCATCCCCGAACTGCTCGCCAGCCTGGAGCTGCCCGTGGCCTGCGTGCTCGGCAACCACGATGCGGGCAAGGACGGCAGTGGCCGCACCCTGCGCCATCAGCTCGAGCTGCTGGGTGACCGGCACTGCGGCTGGGGCCTCAGGGAACTGCGTCCCCCTGGGCTGGCCGTGGTGGGGGCCCGTCCCGGGACCGCCGGCGGCGGCTACCACCTTTCCAAGGCCGTCAGGGCCGTCTATGGGCCGGTGGGCCTGCAGGAGTCCGCTGAACGCATCAGCCGGGCGGCCCTGGCGGCCGATCCCCAGCTGCCCCTGGTGCTGCTGGCCCATTCCGGTCCCAGTGGCCTGGGCGCCCAGATGGACGACCTCTGCGGCCGGGACTGGAAGGCTCCCGCCTGCGACTGGGGCGATCAGGATCTGGCCCTGGCAGTGGATCAGATCCGCCGGCGCCGCCCCCTGCCCCTGGTCATCTTCGGCCACATGCATCACGCCCTGTGCCACCACCAGGGCGAGCGGCTCAGCTTCCGCCGCGACGCCCACGGCACCGCGTTCCTCAACACCGCCTCCGTCCCCCGTCACGGGGTGGACCAGCAGGGGCGGGCCCTGCGCCACTTCAGCTGGGTCGTTTTCGTCGACGGCGATCTGCGCCACATCAGCCACCGCTGGTACGGCATCGATGGCGCGCTCCACTACGAGCAGACGCTCTGGACGGCGGCCCTGCCGGCGGCGGGCGTCCTCAGCCCTTGCTGATTTACGCCTGCATCAGCAGCCATGGCTTCGGCCACGGCTCCCGCACGGCTTCGGTGCTCTGCGAACTGGCGGCCCTCAGGCCCGACTGGCGTCTGGTGCTCTCCACCGGACTGCCTGAAGCCTTCCTGATGCTCTCCCTTGGCGCGGTGCCCTTCGAGCGCCGCCCCTGCCGCTGGGACGTGGGGGTGATCCAGGCGGATGCCCTGGGGGCCGATCCCGTCGCCACCCTGGCGGCGCTCCAGGCACTGGAGGCCGACCTGCCCGAGCTGGTCGAACGCGAGGCCCGCTGGCTGGAAGACCAGCGCCAGCCAGTCCTGGTGCTGGGGGATGTGCCCCCGGCGGCGGCCCTGCTGGCCCGCCGGCTGCGGGTGCCGCTGGTGTGGCTGGCCAGCTTCGGCTGGGACACGATCCACGCCCCCATGGGCCCCCGCTTCGAGCCCTTCGTTGAACGCCACCGGCAGCTCTATGCCCAGGGGGATCTGCTGCTCCATTGCCCTCTGTCCCTGCCGATGGACTGGGGTCTGCCGGAGGTGCGGCTGGGCCTGACGAGCTCCAGGCCCCGGCTTGTTCTGGAGTGGCTGGCCCGGGAGCTGGCCCTGCCGCCGGCTCGGGATCGGGTGGTGCTGGTGAGCTTCGGGGGCCTCGGCATGGCGATCGACCCGGCCCTGCTGGCCCGCTGGCCCGAGCATGTGTTCATCGGTCCGGAGCCGCTCCTGGCCACGGTGCCCAATGGCCGTTGTCTACCCGCGGGCGTGCGCCCCCTCGACCTGATGCCCCTGGCGGGACGGCTGATCACCAAGCCTGGCTACAGCAGCTTCTGTGAGGCCTTCAGCCAGGGGGTGGGCATCCACCTGGTGCACCGCACGGGATTCGCGGAAGCGCCGGTGCTGGAGGAGGACCTGCGCAACCACGGCTGGCACCGGCTGCTGAGCCAGGAGGCCTTCCGCCGGGGCGACTGGCAGCTGGATCGGCCCCTGGAGCCCCCCAGGCTCGGCCCCCTGCCGCTGGATGGGGCGACGACCGCCGCTCAGGCGATCGTTTCCCTGCTGGATGGACGATCAGCACTGCCTATGGGCTCTGGCTTCAGGATTTGATCATCTGTTCATCGAGGCCCAAAAACTTCAGTGCCTGGCTGTAACTCGAATGCAAAACGTCATTCTTGATACCAGTAGACAGTTGTTCGACCGTCACTAACGCCGAATCGTTTGGAGGCATTCATCGGCAAATTACCGCGAAGTCTCGATGCTGGATTTTTCTTCTCCTTGCCACGGGATCACTGGTTCTTCCTGATGTCATTCTCCTGAAGACCCGGTCACGCCAAGCACATCACGTCGGATTTATTCCGTTATCCACTTAACGGATACTTCCCCCACTTGTCCTTCACGACCGTTTCTCTTGCCGAACCTTCAGCGCCGTCACCTGGTCCTCGCCGTCGCCGGCCTCAGCCTGGGCCTCGCAGGGCCCGCCGCTGCCGCCGACACCTCCAGGGCCTGGCAGCTGGGTCCCGAGGCCCGTGTGGCCCCCGCCAGGGTGGCGATGTTGACCCCCCTGCCGGCCGCTCCCAGGGTCTTCGCCATCACGCCGGAGCGCCGGGCGCTGCTCAACACCATCCGCTACGCCGAAGGCACCTGGGCCAACGGCCATGAGGTCGGTTACCGCATCCTGTTCGGCGGCAGCCTCTTCGAGTCCCTGGATCGCCATCCCAACCGGGTGATGCGCACCGCCCGCTACGCCAGTGCGGCCGCGGGTGCCTACCAGTTCATGCCCTTCACCTGGGACATGGTGACCCGGGCCCTGGGCATGCCCGATTTCGGCCCCGACTCCCAGGACCAGGCCGCCCTGTTCCTGGTGCAGCGCCGGGGCGCCCTGCACCTGGCCGACCGCGGTGAGCTGACCCCCGACCTAGCGGCCCGTCTGGCCCCTGAATGGGCCTCCTTCCCCACCCTGGCCGGTCGCAGCTTCTACGGACAACCCGTCAAGCGTCTCAATGATCTGCGCCAGTTCTACGCGCAGAACCTGGCCCAGCTCCGCAACGAAGCAGCCGCCGTCTGGGAAGACGTGGCGATTCGCCAGTTGCCTCCGGCCTGCAGCGATGACAGCCTCTCCTGCCAGCTGGAGAAGGTGAGCGAACAGACCAAGGCCCGCTAAGCCGAATCGACGCTCCTCGCCTCAGGTATCAGTTCTCGCCCTTGCCCTGTAGGCGCACGCCTCCCAGGGTCTTCTGGGCAATCAGGTACGCCAGCACCGACGCCCCCAGGAACCCCAGCACGTTGCGCAGCAACGGCAGCACGTCATTGGTGCGGGTGATGATCGGGCCCATGCCCAGGGCCACGAACAGGATCACCCAGAGGGGCGACAGCAGCAGCACCCAGGTCCATTCCACCCGGCGGCCCTCCTGGCGGGGAAAGGCGGCGAATCCGACCACCAGACCGCCCAGGATTGAGGTGCAGAGCGTGAGAATCCACTGCTCCTGG
>NZ_JAGQBG010000043.1 GCF_024345515.1 Cyanobium sp. N5-Cardenillas
CGATCAGCTGCACGCCGTCCTACCCGGCCGTTCCCCAGTGGCAGCCCTATCCCTGGGCCGTCACCGCCTGGGCCGGCCAGGCCTATGCCGGCAAGTTCGGCGACACCTTCACCTTCAGCGGCCGCTTCCGGCCCGAGTACCTGGGGGGCATCGGCATGCAGCGCCGCCTCCTCCAGGCCGGCCCCCTGTCGCTGGAGTTCGATGCCAACCTGCTGGGGCACCAGGCCAGTGCCCAGCCGGGGGGCGGCTTCAACCAGGCGATCCCCTTCTCCGACACCCCGGGCCAGAGCTTCGGGGAGCTCACCGGCGGCATCGGCCTGCGTCTGTGGCTGCGCCCCTGGCTCAACCTCTTCTTCGTGGAAGGTCTGAGCGTCCTCAGCGCCAAAAGCAACTACGAGGCCACGTTCCGGGAGAACTCCGCCCGCCTGCTCAACTACCTGGCCTTCGAGGTGGAGGCCCTGGTCACCCCCCGCTGGTCGGCCGTGGGACGCATCCACCACCGCTCCGGGGCCTTCGGCACCTTCAGCGGCGTCAGTGAGGGCAGCAACGCCTACCTGCTGGGTCTGCGCTACCGCTTCGGCACCGACAGACTCGCCAGCCAGCCGATGCCGGTGCCGCCCGCCCAGGGCTGCCCGGAAGCCCCGCCCCTGGCCAGCGAGCAGCCCGATGGGCTGGCCCAGCAGCTCGAGCAGGTGACCATGGGACCCGGCTGGACCGGCACCAGCGGCCAGCCCGCCCCGCCGCCGGTCCAGGCCGCCCCCCCGGACCGGGGCGGTGTGTGGCGCAACGCCCGGGAGCAGGAACGACGGCGGCGCGAAGCCATCGCCCGGATTCCCCAGCGGGTCGAGACTGTGACCTTCGAGCGCAGCCTCAAGGCCGAGCGCCGCTTCGGGTTTCCGCGGGATTTCACCACGCCGGATGCGGCCAACGATTTCGGCACCGCCCGGCCCGAGCAGCTCAAGGACCAGACCACCGTCAGCAACCAGGAGCTGATCAAGGGCACCGTGAGCCGCTGGCGCATCCAGGCCCGGCGCCTCAAGCTCACCCCCAACACCCTCTCGGGCGACCGGGTGGGCTTCACCAACGACCCGTTCACGCCGGCCCAGTCGTGGATGGATTCGGAGAAGGTGGTCATCACGCTGCTGCCCAACGGCGACACCCTGGTGAAAGCCCGCCGCAACACCTTGCGCCTGGAGGATCGCCTGCCGATCCGGGTCGTGCGCCAGCGCCGCATCCAGAAAGAGGACGAGGTGAGCAACCCCCTGGTGATCGGCAACGACCGGGAGGACCGGGACGGCTTCTTCCTGGGCTACAACATCCCGATCAAGATCGGCGAGAAGGGACTCCTCAACCTGCAGCCGCAGGTGATGATCCAGCGCCTCTCCAACGGCAACACCGACGCCTATCCCTTGCCGGGATCGCCGGCGGGCTCCACAAACATCGTCGAGCAGCCCGCCAAGGGCGGCGACTACTTCGGTCTGGATGCCCGTCTCACCGGGCCCCTGCTGGGTTTCAACGCCGATGCCCGTCTCAGCCTCTCCACCCTCAATCCCGACAACATCGCCAACGGCACCCGCAGCTTCGGCGACCTGGCCCGGGTGGTGAAGCTGCCCGTGCTGGGCATCAGCACCTTCCGCCTCTTCGGTGCTTACCGCTTCCGCACCTGGAACGGCTCCCTGGGCGAGCAGGACGTCTATTCCGCCTACGGCGTCTCGCTTGAGAAGCAGGAAAACCTGCCCAGCTGGGGCAAGTTGAGCCGCAGCTATTACTGGCGCATGGGGGTGGGCAACTTCCAGGCCAACCCGACCACCGGCACCGATCTGCTTGAAGTGTGGCGCGCCAACGCCATCGGCTCCGTCAACTTCTCTTACCCGATCTGGACCGGCAAGCCCACCACCAGCTCGCCGGTGATCTCACTGGCCAATTCACCGGTGCCGATCGTGCCTGGCCTGCGCTTCAACGCCAACCTGCTCGGCGTGGCCGCCTACTTCAGTGACGGCACCAACCAGAACACGATCGGCCTCTCCGGCGGCCCCACCCTCACCCTGGGGCGCTTCGAGAAGCCCTTTCTCGACTACACCGAGCTGACCATCACCGGTGGCATCACCCTGCGCCAGGGCCAGAGCCCGCTCAACTTCGACCGTGCCGTCGACCTGGGCACGCTCGGCATCGGCCTGACCCAGCAACTGGTGGGCCCGCTGGTCTTCAGCGGCGGGATCGGCTTCAACGTGGATCCCAATTCGGGCTTCTATGGGGATGTCACCAACTCGTATCTGGAGCTGCGCTGGCAACGGCGCTCCTACGACATCGGCATCTACTACAGCCCCTACGACGGCCTGGGCGGCATCCGGGTGCGCCTCAACGACTTCAACTTCAAGGGTCCCGGCACCCCCTTCATCCCCTACCACCCCACCCAGGGGGCCCTGCAGCGGCCCTTCTAGGCCGCCGCGAAGCCGCTCAGATAGGGAAGCCGGCGGGCGGTGGCCCGCAGCTCGGCGTCGTGGGCCACCAGTTGGGCGGTGCCGTTCCACTCACCGCTCACCAGCATGCGGCGCGGGCCGGCCGCAAGCTCCAGGGGCCACGCCGAAGACACGCCATCGGCCTCCAGCGTCACCTGGGGCGGATCGAGATCGAGCTGCAACATGGCGCCGGGATGGGCGGCGATGGCAGCCTGCAGGGCCAGCACGGAATCGTGGTCAGCACTGAGGCAGGGGATCCCCAGGGCCAGGCAGTTGCCGAAGAAGATCTCGGCGAAGCTTTCGCCGATCACGGCACGGATACCCCAGCGCATCAACGCCTGGGGGGCGTGTTCGCGGCTGGAGCCGCAACCGAAGTTGCGGTTGACCACGAGGATCGCAGCGCCATGGTTCCCGGCCCGGTCGAAGGGGTGATCGCCGGCCCGCTCGCGGCGGTCATCGGCGAAGACGCCCTCCGCCAGCCCGTCGAAGGTGACGCACTTCAGGTAGCGGGCCGGGATGATCCGGTCGGTGTCGATGTCGTCGCCGGGCACGACCACGGCGCAGCCCTCGCAGCGCTGGATCGGTCCGGCCGGGAAGGGGGTGGCGCTCATGCTCGGGTGCTGGCGGGCTCTGGGGTGATCGGGGCGGTGACCAGGCGGCGCACGTCGGCCACATGGCCGCTGACCGCCGCCGCCGCCACCATGGCGGGGCTCATCAGCAGGGTGCGGCCGGTGGCGGAACCCTGGCGCCCCTTGAAGTTGCGATTGCTGGAACTGGCGCTGATCTGGCGCCCCTCCAGACGGTCGGGGTTCATGGCCAGGCACATCGAGCAGCCCGGTTCGCGCCATTCGAAGCCGGCGGCGCGGAACACCGCATCCAGGCCCTCGGCCTCGGCCTCGGCCGCCACCTGCTCACTGCCGGGCACCACGAAGGCCTTGATGCCGGCCGCCACCTGTCGGCCGCGGGCCACGGCGGCGGCGGCCCGCAGGTCGCTGAGTCGACCGTTGGTGCAGCTGCCGATGAAGCACACATCCACCGGCAACCCCTCGATCGGCGCACCGGGACGCAGGTCCATGTAGCGGTAGGCCTCCTCGGCGATCGGCCGCTCGTCGCTTTCGGTCTGCTCAAGGGTGGGCACGGTTTCGTCGACGCCGATGGCCTGACCCGGCGTGATGCCCCAGGTGATGGTGGGGGCAATCGTGGCGGCATCGAACACCACCTCGTCGTCGAAGCTGGCCTCAGGGCCCGAAGCCAGGGAGCTCCACCAGGCCACGGCCCGCTCCCAGGCCTCGCCGGCGGGGGCATGGGGCCGCCCCTTCAGGTAGGCGAAGGTGATGGCATCGGGGTTGACATAGCCGCAGCGGGCGCCGCCCTCGATGGCCATGTTGCAGAGCGTCATCCGCTCCTCCATCGAGAGGGCCTCGATCGCCGGGCCGGCGAACTCGTAGGCGTAGCCGACGCCGCCCTTCACCCCCAGGGTCCGGATCACATGCAGCACCAGATCCTTGGCGTAGACGCCGCTCTGCAGGGCGCCCTCCACCCGGATCCGCCGCACCTTGAGCTTGCCCATCGCCAGGCTCTGGCTGGCGAGCACGTCCCGCACCTGGCTGGTGCCGATGCCGAAGGCGATGGCGCCGAAGGCGCCGTGGGTGGAGGTGTGGGAATCGCCGCAGGCCACGGTCATGCCGGGCTGGGTGAGCCCCAGCTCCGGGGCGATCACATGCACGATCCCCTGGCGGCCGCTGCCGAGACCGTGCAGGGTGATCCCGTGGCGGGCGCAGTTGCCCTCCAGGGTGGCGAGCATCGCCTCGGCCAGGGGGTCGGCGAAGGGCCGGGCCTGGGAGGTGGTGGGCACGATGTGGTCCACCGTGGCCACCGTGCGCTCGGGGTGGCGCACCGTAAGGCCCAGGTCGTCCAGGGCGGCGAAGGCCTGGGGGCTGGTGACCTCATGGATCAGGTGCAGCCCGATGAACAGCTGGATGGCTCCGCCCGGCAGGTCGGCGACCCGGTGCAGCTCCCAGACCTTGTCGTAGAGGGTGCCGGCGCTCAAGAGGAAGGATCGAGACGGTCAGAAACCACCCTAGAAGGCGTCTGTTCCGCCGGGGCGGGCTCCCTCCGGAACAGGCCGTCGAGGTAGTGGCGGGCCACGGCCCGGTCATGGCTGGCGTGCTGGAACAGGAAACCGGCCAGGGCGGCCTGCATCAGCCGGTACTGGTCCCACTGGGGGTGAACCCGGATGAACTCCCGCATGGCCTCGAAGAGGTCCTCCGGCATCTGGTTCTCGATGCTCACGGTCCTGGGAGCGTGGTCGGGGATCTGGCTCATGCGGCGCTGGTCGTCGGTCCCCCCCATCAGGCCATGGGGCTCCCCCCGGCGTCAAAGCGGACCCCACCGGTCCGGTCCCAAGGGACCGCCGCTGAGAATCAGGCGGGGGGCGGTATCCCGGCCGCCGGTCGGAGGCGGCTGTCGGACCAGCGTGCGGGTCTGCGTCCGGTCAAGGGGGGAAGGCCTTTCCCGCAACAAGAGGTGAGGACCCCTCCGGCAGCTCCCAACAGGCCGCGGCAACCTGTGGAAAAGGCCCGGTCATTCGGGGGAAAAGTGGCAGGAAGGGGGGAAAAGTCCATGCCACAGGATTCGTGATCGTTGGCGGCCGGGTCAGCAGATGTTCCGATGGGGCCCGATCAGCTGGCCGCAGTGTTCAGCCGTAACCGCAGACGGTTCAGACTTTCCCCCACGGTCAGCAGCTGGATCCAGGTGCGCTCCCGGCCGCCGCCGAAGTGCACCGCCTCGCTGCGGCAGCCATCGGGGCCGGCCACGGCGATGTGCACCAGCCCCACGGGCTTCTCGGTGCTGCCCCCCCCGGGGCCGGCGATGCCCGTCACCGCGATGGCCCAGGTCGCCCCCGTCAGGCGCCGCGCCCCTGCCGCCATCGCCTCGGCCACCGGGTCGCTCACCGCCCCATGGGCATCGAGCAGCGCGGCGGGCACCCCCAGCAGGTCTCGCTTCACGGCGTTGGCGTAAGCGATCACCCCACCGAGAAACGCCTCCGACGCCCCCGGCACCGCCACCAGGGCCGCGCCGAGGCCGCCACCGGTGCATGACTCCGCCACCGCCAGGGTCTGGCCGCGGCGACGCAGTTCCGCCAGCACCACCGAGGCCAGGCTGTCGCCATCGGCGCCGAAGCAGCTGGCACCGCCGCGGCGGCGCAGTTCCGCCTCCACCGGGGCCAGCAGGGCGGCGGCGGCGGCCCCATCCGCGGCCCTGGCCGTCACGCGCAGCTTCACCTCCCCCGCACCGGCGTAGGGCGCCACGGTGGGGTTCTCCAACGCCAGCAGGTCCTGCACCCGCTCCGCCAGGTCGGATTCGGCCACGCCCCAGAAGCGCAGCATGCGACTGGCAAACACGCCGCCCGCCAGGCCCGCCTCCTGGAGCCAGGGGGCCGCGGTGGCCGCCCACATCGCCCGCAGCTCGCTGGGGACGCCCGGGAAGGTGAGCACGGTGAACCCGCTCACCGGGGTCCAGATCATCCCGGGCGCGGTGCCGGTGGGGTTGGGCAGCACCGCGGCGCCGCGGGGCAGCAGGGCCTGCTTGCGGTTGGAAGGGGCGACGGTCCGGCCCCGGGCCGTGATCCGGGCCTGGATCGCCGCCCAGATCTCGCCGTGTTCCACCAGCTCGGCGCCGAAGGCGGCCGCGATCGCCTCGGTGGTGAGGTCGTCGGGGGTGGGGCCCAGGCCACCGGTGGTGACCAGCACCCGGCAGCGGCCCGAGGCCTGCCGCACCGCTTCGATCAGCCGCTCCCGGTTGTCGCCCACCACCTGCTGGCGGTGGTGCACCACCCCGAGGGCCGCCAGCTGCTCGGCCAGCCAGCGGGCATTGCCGTTGACGATGTTGCCCAGCAGCAGCTCGGTGCCGATGCACAGCACCTCCACCCCGGCGCCGCCGGGGGAGCCGTTCACTTGGCCTCCTGCTGCATCTGGCGGCGGCAGACCACGAGCACGGCGATCAGCACCGCCGTGGCCAGGGCCAGCCAGAGGAAACGCATCTCGGCATTGGCCAGCACAAGGGCGATAGAGGCCAGCCACTGGGTGAAGGCATAGATGACCACCACGGTGCGGCGGTGGCTGAAGCCGGCCCGCAGCAGGCGGTGGTGCAGGTGACGGCGATCCGGATAGAAGGGGGAGCGGCCGGCCTTGAGGCGGCCCATGATCACCGCCGACATGTCGGCCAGGGGCAGGGACAGGATCAACAGCGGCAGCAACAGGCTGACGCTGGTGAGCCGCTTGGCCGGACCCACGATGCTGATCGCCGCCAGGGCGAAGCCGAGGAAATAGGAGCCGCCATCCCCCATGAAGATGCGGGCCGGGTTGAAGTTATGGCGCAGGAAGCCCAGACAGCTGCCGGCCAGGGCCGCCGCCAGCAGGCCGGCGGCGGGCTGGCTGAGGCTGAAGCTCACCGACAGCAGCCCGACGGCGGCGATGCCGCTCACCCCGGCCGCCAGCCCATCGAGGCCATCCAGCCAGTTGATCGCGTTGGTGATGCCCACCAGCCAGACCACCGTGGCCAGCAGGCTCAGTCCCTCCGGCAGCGGCAGCCCGGCAGCGGTGTTCCCCAGGCCGAACGGCAGGTCGATGCTGCCGATGCGCACGCCCTGGTTCCAGACCGTCGCGGCCACCAGCACCTGGCCGCACAGGCGCGGCAGGGGAGGCAGGGCGAACAGGTCATCGGCCAGGCCGATCACGAAGTAACAGAGAGCCCCCGCCAGGGTGGTCCAGATCAGCTGGTCCTTGTCCGGCGGCAGCTCGGCGAAGCCACCGAAAGACCACGTGCAGAGCAGCGAAAGGCTGAAGCCGGCCACGATGCCCACGCCGCCGAGCCGCACCATCGGCAGTGTGTGCTGTTTGCGTTCATCGGGCGGATCCACCAGCCCCCAGCGCAGGCCGAGCCTTCGGATCAGCGGCACGATCAGCGCCGTGAGCAGGGCCGCCGCAGTGGCCGTGAGCAGGGCCGCCGCGTTGGGGCTGTAGGCGAGGGTCACAACGGCGGGCCGGAAAGCAGCGGACCAGAAGGCGACACGTTACGGGTGAACGGGTCCGTCAGGCGTGCTGGAGCTCACGTTGACGGCCATAAAGGGGATAGCGCCCGCAGAGGGAGGCCACCCGTTCCCGGCAGCGCAGCTCGACGGCGGCATCGTCCTGGAACAGCAGGCGATCGGCGATGACATCGGCCACCTCGCGGAAGGCCTCGGCATCGAAGCCGCGGGTGGTGAGCGCCGCGCTGCCGAGGCGCAGGCCGCTGGTGACGAACGGCGACTCCGGATCGAAGGGAACCGTGTTTTTGTTGGCGGTGATGTTGACGTCGCTCACCAGGCGGTCGGCCAGCTTGCCGGTCAGGCCGATGGAGCGCAGGTCGAGCAGCACCAGGTGGTTGTCGGTGCCGCCGGAGACCACGGCGATGCCCCGCTCCTGGATGCGTTCCGCCAGGGCCTGGGCATTGCGCACCACCTGCTGGCTGTAGCTGCGGAAGCTGGGCTGCAGCGCTTCTCCGAAGGCCACGGCCTTGGCGGCGATCACGTGCTCCAGGGGGCCGCCCTGGGAGCCGGGGAAGACGGCCTTGTCGAACTGGCGGCCGAAGTCGGCGCCGTTGCAGAGGATCAGGCCACCCCGGGGCCCCCGCAGAGTCTTGTGGGTGGTGGTGGTGACCACATGGCAGTGGGGCACAGGGCTGGGGTGCACCCCGGAGGCCACCAGGCCGGCGATGTGGGCCATGTCGGCCAGCAGGTAGGCCCCCACCTCATCGGCGATGGCGCGGAAGGCGGCGAAATCGATCGTGCGGGGGTAGGCGGAGTAGCCGCAGATGATCAGCTTCGGCCGGTGCTCCAGGGCCAGCTGGCGGATGGTGTCGAAGTTGAGCTGGTGGGTTTCCGGGTCGACGCCGTAGTGGACGGCCTTGAACCACTTGCCCGACACGTTCACCGGCGAGCCGTGGGTGAGGTGGCCGCCGTGGGAGAGGTCCATCCCCAGGATCGTGTCGCCGGGCTCCAGCAGGGCCAGGAAGACGGCGAAGTTGGCCTGGGCACCGCTGTGGGGCTGGACGTTGGCCCAGGCGGCACCGAACAGCTGCTTGGCCCGCGCGATGGCCAGCTCCTCGATGATGTCGACGTGCTCGCAACCGCCGTAGTAGCGCTTATGGGGCAGACCTTCGGCGTACTTGTTGGTGAGCACGGAGCCCTGGGCCTCCATCACCGCCCGGGAGGCGAAGTTCTCACTGGCGATCAGCTCCAGGTGACTCTGCTGGCGCCGCAGCTCCTTCTCGATCAGGGCGGCGATGGCCGGATCACCACTGGCCAGGGTGCTATCGATGGCAGCCACGCTGGAGGAGGTGGAAGCAGGGCCGTGATCCATTCGGTCCGCCATGGGGCTACGCAAGATGAATCCGATCGTAGGCAAACGGCGCTGGGCTGGCCGGGCTCCGGGGGCGGAGCCCGGCCGACGGCCAAAAAAAACCGCCCCGGGGGGCGGTGAGAGAGAGAACGCGCCTGGAGAGATTCGAACTCCCGACCCTCTGATCCGTAGTCAGATGCTCTAATCCGCTGAGCTACAAGCGCCTGCCAGGTCATTCTCACCCCACGGGGTGCCGATCCGTCAACAACGCCCCTGCCGCCCCTGCCCCGATAGGGTCCGCATCAGAGCCCAGACCTTCCCCCATGCCGATCCGCTGGTACGGCCCCGCCGATCCCGACGATCCCACCTATCGGCACTTCGCGCGGATCGTGAACCTCACCCTCCATGCCGCCCTGTTCGCCGCCGTGAACAGCGGCCTCTGGTTCGTCCAGGGGATGCGGCACCCCTGGTCCCACCTGAACTGGCTGACCCTCGGCTGGGCCGCTCTGCTGCTGATCCATGGCACCGTGGTGGTGCTGCAACGCCCCCAGCCCCAGCCATGACGCTTGCCGCCGCCGATCTTGAGGAACTGAGCCGCTCGATCGCCGATCGGCTCTACGTGCAGGTGGCCGGCTGGCATCTGTACCTGGGCGATGCGGGCCTGGCCCAGACCCTGGCGATCGAGTGCGCCGCCCGGCTCGACCAGGGCGCCGAGGTCTGTGCCCGCCAGGCCCTGGAGGCGGTGCAGGTGCCGATCGGCGGCGGCGGCACGCGGCTGCCCCTGGCGCGGCTGGTGCCCGCCGGCCAGTTGCGGGATCTCGAAGACGTGCTGCAACCCTTTTGCTGACACCTGCTGCCGGAAGCCCCCTCTACCGATAGGGTGACGCCCCACGCAGGCGGGTCGTGCTGGTCATCGAAGTCACCAATGCCCGCGACGTGGTGCGCCAGCGCATCGGCAGGCTCGGGGGTCGTCTGATCGGCAAGGTGGTCGATGCGGAGGCCCAGGTGGAGAAGGTTCTGATCCAGGAACTCGAGACCGCCTTCCGCGATTTCGGCATCGAAGCCCGGATCTTCTCGATCGACGGCCCCCAGATGATCGGGCGCTCCCACCTGGAGATTCCCGTGCAGGTCCGCGAGGAACGCCAGGTGCGGCTCTCCTAGGCCCGTCGGCGCACCATCTGCAGCAGCTGGCGGGCCTCCGGCACGCCGGCCAGGCTCGTCAGCAGCCCGTAGAGGCCCACGGCCAGGCCGCTGCAGATCACGTTCTGCAGCAACAGACCCCCCAGACCCGGCGGCCAGGCCACGGCCAGCGAGAGCCACCAGCAGGCGGCTCCGCCAACCACGGCCGCCAGCAGCAGCTTGCCGCTGTCGGCGGCCCAGAGGCGCAGGGGCAGGCCCCCCAGCCGGTGGCTCAGGGCCAGCAGCAGGCCGGCGCAGGTGATCAGGTTCACCGCCACGGTGGCCAGCACCAGGCCGGCGGCGCCGGCATTGAGCATCGGCAGCTGGAGACCCCAGCCAGGGGTGGGGCCGCCGGTGAACGCCCAGCAGAAGACGGCGTTGAGCCCGATCCCGGCCAACGACCAGCGGAAGGGGGTGTTGCCGTCGCCGAGGGCATAGAACACCCGTACCAGCACGTCGCGGCCCAGGTAGGCCGGCATGCCGATCCCGTAGGCCATCAGCAGCTGGCCCACCAGGTCGGCGGCGCTGCGGTCGAAGGCGCCGCGCTGGTAGATCAGGGCCACGATCGGGACGGCCAGGGCCACCATCAGCGCCCCCAGGGGCAGCATCGTGGCGTTGGAGAGCATCAGGCCCTGGCGGATGCGGCCGATCAGCTCGGGCCGGTCTTCCGGTGCCGTGAGCCGGGCGTACACGGGCAGCAGCGGCACCAGCAGCACATTGGAAAGCAGGCCCAGGGGTGTCTGCACCAGCAGGTTGGCGTAGCCCAGACCCGCCGCCGCCGCGGGCATGCCCGAAGCGAAGAACAGCGACACGAAGACGTTGATCTGCAGCATCCCCGAGGAGAGGGTGGCCGGAGCCATCACCTGCAGCACTTCCCGCACGCCGGGATCCCGCCAGTCCCACACCAGCTGCAGCCTGTTGAGGCCCTCCTTGGCCAGGGCCGGCAGCTGGATCAGCCACTGCAGGATCGCCCCCAGCGTGGTGCTGGCGGCCAGCACCACGCCGCCGATCACCGCTGTGGCGGGCAGGGTGATGCTGCTGCCCAGCTGCCACCAGAGCAGGCCGATGCCGCCGATGACGGCGACGCTGGAGAGCAGCGGGCTCACCGAGGGCAGCCAGAACACGTCGGCGGCGTTGAGGGCGCCGAAACCGAGGCCGATGAGACCGGCGAACAGGGCCATCGGTGCCATCCAGCGCAGCTGGAGCACGGCCAGGGCATGGCGCTCCGGATCCAGGCCGGGACCCACCAGATCGATGAGCGGATCGGCGGCCAGCAGCAGCAGCACCGTGACGACGATCAGCCCTGCCCCCACCAGGGTGTTGATGCTGGCCAGCACGTGGGCGCCCTCATGGCGCGGCCGCCGGGCCAGCACGCTCACCATGGCGCTGTGGAAGGGCCCGTTGATGCCGCCGAGCAGGATCAGCAGGAACCCCGGCAGCACGTAGGCGTAGTTGTAGGCGTCGTAGGCCGCACCCACGCCGAAGGCGGCGGCGATCACCTGCTGGCGCAGCAGGCCGGCCACCTTGCTGAGGGCCGTGGCCGCCCCCACGATCAGGGCAATCCGGCGCAGGGATCGGGCCATGGCGGCGGGGCACTGCCCATCGGAACGCACGGCAGTATGGCCCTCCCCCCTCGGGCACCCGACCCCATGGCCCCAGCCACCACCGCCGTGCCCGTGCTGCCGACCGGTCCGCTGGTGGAAGGGGTGCTGCTGAAGCGCTACAAGCGCTTCCTGGCCGACGTGGGCCTGGACGATGGCCAGACGGTGACGGCCCACTGCCCCAACACGGGCCCGATGACCGGGGTGCTGCGGCCGGGCGGGCGGGTGCGCCTGCGCCACGACCCCTCACCCAGCCGCAAGCTGGCCTGGACCTGGGAACAGGCCCAGGTGGAAGCCCATGGCGGCGGCCTGGTGTGGGTGGGCGTCAACACGGCGCGGCCCAACCGGCTGGTGCGGGCCACGATCGAGGCGGGTTGCCTGGAGGCCTGGCTGGGGCCGATCGGCAGCATCCGGGCCGAGGTGCCCTACGGCGAGGGGCGCCGCAGCCGGATCGACCTGCTGCTGACGCCCGCGGCTGGGGCCGCCGATCCCCGGCCGATCTACGTGGAGGTGAAGAACACCACCTGGAGCGACGGCGATCTGGCCCTGTTCCCCGACACGGTCACCGAACGGGGCCAGAAGCACCTGGTGGAGCTCACCGCCCTGGTGCCCGGGGCCCGGGCCGTTCTGGTGCCCTGCCTGAGCCGCGGCGACGTGGGGCGCTTCGCGCCGGGGGACAGCGCCGATCCCCGCTACGGGGGACTGTTCCGCACGGCCGTGGCGGCCGGGGTGGAGGTGCTTCCCTGCCGCTACAGCTTCACGGACGCCGCCGTGGCCTACCTCGGACTGGCCACTCAGGCGTGGTGAGGGTGGTAGTGGCTGCCGCGGTAGATGAGGTCGAGCCCCTCATCGGTGAGGGACGGCTGGTGCAGCAGCGGCGAGGCGTAGTGGTGACCGCGGTAGACGTGCTCGATCGGGGCCGCTGAGGGGCTCGCGTCGTGGGAGTGGTCGTAGGGGAGGCCGCGGTAGCAGAGGGCGGAATGGGCCATGGGGACAGGGGCGGAGACGGAAGGGCCGGAGCGGTGCCCCGCGCAGAACGGGGGCATGGGCCTGCCTGATGCATTTCTAGCGCCTTTGCACTGTTCAGATTGAACATTTATGCAAACTCTTTGCATCCTTTAAGAAAGGACCCCAGGGGCGGCCAGCCGGCGCGGTGCTTTCGGCTTCGTTCTGTATCGGATCAGACATTAGAAAGGGTCCCCCTCATGGATAGTCGGACCTTGTTGATGCCTACTTCGGCGTCAGAAGTCGAACGTTCTCTTCACCACGTTCCCATGATCCATTCAAGTCAACAGCACAAGGTTCGACCGCCGAGAAGGCTCAGCGAGGCCAGCCTGCTTGAGGCCCCGGCTCTATTAATGCGCAAGGTTCGTGGTCTTTCCTCCCAGGAGGGGCTCACCTGGCTCGCCTGCGTGCCTCTGGCTCTGTTCGGGCTGGGCGTGTTCAACCTCTCGGCCCACGCCGCCGAACTGCCGGAGCTCACCCCCGCGTTCCTGATCAACAACCTCTGGCTGGCCATCGCGGCCTTCCTGGTGATCTTCATGAACGCCGGCTTCGCCATGGTGGAGGCCGGCCTCTGCCGCCAGAAGAACGCCGTCAACATCCTGGCCAAGAACCTGATCGTCTTCGCCCTGGCGGTGACGGCCTACTGGGTCATCGGCTATTCCCTGATGTACGGCGATTCGATCGCCGGTGGCTGGCTGCACTTCAAGGGTCTGTTCTTCGATCCCACCGTCACCGCTGAAATGGTGACGGAAGGCAAGCTCACCCCGAGCGTCGACTTCCTCTTCCAGGCCGCCTTCGCCGGCACCGCCGCCACGATCGTCTCCGGCCTCGTGGCCGAGCGCATCAAGTTCAAGGAGTTCGTGATCTTCTCCCTGATCCTGGTGGGCATCATCTACCCGATTGCCGGCAGCTGGAAGTGGAACGCCAACGGCTGGCTCAACCAGCTCGGCTTCATCGACTTCGCAGGATCCACCCTGGTCCACTCCGTCGGTGCCTGGGCGGGCGTGGTCGGCGCCATGATCCTCGGCCCCCGCATCGGCAAGTACGTCGACTCCAAGCCCCAGGCCATCCCCGGCCACAGCCTCGCCCTGGCCACCCTGGGGGCCCTGATCCTCTGGCTCGGCTGGTACGGCTTCAACCCGGGTTCCGTCCTGGCGATGAACGAAACCGTTCCTTACATCGCTGTCACCACCACCCTCGGTGCCGCCGGCGGCGGCATCGCCGGCACCCTGATCTCCCAGTTCCACTCCGGCAAGCCCGACCTGACGATGACCATCAACGGCATCCTGGCCGGCCTGGTGGGCGTGACGGCCGGCTGCGACGGCTTCCCGATGTGGGCCGCCTGGGTGGTGGGCTTCATCGGAGGATCCATCGTCGTCTACGCCGTCAGCTTCGTCGACTCCATCGGCATCGATGATCCGGTCGGCGCCTTCTCCGTTCACGGTGTGGGCGGTGTCTGGGGCACGCTGGCGGTCGGTCTGTTCAACAAGGACGCCGGCCTGCTGCTCGGCAAGGGCTTCAACCAGCTGGGCCTCCAGTTCCTGGGCGTCTTCGCCTACGCAGTGTTCACGATCGTCACGGCCTGGCTTCTCTGGAGCATCCTGGGAGCCCTCTCAGGGGGCATCCGGGTCCATGAGAAAGAGGAGCAAGTGGGTCTCGACATCAGCGAGCACGGCATGGAGGCCTACCCCGACTTCGTCTCGTCCTCCAACTGACCCCCTTGGGGTTCCGTCCGTTCACCGACCGCGGCTCGCGCCGCGGTTTTTTTCGCCCGACCCTCCACTGCCCCCCATAGAGTCGGCACAACTGGACATGGCCTGTGGACACCCGTGCCTTCAAGCGCTCTCTCCACCATTCGGATCGCTACAACCGTCGCGGGTTCGGGCTGGGTGAGGAGGTCGCGGGCAGCCTTGAGCAGGCCTACCAGAGCAATCTGATCGCCAGCCTCAGGGAGAACGGCCACGTGCTCCAGCGCGGTCGCCTCAGGATCCGCCTGGCCGAGGCCTTCGGCTTCTGCTGGGGCGTGGAGCGGGCCGTGGCGATGGCCTACGAAACCCGCCGCCACTACCCCAGCGAACGGATCTGGATCACCAACGAGATCATCCACAACCCTTCGGTCAACGACCATCTGCGCGAGATGGACGTCCGCTTCATCCCGGTCGACGACGACGTCAAGGACTTCTCGGAAGTGGGCACCGGTGACGTGGTGATCCTGCCCGCCTTCGGCGCCACCGTGCAGGAGATGCAGCTGCTCAACGAGCGCGGCTGCCACATCGTCGACACCACCTGCCCCTGGGTGTCCAAGGTGTGGAACACCGTGGAGAAGCACAAGAAGCACGCCTTCACCTCGATCATCCACGGCAAGGTGAAGCACGAGGAAACGCTCGCCACCAGCTCCTTCGCCGGCACCTACCTGGTGGTGCTCGATCTGGCTGAGGCCCGCATGGTCAGCGATTTCATCCTCGAGCGGGGCCAGGGGGCCATCGATCGGCAGGCCTTCATGAGCCATTTCGCCAATGCCTGTTCCCCCGGCTTCGACCCGGACCGGGACCTGGTGCGGGTGGGCGTCGCCAACCAGACCACCATGCTCAAAAGCGAAACCGAGGAGATCGGCCGCCTGTTCGAGCGCACCATGCTGCAGCGCTTCGGCCCCGCCGAACTCGACGAGCACTTCCTGGCCTTCAACACCATCTGTGATGCCACCCAGGAGCGCCAGGACGCCATGTTCGCCCTGGTGGACGAACCCCTCGACCTCATGGTGGTCATCGGCGGCTACAACTCCTCCAACACCACCCACCTGCAGGAGATCGCCGTCAGCCGCGGCATCCTTTCCTTTCACATCGACACCCCCGAGCGCATCGGCCCGGGCAACCGCATCGAGCACAAGCCCCTGGGGGGTGCCCTGGAGACCCTGGAGCCCTTCCTGCCGGCAGGCCCGGTCCGGGTGGGCATCACCTCCGGCGCCTCCACCCCCGACCGGGTGGTGGAGGATGTGATCGAGCGGCTGGTGGGCCTCAGCGAAGAGTGAGCCACCAGCCGCGATGACCCCGCCCAGAGCCGGGGCTCACCGGGTGGCTTTACATTCGTGAAAGGTTTTTCTCCCCCCCTACGGCCGCCGGGGGGAGCACAACCCCGGTCCTTTCCAGCAGCTCCCTTCTGACCCACCGCACGCCCCAGATCACGATGGCGGCAGGTTCCTCCCTGCACCAGGCTCCCGACGATCCAGGGGCCCCCAACAGCGAACCCCTGCGGGAGCGGTCCGACCCCTCCGTGCGTCGCTACGCCAGCGCCTTCGCCGATCTGATGGAGATGCGTGCTCCTGCTGCGGTGGTGGGCGCCTACCTCGACCGCCACGAAGGCTGGTTCCGCCGCTGCGCCGCCCCCATGACCGTCGACCCGATCGGCAGCCAGGGTTACGTGCTCACCCTTGGCCGGTTCGGCAACTTCGGCTTTGAGGTCGAACCGACGATCGGCCTCGAACTGCTCCCCCAGGCCGCGGGGGTCTACCGCATCGTCACCGTGCCCCTGCCCGAGGTGGATGAAGCCCTGCGCGGGCTCTATGACGTCGAATTCGCCGCCTCCCTGCGCCTCGATGAGGCCGGGGGTGCCGAGGTGTCCACCGAAGAGGTGGATGGCGTCATGCTGCACACCCTGGTGCGCTGGCAGCTGGATCTGGCCGTCTGGCTGCGCCTGCCAGGCATGCTCTCCATCCTCCCTGACCACCTGGTGCAGAGCAGTGGTGACCACCTGCTGCGCCAGATCGTGCGGCAGATCTCCCGGCGGCTCACCTGGAAGGTGCAGGAGGATTTCCATGCCAGCCATGGCATCCCCTGCCCGCCGCGGCGCCGGGCCCAGTTCTGAGCTCCCTCAGGCGGCCGGGGCGGTGAGGATCTTGTTGACGATCTGCATGCCGGTGACGGCCTGCCAGAGGAACAGGGTCATCACGGTCATGTTGAGACCCACGTGCACCTTGCGGGCGATCAGGTTC
>NZ_JAGQBG010000044.1 GCF_024345515.1 Cyanobium sp. N5-Cardenillas
CGTCGTAGGTGACGCAGTTGCCGATCACCACGGGCACGCCGAGGTCGCGGCAGAGGGCGGCCAGGTCGAGGGTCTGGCGACCCTCGGGACCGATGTGTTCCGTGGAGACCACCGTGGCCTGGACGAAGAACAGGTCGGCGCCCGATTCCGCCACCGCCGCGCCGAAGCGCAGGGCCGCCGCCGGGGTGGCGCTCACCGCTGCAATGCCGCCGCCGGCCTTGATCTCAGTGATCCGCTGACGCACGAGGTCTTCGCGCACCGGCTGGCTGTAGAGGTCCTGCATCAGACCCACGAACTCGTCGCGGCCCACCGAGGCGATCCGGTCCAGGATCGGTTCGGGATCGTCATAGCGGCACTGAACGCCCTCCAGGTTCAGCACCCCCAGGGCCCCCAGCCGGGTGAGTTCGATGCACATGCCCACATCCACCACCCCGTCCATGGCGCTGGCGATGATGGGGATCTCCCGCTGGATGCCCCCCAGGCTCCAACTGCTGTCGGTCACTTCCGGGTCGACGGTGCGGCCGCCGGGGACCAGGGCGATTTCGTCGATGCCGTAGGCGCGGCGGACGGTCCTGGAGCGACCGAGCTGAATGTTCACCGTTGGACGGACACAGTGGGCACAAACTATCAACCGGGCCGCGGTGGACCCGGCCCGATCACGGTCGGGAGATCACTCCCTGCCCCGGAAATCGTTCCAGCGGCGGCTCCAGTCAGTGAAGACCTGCTCCCGGTCGCTCTTGCGCACCATCTTGGTGATGGTGAAACGGACCGCGGCGATCAGGCCCACCAGCTCCAGCAGGCCGCCCACCAGGGGCAGGCTGTCCAGGGTGCCGATCAGGGACGTGTAGACGCGCAGCAGCAGCACGACGCCGATGAGGATCGCCAGCCCCTTGAGGGGGCCGCGGAACCGCTGCCACTGGGCCTGGAGTTCGCCGCTGCCGAGCCAGTCCCTGATCTTCTGCAGCAGCAGTTCGAATTCGCCGCCGCCGTCCGCTGCCGGATCAGGGGAGCCCTCCAGGGGGGGTACGTCAACGATCGCGGTGATGCCGGGCTCCGGCTCGTTCACCGGGGTAGCCGCCGGCTCTGGGGCGTCCGCTTCGGGTTCCGGCCCGGCGCTGACGGGGTCGGGCATCACCTCGGCCGCTTCCGTCGTCCACGGTGGCGTCGAAGGTCCGTTCTCCTGGGGCTCGGGACTGGAGGGGGGCTCGGGGCTGAAGGGGGTCTCGGCCATGGCTGGCGCCGGTAGCTCACGGCGGAGCTTACGGCCGTTTTCCGCCACCGCTCCAGAGGTGTGCAGGGAGTTCAGCTGTCGAGGGGAATCAGGCCGCCGCGCCCCGAGAGTGGCCGGACCGGCAGGCCCAGGGGAAAGCGACCGTCCTGGAGCCAGGCGATCAGCTCCGCAGCGATCGCTTCCGCCAGCCGCGGGCTATGGGCCGGAGCGGCGGTGACGCGGCGCCCCTCCACCTGGATCAGGCCGGATTTGAGCCGGGCATAGCTGACGGAGCCGAAGCGGGGCCGCAGGCGCCGCGGAATGGCCATGTCCAGCACGGGTGCCTCCAGCTCCCCATCGCCGCAGGCGGCCTGGCGGGCCACCGCTTCGTTGATCAGGGGGACCGGGGCCGCCAGGCCCACCAGCAGGCCGGCCCCGTGGCCCTCGAAGAAGCAGGGCCGCAGCCATTCGGACCGCAGCCCATGGAGCTCCACGCTCACCGCCGCCACCGCCCCCGGGCTGAGGGCGTGGCCGCCGGCGGAGCGGGGCACGCCCGGCTGGTGGCCGCTGCCGCTGCCCACCACCCAGCCGATCGCCCCCGCCACCAGCACCGGTGAGCCTGGCCCCAGCAGCGCCAGCCCCGGCATGGTGAGGCCGATGCTGCCGGCGCCGCCGCAGCCGAAGAGCGCGTTGCCGAACGGCCCCAGCACGGGCCCCCAGGGGCTGCGCAGCACCCCTTCGGCGCTGCTCACGGCCACGACGCCGTTTTCGCTGATGGCCCGGTGCAGCAGCAGCCGGCCGGAACCGATGTGCTCGAGGTCGAGCTGGGCCTGGAGATCGCGCCGCGGGTGCAGGGCGGTGATCTCCCCGGTGGCGGTGAGGGTCAGGGAACCGCCCTTGAGCAGTCGGTCGAGCAGATGGGCTCCCCCCTGCCGCTGGGCTTCCCCGAGGCCGCCGCCGATCGGCAGCACCAGGTCGCCGCCGCCACCGCCGCCCTGGGCCCCGAAGCCCTCCAGCTGGGCCTCCCGCAGGCGGATCGGTGGATCGCTGGGGCCGATGTTGAGGTGCAGCGAGCCCTGATCGGTGAATTCGGCGTTGGCGGCCACCACGACGTCGGTGCTCTCGTAGGCCTCCGCCAGCCCGGCCTCGGCCGCCAGCGCGCGGAAGTCGGCGGCGGCCCGCACCCGCAGCACACCCTTGCGCTGACGCTGGCGCAGGGCCGATTCACTCCGGGCCGGCAGGGTCATCGATAGAGTGGGTTGTGCCCCATACGGTCTTGCATGGCGGATCCAACCGGACCCGGTGAATCCGACGGACGGATCATCCAGACCGACCTTCGCAATGAGATGTCGCGCTCCTACCTGGAGTATGCGATGAGCGTGATCGTGGGCCGGGCCCTGCCCGATGCCCGCGATGGTCTCAAGCCGGTGCACCGGCGCATCCTGTACGCGATGTACGAGCTCGGTCTCACCAGCGACCGGCCCTATCGGAAATGCGCCCGCGTGGTGGGGGAGGTGCTCGGTAAGTACCACCCCCACGGCGACACGGCCGTCTACGACGCCCTGGTGCGCATGGCCCAGGACTTCTCCATGCGCATGCCCCTTATCGACGGGCACGGCAACTTCGGCTCGGTCGACAACGACCCCCCGGCCGCCATGCGGTACACGGAATCGCGCCTGCAGGCCCTGACCACCGACAGCCTGCTGGAGGACATCGAAGCCGAGACCGTCGACTACATCGACAACTTCGACGGTTCCCAGCAGGAACCCACCGTGATGCCGGCCCGGGTGCCGCATCTGCTGCTCAACGGGTCCTCCGGCATCGCCGTGGGGATGGCCACCAACATCCCCCCCCACAACCTCACCGAGCTGATCGACGGCCTGCTGGCCCTGATCGACGACCCGGAGATCGAGGACCGGGCGCTGATGGCGATCATCCCCGGCCCCGATTTCCCCACCGGTGGCCAGATCCTCGGCCGACGGGGCATCCGCGAGACCTACACCACCGGCCGCGGCTCGATCACCATGCGCGGCGTGGCCTCGATCGAAACGGTGGAAGCCAAGGGCCGCCCCGACCGGGACGCGGTGATCATCACCGAACTCCCCTACCAGACCAACAAGGCCTCCCTGATCGAGCGCATCGCCGAGCTGGTCAACGACAAGAAACTCGAGGGCATCGCCGACATCCGCGACGAAAGCGATCGCGACGGCATGCGCATCGTGATCGAACTGCGCCGCGACGCCTACCCCCAGGTGGTGCTGAACAATCTGTTCAAGCTCACGCCGCTGCAGAACAACTTCAGCGCCTACATGCTGGCCCTGGTGAAGGGGGAGCCGGTGCTGCTCACCCTGGGCCGGATGCTGCGGGTTTTCCTCGAGTTCCGCATCGGCACGATCGAGCGGCGCACCCGCTACTTCCTGCGCAAGGCCGAAGAGCGCGACCACATCCTGCAGGGTCTGCTGCTGGCCCTCGACCAGCTCGACCCGATCATTGCCCTGATCCGCGCCGCCCCCGACACCGCCACGGCCCGGGCCCAGCTGCAGGAACGCCATGGCCTCAGCGAGATCCAGGCCGACGCCATCCTGCAGATGCAGCTGCGGCGCCTCACGGCCCTGGAGGCCGACAAGATCCGCCTCGAGCACGACGACCTCGTCGCCAAGATCGCCGATTACCAGGACATCCTTGCCCGCAAGGAACGGGTGCTGGGGCTGATCCAGGAGGAGCTCCAGGTGCTGCGCAGCCGCTACGACTCCCCCCGCCGCACCGAGATCCTGGATCTTGAAGGTGGGCTGGAGGACATCGACCTGATCGCCAATGAGCGCTCGGTGGTGCTGCTCACGGAGAACGGCTACCTCAAGCGGATGCCGGTGAGCGAGTTCGAGGCCACCAGCCGCGGCACCCGCGGCAAGGCCGGCACCCGCAGCCAGGGCGAAGAGGCGGTGAAGCTGTTCATCAGCTGCAACGACCACGACGCCCTGCTGCTGTTCAGCGACCGGGGCGTGGTGTATTCCATCCCCGCCTACCGGGTGCCGATCTGCAGCCGTTCCGCCAAGGGCACGCCGATCGTGCAGCTACTGCCGATTCCCCGCGAGGAGGCGATCACCTCCCTGCTGGCGGTCAGCGCCTTCGACGACGACGTGCAGCTGGTGATGCTCACCAGTGGCGGCTACATCAAACGCACCCGCCTGTCGGCCTTCAGCAACATCCGCTCCAACGGCCTGATCGCCATCTCCCTCGAGGACGGCGACGCCCTGCGCTGGGTGCGCCTCGCCCTGCCCGGCGACAGCGTGCTGATCGGCTCCCTCAAGGGGATGACGATCCACTTCCGCCTCAGCGACGAGGAGCTGCGCCCCCTGGGCCGCACCGCCCGCGGCGTGCGGGCCATGAACCTGCGCCCCGGCGATGAGCTGGTGAGCATGGATGTGCTCACGGCGGAACTGGCCGACCGGGTCGCCAGCACGGCTGACGCCGCCGGTGGCGACGAGGAGGAAGGCGACGAGGTTGCTCCCAGCGAGGGCCCCTGGGTGCTGGTGGCCAGTGCCAGCGGCCTGGGCAAGCGGGTGCCGGTGGATCAGTTCCGGCTGCAGCGCCGCGCCGGCATGGGTCTGCGGGCGATCAAGTTCCGCCGCGACGGCGACGTGCTGGTGGGCCTCAAGGTGCTCGGCGCCGGTGTGGAGCTGCTGCTGGTGAGCGAGCGGGGGGTGATCGTGCGCATGAAGGCCGATGCCATTCCCCAGCAGTCCCGGGCGGCCACCGGCGTGCGGCTGCAGAAACTGGATTCCGGTGATCGCCTCACCGAGGTGGTGCTGGTGCCGCCGGCGGCCGAGGAGGAGGAGCTGGCCGATGGGGCGGCTCCCGAGGCCGCGGCGGATGTCACCCCGGAGGCTCCGGCCGCCACTCCCGAGGCCCCTGGGGACGCGGCTCCAACCGCACAGGAGTCCCCAGACACGGACGACTGACCCCTCCAGACGGGCTCAGCGCTGGCCCCAGGCCCAGAGCAGCAGCACCCCGTAGCCGGCCAGGCTGGCCAGCTGCAGGCCCAGCTCCAGGCGCTTGATCTTCCGTTCGAGCCCTGGGCGGCCCTGCCCGTTGCCCTCGCTGGCCAGGCGATCCAGCCGATTGGCGCACCAGATGAACTGGCAGAAGAACACCAGCGTCACCAGGTAGGAGAAGGCATACAGCCCATCCAGCACGGTGAGATAGGGCAAGGACGGCAGCGAATCGCGGTAGGCCTGTTGCATGAACACCAGCGTCAGCAGGATCACCGGTGGGATCGCCAGGCGCTCAGAGCTGAACCCGGCCCGCAGGTTGGGGGTGAGCAGCATCACCACCATCGTGATCGTGAGCGGCAGCAGCCACTTCACCAGAGACGCCCAGCCGATGGGCTCGTAGCGCAGCTCCATCTCCACACCGCCGCGGTGCTGGAACAGGCGCCAGCTGCTCAGCCGATAGCCGTTCATGTTGCTGCGGCCGCTGACGCCGGAGGCGGCGCTGTCGGCCTCAAGGCGGATCCTGGGCGGGTCAGCGATCGTGGCGGGAAAGCTGGGGTCGGCCACCAGCCGGATCTGCAAGGGAAGGGTGCCGAAGGGGTAGCCCCGGTAGTCGATCTCATCGGAATAGAAATTGCCGTTGAAGCGGTAATCGCGGCCCAGCTCCGTGCCCAGGCGAAGCGGGCCGCTGCTGGCTTCCAGCAGCGAGTCCCAGGGCTCCACCAGGTTCTGGAAGCGCACCAGATCCAGGAGATCCGCCTCCGCCGCCAGCCACGGCCGCGCGGTGGCCGCAGGCGCCGACAGGCGCAGCGTCCCCTCGACGCTGAAGGTCTTCTCCCGTGAGGAGAAGCGGTAGACGTTGTCCACCTTCAGGGCGACCCGGATCGGCACGGCGGAGACCGGGGCTGCCGTCGCCATGGGTGCGGCGGCCGCTGGCGGCGGAACCAGGCCAAGCACCAGGCCCAGGCCCAGGCAGGCCAGCGCCGCCAGCATCCAGCGGGCGATGGGGCGCATGGACCGTGATGCAGGATGTGGATTCACCGTACCGGCGAGATGGCGAGGGACGTGCTGGTGCTCGGTGGCGGCCCCGCCGCCCTTTGCATCGCGGCGGCCCTGGCTGACGAGGGGCTCCAGGTGGCCCTGGTGGCCCCCCAGGATCCGCGTACCCCCTGGCCCAACACCTACGGCATCTGGGGGGATGAGGTGGATGCCCTCGGCCTGGGCCATCTGCTGGAGCACCGCTGGAGCGACACGGTGAGTTACTTCGGGGCGGGCGATCCTGACCCCGCGGCGGCGGCCAACCGCCCCACGGTCCATGGCCGGGATTACGGCCTGTTCAACCGCGAGGCCCTGCAGCGGCACTGGCTGGACGCCTGCGGGCGAGGCGGGGTGGAACTGCTGCAGGGGCTGGCCACCGGCTGCGAGGCCGTTGGCGCCCTGAGTGAGGTGGTGGGGGCGGATGGAAGCCGTTGGCAGGCGCGGCTGGTGGTGGATGCCACCGGCCACCAGCCGCTGCTGGTGCGGCGGCCCGACCGGGGCCCGGTGGCGGGCCAGTCGGCCTATGGCGTCGTCGGCCGCTTCTCAGCGCCGCCGGTGTTGCCCGATCAGTTCGTGCTGATGGACTACCGCGGCGACCACCTCAGCGAGGCGGAGCGGGCCGAGCCCCCCACCTTCCTCTACGCGATGGATCTGGGCGGCGGCCGTTTCTTCGTCGAGGAGACGTCGCTGGCCCTGGCTCCCCCGGTACCCTTCGATGTGCTCCAGCAACGGCTCCAGCGGCGCCTGGCCCAGCGCGGCGTGCAGGTGCTGGAGGTGGAGCACGAGGAGTTCTGCCTGTTTCCGATGAACCTGCCCCTGCCGGATCTGCAGCAGCCGGTGCTGGGCTTCGGCGGGGCGGCATCGATGGTGCATCCGGCCTCGGGCTACATGGTGGGCGCCCTGCTGCGTCGGGCGCCGGCGGTGGCGGCGGCGGTGGCGGCGGCGATGGCCGACACTGCGGCTCCCTCGGCCCTGCTGGCCCGGGCGGGCTGGCAAGCCCTCTGGTCCCCTGAGCTGCGCAGCAAGCACGCCCTTTACCAGTTCGGGCTGGGCAAGCTGATGGGCTTCTCCGAAGCCGAGCTGCGCCAATTCTTCGCCAGTTTCTTCTCCCTGCCCGGCCGCCAGTGGTACGGCTTTCTGGCCAACACCCTGGACGTGCCGGAGTTGCTGGCGGCCATGCTGCGCCTGTTCGCCCTTTCCCCGTGGGCCGTGCGGGCTGGCCTGCTGCTGCCGCCGCGCCAGCCCTAGCAAGGTGCCGCCAGCCCCAGCACCTCGGCGCTCTGGCTGCGGATCCGCAGGCAGAGGTCGGCGTTGTGGCGGATCGATTCGCCATAGGAGGGCAGGATCCGCTTCAGGGTGCGCTCCCAGCCGTCGGGCAGCTTGTCGCGGAAACAGGAGCGCAGGATCTCCAGGCTGATCGCCACGGCGGCGGAGGCGCCCGGTGAGGCCCCCAGCACGGCCACCAGCGAGGTGTCGGCCGCATGCACCACCTCGGTGCCGAACTGGAGCACCCCGCCCCGGCTGGGGTCCCCCTTGATGATCTGCACCCGTTGCCCCGCCACCGCCAGTGACCAGTCGGAGGGCCGGGCGTTCGGGTAGAAGTCGCGCAGGGCCGCGAAGCGCTGCCCGGCGCTGGCGAACACCTGGCCGATCAGGTACCGGGTCAGGGGCAGGTTGTCCCGGGCCACCGCCAGCTGGGGCAGCAGGTTGCCGGGCCGCAGGGAGCCGGGCCAGTCGCAGAGAGAGCCGCTTTTGAGGAACTTGCTGGAAAACCCCGCGTAGGGCCCGAACAGGATCCAGTGCCGGCCGTCAACGAGACGGGTGTCCAGGTGGGGCACCGACATCGGCGGCGAGCCGGCGGCTGCCATCCCATAGACCTTGGCGTGGTGGCGGCTGGCCACGGCCGGATCCCCACAGCGCAGCCACAGGCCGCTGACGGGAAAGCCGCCATAGCCGCGTCCTTCGGGGATCCCCGCTTTCTGCAGCAGGGTGAGGGCGCCGCCACCGGCCCCGAGAAACACGGTGCCGCAATCGATCAGGCGGTTCTCACCACTGGCCTGATCGCGGGTCTCCAGGCGCCAGCCCCCGTGCTGCCGGCGCCGCAGGCCCCTCACCGCGGTGGAGAATCGCGCCTCAAACGGCGGGCTGGCGCGCAGGTGAGCCAGCAACTGGCTGGTGAGCGCTCCGAAGTTCACGTCGGTGCCGGAGGCGATGTGGGTGGCGCCAATGACCTGGTCCGGATCCCTCCCTTCCATCAGCAGCGGCGCCCAGTCCGCCACCTGCGAGGGGTCCTCGCTATAGGCCATGCCCCGGTAGCAGTGGTGGGCGGCCATCAGGCGGTGGCGTTCCCGCACGAAGGCCCGCCGCTCCTCCCCCAGCACAAAGCTCATATGGGGCACACCCTGGATGAAGGCCGCCGGGGGGCCCAGGGCGCCGTCCCGCACCAGATGGGTCCAGAACTGGCGCGACAGATCGAAGGCCTCGTTGATGTCGAGCGCCTTGGTGAGGCTGATCGAACCGTCCGCCGCCATCGGCGTGTAATTCAGCTCGCAGTTCCCGGCATGGCCCGTGCCGGCGTTGTTCCAGGCACTGGAGCTTTCCTGAGCCTCCCTGGGAAGGCCCTCGAGCAGCAGGATGCTCAGGTCCGGCCGCAGCTGCTTGAGCAGGGTGCCCAGGGTGGCGCCCATGATCCCCGCCCCCACCAGGGTCACATCGACGGTGGTCAGCGTCACGGGGTCTGCCGTTGGAGCGGATCGGCGCTCAGGCCGGGCGACACGGTATCCGATGGCCTCCTGGACCTGACAGCATGGATCCTGACGTGACCCCGTCCTGCGGGTGAGAGCCGGTGTCGGACGCTTCCCTTGCCATGGCCGATGGCCCGACCGCTGCTGCCGGCGACGCCCCGGCCTGCCGGAAGGAACTGCTGGGGCTGCTGCGGGCCGGATCCCCCGGCGCTCCTGCTCCGGCCGCCAGGCGCATCGAGGCCCTCATCGAGCGGCTGGAGCAGCTGCAGCCCGCCGACCTCTCCGCCCAGACCGCCCAGCTGGCGGGGGTGTGGGAGCTGCGCTGGAGCAGCAGTTCCCAGCCCTACCTGGCGGTCCAGCCCTGGCTGGAGAATCTGCAGCTGCTCGATCCCGCCGCCGGCCGCGCCCTCAACCTCCTGCGCCTGGCCGGCCCCCTTGGGCCGTTGGCGGGTATCGGGGTGCAGGCCCGGATCGCCGTGGAGCCGGCGTCGCCCCACCAGCGGGTGTCGGTGCGCTTCGAGCGGGGCGGCTGGCTGGGGCCCCGGCTTGGAGAGCAGCGGCTGCAAGTGTTCCGGGAGGTGCAGCAGGGGTATGCCGCCTGGCTTGATATCACCGTTCTGGATGACGAGCTGCGGGTGAGCCGGGGGAATGCCGGCACCCTGTTCGCCCTGGTGCGGCGCCCGGACCTTGCGCTGGCGGCGTTCCTGGCCTGAGGCCCCGGGGGCCGTCACCAGCTGCCCTCACCAGCCATCATCATCGCCATCGGCCGCCTCCTCCGGCGGCCAGGCCAGGTGCACCACCACCGGCGCATGGTCGCTGGGCTGTTCGTTGCCCCGCACCCCCTTGTGGATCACGCAGCCCGTGGCGCAAGCCAGCAGCTCCTCGGAGAGATAGATGTGGTCGATGCGCCAGCCCCGGTCACGGTCCCAGGCGCCGGTGCGGTAGTCCCACCAGCTCCAGTGGCCGCCCTCCGGTTCGAACACGCGGAACACGTCGCTGAGGCGATCGCCGAGGGCCGCCGTCAGGGCCTGCCGCTCCGGATCACTGGCCATGATCCCGCCGCTGAGGCGCTCCGGGTCGTGGATGTCCCGGGACTCCAGGGCGATGTTGAAGTCCCCCACCATCGCCAGCGGCTCCCCTTCGGCGTCCTGGGTCTTCAGGTAGCGCCGCAGACAGGCCAGCCATTCCAGCTTGTAGGGGTATTTCTCCGAGGTCAGGGCCGATCCATTGGGCACATAAAGATTGAGCACCCGCACCCCCTCGATCGCGGCACTGATCACCCGTTTCTGCTCGCCCAGCCGCTCGGCCGCCGGATCGTCCGGCAGCAGGGCGGCGAAACCAAGCCGCACGTCCTCGATCGGCAGCCGGCTGAGGATCGCGACGCCGTTGTAGGCCTTCTGGCCGCTGATCACCCCCCGGTAACCCAGGGCCTCGAAGGCGGCGCGGGGGAACAGCTCGTCGGCCACCTTGGTTTCCTGCAGGCAGAGCACCTCGGGCCCCTCGGCCTTGAGCCAGGCGCCCACCTGATCGAGCCGGGTGCGCACGGAATTGACGTTCCAGGTGGCGATCCGCAGGGCCATGGCAACGGGCCGGTCCACCGGCTGGGGGCCCTTATCATGGGCCTACAGGTAGAAGTCCCCTCGACGGCAGGAGCCATGAACCGTTCGATTTCCCTTCGTGCTTCTCTCGCCCGTGCGGGCTGCCTGGCGGCCATGGCCCTGCCGGCGGCGGTGGCGCTGGCCGTGCTGCCGGCCGGTGGGGCCTCGGCCCAGCAGGCCGGCTACGGCCAGACCCTCGGTACCAGCATCCAGGAACGCCAGCTGTACGACTACGGCCCGAGCCGATCGGGAACCGGCAGCGGCTCGATCCTGGACAGCACCAATCCGCTCGACCTGATGAACAAGTTGAAGCGCAGCACGGCCCTGGACGACGCCACTCCGCCCAGTTCCGCTATCGATCAGGCCCTCAGGGAGTTTGACGCGAAGGCGCCGAAGCCTGCGCCGGCGGGGACTTCGGGGCAGTTGAAGGGGATCTGAGCGGTTCGAGCCCCCAGCTCGCCGCCAGCTTGTCGAGCCTAGGGTCCGGCTTGTCCGGATTGGGGTTGCGCAGCCGGGCCTGGGCCAGGGCGTCCTGGGCTCCTTTGGCATCCCCCTGGTCGTGCCGCAGCATCGCCAGACCCAGCAGGGGACGCTGGTCCTGGGGGAACAGGTTGGCCAGCTGCAGATAGGTGGCCGCCGCCGTGGTGGCCTGGTTGCGCTTGAGCTGGAGTTCAGCCAGGAGCAGGCCGATCCCGAGGGCCTCCGGCTGGACGTCGGGTTTGATGGCCAGGCCGTAGGCCGCCTTGACGCGGGCCTCGGCGGCAGCGCCGCGACCTTGCTCCAGGTTGAGCAGGCTGAACAGTTGCAGGGCCTCCACCTGGGTGGGCCGCAGGTTGAGGATCTGGCGCAGTTCGCGCTCGGCGCCGCTGCGGTCGCCCTGGTCGCGCCGCAGTTCGGCCAGCATCAGCCGCAGCGACCAGCGCTCGGGTTCCCGGTCGGCCATCGGCTCCAGCAGGCTGATGGCCTCCGGCTTGCGATCGAGGGCCACCAACAGCTCGAGCAGCCGCTGGCGGTCGGCAGGGCCCGCTTCGTCGGCGTCGAGCCGCAGTCGCAATCGGGTGGCCTCCTTGGTGAGCAGCGCCCGCTTCGGGTCGGCGCTGGCCTGGGTGGCTGACTGGCGCTGGCCCAGCCACCAGCCACCACCGAGAGCCAGCAGGGCCACCAGGCCGGCCGCCAGCAGCGGCCGGAGGCCAGGCAGGCTTCGGTTGGGGGAGGGCATCCGCTGACGGAGAGGGCTCAGGGTCGCGTCCGAGTCTGGCCTGGGCATCACGCTTCCGCTGCTGCTTACATTGACCCGGGCCATTCCAGGCACCACCGCGGGGTTTTTCCTTTCACCATGCGCCAGCATCCCATTTCCCCGGTCACCGAGCCGATGCAGTACCGGGCCATCGGAGTGGTGCGTGGTTGCTACGTACCCGCCGATCCCGAGCAACTCACCCGGGGTCTGATCCGCACGGCCGATGGCACCGAGATCGAAGCCGTGGTGCTCGGGCGCCTGCTCACGCTCATGCGGCGCCACCTCGACCTGGCGACACCCCATCTGTGGGTCGTCTACCCCCGCTCCCGGGAGGAGAACCAGCTCCACCTGCAGATGGTGGGCGTGTGGGAACCCAGCACCCTGGCCTCAGCAACGGACTCCGAGGCCACGGAACAGGAGGCCACCTCCGGGGCCGCCACCGACGCCATCGACGCCGACCAGCTTCCCGAGGGCGACGACTACTTCTCGATCCGGGGCGAGTTGATCTTCACCCGCCCCGAAACCGGCGATCTGGTCATCAAGGTGCGCCAGCAGCCCCGCCCCGATGGCAACCGTCCGGTGCCGTTCAAGCTCCAGCTCCGCGGCGAGATCCCCCTGGAGCACCTGCGCCATTTCGTTGCCCTCGACCTGCGCCGCCAGGGCCAGCAGATCGCCGTCGAGCGCTTTGAGGTCATCGGCCCGGTGGCTGAACGGGGCAACCGCGGCGGCAAGGCCCGCCGCCCCGGCGGTGACAAGGGCGGCCCGGCCAAGCCCAAGGGCCATGGCCGCGCCGTGACCCGCCAGGGCCGCTGAGATGACCAGCGGTGCCCTCACGGCAGGCGTCGTGGTGCTGCTGGTCAGTCTTGGCGCCGTGGCAGGCCCGCTGGTCGGGCTGTCCCCCTGGTGGCTCACCGTGCTCGTGGCCGTGGGCCTGGGATCCCTCACCCTGGATGCGGCCCGCTACGGCGGACGCGGCGGCCATCTGCTGGCCGAAGCCCTCCCCGGCGGCCAGGGGCGTCTGCGCCGCATCGCCATCCATGAAGCCGGCCACGCCCTGGCGGCGAGCAGTGATGGCCTGGTGGTGCAGCGGGTGCTGGTGGGCAGCCTGGCCTGCCTACGGGCCGGGGTCGACAGCGGCGGCTGCACCGAGTTCGCCCTGCCCGAGAGCGTGAAGCTCTCCGCTGAGGACCTGCGGCGCTGGAGCCGGGTGCTGCAGGCGGGCATGGTGGCCGAGTCGCTGGTCTACGGCGACAGCGTCGGCGGCGATGACGACCGGGCCCTGCTGGGCCGCCTCTGGGGCCTTTCTGGGTTCGATGTCGCAACGGCCCGCCTGGAACAGCGCCGGGCGCGCCGGGAGGTGGAGCAGGCCCTTCGGGCCCGCCGCGCCGAGATGGAGGCGGAGGCCGAACGCCTGCTGCAGGCGGCCCCCCGTTTCGGCCGGCGGCCGCTGCCATGACCCTGGCCCTGCTGGATTGCCCCACCGGCCTGGCCGGCAACATGCTGCTGGCCGCCCTGCTGGACCTCGGCCTCCCCGAGGCCATCATCCATGCGCCCCTCGCCGCCCTGGGGCTGGAGGGGCGCTACCGGCTGAGGATCGAGGAACGGCGCAGCGGGGGGCTTCGGGGCCTGCATCTGGACGTGGAGGCCCTGGAGGCCCAGCCGCACCACCGCCCCTGGGGGGCGTTGCGCCAGCAGATCCAGGTGGCTCCGCTGGCGCCGGCGTTGCGGCAGAAGGTGCTGGCGGTGTTCGGCCTGCTGGCGGAGGCGGAGGCGACGGTCCACGGCCATTCCGCCGAGGCCGTCGCCTTCCATGAGGTGGGGGCGGTCGATGCCCTGGTGGACATCGTGGGGGTCTGTGCCGGCCTGCTGCACCTGGGGGTGGACCCATTGGTTTGCGGCGTGCCGCCCGCGGGCCACGGCAGCGTCACCACCGCCCACGGGGCCCTGCCGCTGCCGGCTCCGGCGGTGCTGGAGATCGCCCGCTCGCGGGGCCTGCCGCTGGCCTCCAGCGAGGGGTTTCCGCCAGGCGAACTGACCACCCCCACCGGGCTGGCCCTGATGGCCTGCTGGGCCGACCGTTTCGGCCCCTCCCCCGGCGCCGTGCCGCTGCGGGTGGGGGTGGGTCTGGGCACGCGGCAGCTGGATCGGGCCAACCTGCTGCGCCTCACCCTGGCCCGTCCCCTGGGGGACGATGGCGCCGTTGGAGCCAACGAAGTGAGCGAAGTCCTGTTGCAGCAGCAGGCCCAGATCGACGATGCCAGCGCCGAGGACCTGGCCTACCTGGCGGAGGCCCTGCGTCAGGGCGGGGCTGTCGAGGTGTTCAGCCAGCCGGTGGCGATGAAGAAGGGCCGCACCGGCACCCTGCTCACTGCCCTGATGAGCCCGGAGCTGGGGCCGGCGCTGCGCCAGGTGTGGTGGCGCCACGGCACGACGCTGGGGGTGCGGGAGCAGCTGCAGAACCGCTGGATCCTGCCCAGGCACAGCGCCACCCTGGCCACCGCCCTGGGTCCGGTGCGGATCAAGTGGGCCAGCCTGCCCGACGGTCGCCGGCGGGCCAAGGCGGAGCACGCCGACCTGGTGGAGCTGGCCGGGCGTCTGGGTCGCTCCATCGAAGAGGTGCGCGACGAGGTCCGCCGCGCCCTGGCCTCAGAGGCTGAGACGCCATGAGCCCCTGGTCCCCTCCCAGCCTCGAAAGCCTGCGGCGCCGGCTGCCGTCGCCACCGAAGTGGCTGGCCCTGCCGTCCCTGCCGGGCGGTCTGCGCCCCTGGATCACCATGGGCAGCATCGGCTTCGTCATGGCGGCCCTGCTCAGCCACGGCCGCCAGCTGGTGCAGCTGCGCCTCGATGGCCAGGGTTGGCTATGGCTGGTGCTGGGCGTCGGCGTGAGCCTGCTCAGCCTGCTGACCAATGGCTTCGCCTGGGGTGTCGTGCTGCGTTGGCTGGGCCTGCGGCCCGCCTGGGCTGCGGTGGTGGAACTGCACGTGGCCACCAACCTGCGCAAGTTCCTGCCGGGGGGCATCTGGCACCTGGCCTCCCGGGTGCAGCGGCTGCGTAGCGAGGGCGCGCCCCTGGCGGCCCCGGTGGGCACCAGCATGGCCCTGGTGGCGGTGCTGCTCGATCCCCTGGTGGCGGCGGTGGCGGCCCTGGCCCTGGTGCCCCTGGGCGGCTGGCAGGGCGGGCTGGGCCTGGCGTGCCTGCTGCCCCTGGCTCTTCTGCTTCCCCGCTGGCTGGATCCCCTGCTGGGGCGGCTCGAGCGGCGTCGGGCCCGCGACCTGGGCCTGGAGGAGGAGCTCCAGCAGGAGCTGGCGCAGGGGGCGCCCCTGGTGCGCCCCAGCGGGCTGGGGGGTTACCCCTGGCAGCCACTCCTGGCGGAGCTGGCCTTCGTGCTGCTGCGCTTCGCCGGCTTCTGCTGCTGCATCCGGGCCTTTGATCTGCCCCTGGGGAGCGAGGCCCCCCTGTGGCTGGCGGGATTCGCCCTGGCCTGGACCGCCGGCCTTGTGGTGCCGGGAGCGCCCGGCGGGCTGGGGGTGTTCGAGGCGGTGCTGCTGCTGCGCATGGGCCTGACCCTGCCGGAAGCGCCGCTGCTGGCGGTGGCCCTCAGCTATCGCCTGATCGTCACGCTCACCGATCTGCTGGCGGCCGCCCTGGTGGCCCTCGACCGCCGTCTGGTGCGGCAGCCGCCTGTGGCGACACCGCCATCAGGCAGTCCTTCTCAATAGGTCCTAGTTTTGCGAAGGTCTGGGATCGCGTGGTGAACACTCCCCCCACCGGCCTGGCCCAGCCCAGCAGCCTGCGCACCACCCTCAACGACCGGGGCCAGCGGCTCACGCCCCAGCGCCAGCGGGTGCTGGATCTGTTCGAGCGGATCGGCGAGGGCAGCCACCTCAGCGCGGAGGAGGTGCACCTGCGTCTGGTGCGCAGCCAGGAGCGGGTGTCACTGGCCACCGTCTACCGCACCCTGCGGCTGCTGAGTTCGATGGGGCTGCTGCAGGAACTGGAGCTGCCCGAGGGGGGGCGCCGCTTCGAACTGGCCGGCGACGCCCATCGCGACCATCACCACCTGCTCTGTGTCCGCTGCGGCCGCACTGAGGAGTTCGAGAGTGGCGCGGTGCTCGCCGCCGGCGAAGCGGCGGCCGGGGCCTTCGGCTTCCGGTTGCTGGAGTGCGTGCTCAACGTGCGGGCCCTCTGTCCGGCCTGCGCGGCTGAGGAGCAGGGTTGAGGGCGCTGCCTGGCCCGAGGGCCGGAAGCTGCAGCTGCTGATCGGCCCAGTGGGCCGCCAGGGCCGCCAACAGGCTGGACCGGTCGCCACGGATGCGGAGCATGGGGTTCTTAAGCGGAGGAATCACCCCAGGCTGGGGGCGGCTGGCGCAGCCCCGGTCCCCGATGGCACGGCGCCAGGCCTCGAAAGCGACCGTCCCGGGTGACCGCCGCTTCGCAATCCCCAGCTGCTATTGAGAATCGCTTGCAAAAGGGCCCCTTCGGCGTCTAGGTTGCGAGCAGTTCGCAATAAGGGCGCTCCTCTCCGATGCGC